>NZ_LQIH01000034.1:0-264320 GCF_001499835.1 Mycolicibacterium novocastrense
TTCAAATCTCAGGGATCACCACGTGTCCCAGTCGGACCCTCGGACCTGCCCGTGAACTCACACAGAGGCTAAATGTCGGACCCTTCTGTGATGATGTGGTCATGTCGATCGCTTCTGCGGATGCCCAGGTGGATGTGGGTCCCCACGAGCGTTTGGTGGGCCTGTTGGAGCAGTTGGCCGAGTTGTCGGGACAGCGCAACGCCATCGATGGGCGCATCGTGGAAATCATCGCCGAGATCGACCGCGACGGTCTGTGGTCCACCGCCGAAGGTGTGCGCTCGGTCAAAGCGCTGGTGGCCTGGAAACTGGGCATGGCAGATGCCACCGCCAAAAACGTGGCCGCCATCGCCCAGCGCTTTGACGAGTTCCCGCGCTGCACCTCCCAGATGCGCCAGGGCCGCCTGTCGCTGGATCAGGTCGGGGTCATCGCCCAGTACGCCGGGGCGGGCTCTGATGAGCACTACGCCCAGATGGCCTCGGTGGCCACGGTCAACCAACTGCGGTTTGCGATCAAACTCGAACCGCGCCCCCAACCCGACCACCGTGACCCCCCGCGGGGCATCAGCAAGACCGTGGGTGAGCAGGCCACCACTTACCGCATCACCTTGCCGCACCTGGAGGCCGCCGCACTCGAGGCCGCCCTGCAATCACACCGCGACGCGCTCATCGGCGAGCACACCGCCGATCACGGCCCCGACACCGGTGCTGACACCCACGAACGCCGACAGCTCGGCGATCTACGGTGTCGCCCGCCGTTTCCCACCTTGGCCGATGCGTTCATGCGCATGGTGCACAGCGCCTGGGACACCGAGGTGGCCCGACGCCCCCACGATCAACACACCACCGCCATCGTGCACCTGGATCTGGACAAGCCCGCGGCCTGGCCGCATCTGGGGCCGGTGATGATGATCTGGCCGCGGTGGTGCATGCGGTGGTGATACGGGCACACCAGTATCAGGTTGTGCAGTTCGGTGGGTCCGCCGTCTTCCCAGTGCACGATGTGGTGGGCGTGTAGCCCGCGGGTGGCCCAGCAGCCGGGTACTTGGCAGGTGCGGTCGCGGTGTTCGAGTGCTCGGCGTAGTCGGCGGCTGATCACCCGCGTGGAGCGCCCCGATCCGATGAGTTGGCCGTGGCGTTGGAGCCACACTTGGCAGGTGGTGTCGCACAACAGCATGCGCCGCTCGGCTTCACAGAGCACCGGCCCCAGATGCGGCCAGGCCGCGGGCTTGTCCAGGTCCAGGTGCACGATGGCGGTGGTGTGTTGATCGTGGGGGCGTCGGGCCACCTCGGTGTCCCAGGCGCTGTGCACCATGCGCATGAACGCATCGGCCAAGGTGGGAAACGGCGGGCGACACCGTAGATCGCCGAGCTGTCGGCGTTCGTGGGTGTCAGCGCCGGTGTCGGGGCCGTGATCGGCGGTGTGCTCGCCGATGAGCGCGTCGCGGTGTGATTGCAGGGCGGCCTCGAGTGCGGCGGCCTCGAGGTGAGGCAGGGTGATGCGGTAGGTGGTGGCCTGCTCGCCGATGGTTTTGCTGATGCCGCGTGGGGGGTCGCGGTGGTCGGGTTGGGGGCGCGGTTCGAGTTTGATCGCGAACCGCAGTTGGTTGACTGTGGCCACCGAGGCCATCTGGGCGTAGTGCTCATCAGAGCCCGCCCCGGCGTACTGGGCGATGACCCAGACCTGATCTAGCGACAGGCGGCCCTGGCGCATCTGGGTGGTGCAGCGCGGGAACTCGTCGAAGCGCTGCGCCACGGCGGCCACGTTTTTGGCGGTGGCATCTGCCATGCCCAGTTTCCAGGCCACCAGCGCTTTGACCGAGCGCACACCTTCGGCGGTTGACCACAGCCCGTCGCGGTCGATCTCGGCGATGATTTCCACGATGCGCCCATCGATGGCGTTGCGCTGTCCCGACAACTCGGCCAACTGCCCCAACAGGCCCACCAAACGCTCGTGGGGACCCACATCCACCCGGGCATCCGCAGAAGCGATCGACATGACCACATCATCACAGAAGGGTCCGACAAATCCGGCGCGTCAATCCTCCAGCGCCCGGCCCACGATCAACGGGTCCGGCTCACCGACCACTTCGTCGTCCTTGTCGTCATAGTCGAAGCGCGACAACAGGTATCGCATTGCGTTGATTCGACCCCGCTTCTTGTCGTTGCTCTTCACGACGATCCACGGCGCATAGTCGGTGTCGGTCGCGACGAACATCTCCTCCTTGGCCCTGGTGTAGTCCTCCCAGCGGTTGACCGCCTCCATGTCCATCGACGAGAACTTCCACTGCCGCAGCGGATCGACCAGCCGGATGGCGAACCGTGTCCGCTGCTCGGCCGGCGACACCGAGAACCAGAACTTGGTCAGGTGCAGTCCGGAGTTGACCAGCATCTCCTCGAACGCGGGTGCCTGCCGCATGAACTCGGCGTGCTGTAGGCGTACAGAAACCCATCACCCTCTCCACGCCGGCGCGGTTGTACCAGGACCGATCGAACAGCACCATCTCCCCGCCCGTCGGCAGATGCTTGACGTACCGCTGGAAGTACCACTGCGACTTCTCTTCTTCGGTCGGCTTCTCCAGCGCGACGACCCGCGCGCCGCGGGGGTTGAGGTGCTCCATGAACCGCTGGATCGAGCCGCCCTTTCCCGCCGCATCCCGGCCCTCGAACACGATGACGTGCCGCGCTCCGGTGCGCTTGCTCCAGTTCTGCAACTTCAGCAGTTCGATCTGAAGCTGCCGTTTGGTCCGCTCGTATTCGTCGCGACTCATCCGCTCGTCGTACGGGTAGCGTTCACGCCACGTCTCGATCGGCTTGCCGTCACGATCGAGCAGTACCGGGTCGTCTTCGTCCTCGTCGTGACGGTGTATCCGTGGTCGTCGGTCGACAGCGCGTCGAGGTCGATCTCCGAGTCTGCAGTCGTCATCACCGGCTCCTAACGACGCTCGCCTACCCGCAAGCCTGCGTGGCTAATCGCGCTAATCTCAGCGGGTGCGGCTACTCCGCGCCGTCGCCGGCGCCCCGTTCAGCTTCGCGTGGCTGCTCGTCTTGCTCATCACGACCCGCGTGCAGCGCTCGGCAGGACATGGGGGGTCGCGACGGATCCAGCGCAGGAACTCCACGAACCTGCGCCGGCTGCGCAGCGAGCCCCATCGCGTGCTCACCACCAGCTTGTTCTGGCTCGACGACCACAGGTGGTGGCCCTACGTCCCGGTGTTCGTCGGTGTCGTCGCGCCGGCGGAGCGCCGGTTGGGTTGGTGGCGTTGGCTTCTCGTCGGGATCGGCGCGCACGTCGTCGCCACCTACGTCGGCCAGAGCTATCTGCGGTTCCTGATTCGGAAGGGTCGAGCGCCGCAGCGGCTCGAGAATGCCCGTGACGTCGGGGTGAGTTACTTCGTTCTCGGGGTGGCCGGTGCGCTGTCGGGTTACACCCGCAAGCCGTGGCGCTCCGGCGCTCAGACCGTGGCCGCGCTGGCGCTGGCCGGTAACGCCGCCGCCCGGCCCACGTTCACCGAAGTCGGCCACCTGACCGCGTTCCTCGTCGGCCTCGCGGCGGTTCCGCTCGCGCCCGACCGCGACGACCATCCCTACCCGGACATACAGGGCTGACTTACGACGGCAACCCGCTCAAGCAAGCGGATTCATGCGCCCTGCTCCGCGGTCAGGCCTCCACCGTGGGCAGACGTTCACCGTTGAACCGCGTCACGGGTGCACCGGTATTCGGCGGCGGGTACCGCCCGTAGATGCCCGCCGGATCGCCCTCGGCATAGAGCTTGCTCTCGTAATCGGCGCGCGCGGCCAGGACGTCACGGCGGTATTGCTCGCGTAACTCTTGGGCTTTTCGAGCCTCGGCGGTCTTATGCCTCCAGAACAGGAATCCGCCGGCACCGACCATCGGGACCAGCACGAGGAGCAGCCAGGGGTTCTCGGCAAGGATGCCGAGCACGATGAGTCCCAGAACCACGCCCGCAACAATCAATGGCGTCCGGGACCGCGTATCTACGTTCACACCACCGGGACCTCCGCCAACCGCGATCGATGATCCAGCCGACCCGCTGAAGATGGCGAACAGAATCCAAAACGGGAGCCAGAGGCCGCAGGAGAGAATCGTCAGTATTAAGTGCAGTGCATGGTTCGCTCCGCCGCCTGATGACACCGCCACAGCCACCGCCGTTGGTGGTGCAGCGCTCGGCGGCGGAGTAGGCGCAAAGTGCTGTGTCCACCGCTGACCGTCGTAATAGCGTTGCCCCGGTTGGCCGCTCGGGTCGGGAAACCAGCCCGCGTTCACTGCGCAAATCCTTTGGTGTCACAGCTTCCAGCGCGCCCAGCGCAGCACCGCAAAGCTAGCTTGGGAATCTCTTCTCGGCACACAGCGCCTCCCCTTCGGTTGTCCACGGTCATCGACAATGTGAGCACTGGTCCGGCTCCCGCGCCCACCCGGCACTGTTTGAAGCGCCCCGACAGCACTACATTCCCATGAGCGTTCGCGGACGCGACGCTGATCAGTTGCCCGGCACAGACGCTACGGAATACCGGGGCCCGGGGAATCAGGGGTTTCCCTATGAAGAATTTGCTGGCCCGGTCCGTCCGTCGACTTCACTTCAAGGCTCTGTTGACGATCGGACGCTCTCCGGGCATACCCCGCTGACCTCGGCACATCGACGCGAAGGTTTCACAACCTCCACCTCGGGAACGATGTGGCCATGGATTGGGAATGTGCCGTCGTCGGGGGAGGGGCCGCCGGGTTGAGCGCCGCCCTCGTGCTGGGGCGGGCGAGACGGCGCACGGTCGTCATCGACGCCGACGAACAGAGCAACCGCGCCGCGAAGGTGATGGGCGGCATGCTCGGCTACGACCAGCGTCCGCCCGCCGAGCTGTACGCCCAAGGACGATGCGAGCTGACGGCCTATCCCAGCGTCGAGTACCGGCACGGCCAGATCGTCAGTGGCCGCCCGGTCGACAACGGCTTCATCCTCGAGCCCGATGACGGTGATCCCATTCTTGCCAAGCGGGTGCTGCTCGCGACCGGCATGCAGTACTGCCCGCCGGACCTGCCCGGGCTCGCCGAGCTGTGGGGCACCTCGGTTTTCCAATGTCCGTTCTGCCATGGCTGGGAGATGCGGGACAAGCGGCTCGCCACCATGGCCGCCGGCGAAGAGGCGATGCACTCCGCGCTGATGCTTCGCGGCTGGAGCGACGACGTCGTGCTGCTGACCGACGGGCGCACCGACCTGTCACCCGCGGACAAGCAGGTGCTGAAGGCCGCCGACGTGACCATCGAAGACCGTCGAGTCGTCGAATTGCTCAGCGAGGACGGACAACTGAGCGCGATCGCGTTCGCCGACGGTGACCGGCTGGCCCGCGACGGGCTCCTCGTCGAGGCGCCCCTCAAACAACGCTCAGCGCTCGCCGAGCAGCTGGGTGCCGCGTGCACGCCGGGCCCATTGGCCGCCGACACCATCAGCATCGACCCGATCCATCGCACGGAGGCCAGCGGCGTGTTCGCCGCGGGTGATCTCTGCAGCGAGCAGCCCTACGTGGCAGGCGCGATCGCCGCGGGATCGAAGGCGGCGATGATTGTCGTGCAGAGCCTGCTGGCCGACGAGTTCAGCTTGCCGTACCCCCCGATCTGAGGGCCCCCGCGGCAATGAACTCTCGCAGTTCGTCGGCGAGGCGAGCGGGCTGATCCATCGGTATCAGGGTGTAGCTGTCGCCGATTTCGACCAGGCGGCCACGCGGGAACAGCGATGCCAGACGCCGGCCGTGCTCCGCCGGCATCACCTTGTCTTCGGTCGCCCACACCACAAGTGCCGGCCGGTCGAAGGTCCGAAGCTGATCGGTCAGCTCGCTCAATCGCGCGCGGCTGGGCGTCGAGCCGGCGAAGGTGCGCAGATCGCGCCGCACTCGGCTGTCGACCAGCGCTGGGCGAAACCATTGATCCATCACGTCTTTGGGTATCGGGTGCTTGGCCATCCAACCCCAGCCGCCAGGGGCGCGGCGGAACCAGCCGAACCGTTGAAGCTGCATCGTCAGCCACAGGACACCGGGGATTCTCGCGCTGGAGGCGATGGCCTTCCCCGGTAGTCCCGGCGGGAAGTTGTCGAAAGCTTCGCAGGCGACCAGGGCGAGTGCGGAGATTCGCTCGGCGCCCTCGGCGAGCAGGAACTGCGCACCTCCCCAGTCATTGAGCACCAGCGTCACGTCGCGTAGATCCAACCTGTCGATGAACTCGCCGACCAGTGCCGCGACGCCCGTATGGGTCACCAGCTCCCCACGCCTCATCGGCAGGCGGTGGCTGCCGAGCGGAAGCGTGGGACAGATGCACCGATGCGCCGGTGCTAACCGGGCAACAACGTTGTCCCACAGGGAGTTATCCATGTTGACCCCGTGCAGCAGCACGACGACAGGACCGTCGCCACCGGTATCCGTGTATTCGATGACCCCGCCGCTCAGATCGACCCGGTGTTCGGTTCGAGGAACGCTCCGCATGGCACCTCCTAGACAGACCGACCGTCGGTCTGTAGCGTAGGGCAGGTGCGGGAGATCAAGCAACCCGAAGTGCGAAAGAGCGAGATCGTCGGCGCCGCGCTCAAGCTGTTCACCGAGAACGGTTACGAGAAAACCACCGTCGCAGCGATCATCGGAGAACTCGGCGTCGCGAAAGGCTGCTTCTACCACCACTTCCGATCCAAGGACGAAGTGTTCGAAGCGTGTGTGCTGGCGGCTTCGCAACAGATCGCCGACACCTGGATAGCGGCGCTGACGGACCACTCGCGGACCCCGACCGCCCGCCTGATGGACTTCCACTTCAGCTACCGGGAACTGACCGACGCCGCCACCTCGGGCCTGATCGCCGATCTCTACTCGCGGGCGTTCACCGATATGCACCACCGCGTGACCGCGCAAGTCGTCGCCGACGTGCTACCCGCCGTGACCGCGCTGATCGACGAGGGCGTGCAACAGGGCGAATTCACCGTCAGCGATCCGCAGTTCACCGCTGTCGTCCTGCTCGGCGCCCTTCAGGGACTACATGAGACCTATGCCCCGATCACCGATCTGGACCAGACCGCGCACCGCCGCAAGCTCGTCGAGATGTTCGAGCGACTCCTGGCCGCCAAAATTCCCGCAGAGGAGGGTTCATGAATTCCGCCCACACCGATGTGCTGATCGTCGGTGCGGGGCCCACCGGCCTGACGATGGCCAACGAACTGGCTCGCCGCGGTATCCGCACCCGAATCATCGACGCCGCGACCGGGCCCAACACTGAGACGCGTGCGTTGGGCGTACAGGCTCGCAGCCTCGAACTCTTTGACCGGCAGGGGATCACCGAGCAGCTACTCGCGCGCGGGCTGAAAGCGCGAGTGTTCAACGTGTTCAGTGAAAACCGGCAGATCCTGCGAGCCGACTTCGCTGCTCTGCCGTCACCCTATCCGTTTCTGCTGATGATCCCGCAGAACGAGGTGCAAGAGGTCCTCACCGCGAACCTCGCCGCGCTCGGCACACACGTCGAGCACCGGGTCGAGATGGTCGCACTCACCCAAAACGCCGACCACGTAAGCGCCGAGGTGCGGCGCCCCGACGGCGGCAGCGACACGGTGCGGGCAAGCTGGATCGTCGGTGCGGACGGAGCGCACAGCGCCGTCCGACGACAGCTCGGGCTGCGCTTCCTCGGCTCGGCGTTCGAGGAGAACTTCGCGGTCGCCGATCTACGAATGGACTGGGATCTGCCCGGCGACGAGTTCTTCGCCTTCCTCAACCGGGGCAGATTCGTGGCCTACTTTCCGATGCTGCACGGCTGGCATCGGATTGCTGTCGCACAGAACGAGCGACCCGCCCCAACCGGCGACGTAACGCACGCCGAATTGCAGCGCGCCGTCGACATCTGTGCCCCACCGGGGGCCAAGATCGCGGAGATCAGGCAGGCTGGCCGATTCCGGATCAACCAGCGCAGGGTCGAGTCCCACTCGGCTGGAAGGGTTTCCCTCATCGGTGACGCCGCCCATATTCACTCGGTGGTGGGTGCGCAGGGGATGAACACGGGCATCCAGGACGCCTTCAACCTCGGCTGGAAGCTCGCGGCGGTGGTACGCGGCGAGGCCGACCAGGCGTTGCTGGACAGTTACGCCGCCGAGCGGGCGCCGGTCGCCCGCCGACTCGTCAAAGGAACCCGGCGCGTCACCCGGATGACCCTGCTGCGCAACCCGGTGAGCACGAAGATGCGCCGCACCGTCGCTCCGCGCATTCTGGCGCGTCAACCGGTTCAACGGGCCCTGCTGCGTGCGATCTCACAGATCGACGTGTCCTATCACGACGGATCGGGCAGCGCCCCCCATGGTCGGATCGCCGTCGGCGACCGCGCACCCGACGTGAAACTCAGCGCGCAAGAGGGCACCGCCACAAGACTCTTCGACCTGCTGGACACCACGCGGCACACTCTGCTGATATTGGGCAGAGCCGCGCCCGCCCCGACGGAGTTGCCCGATTGGGTACGCGTTGTCCAGGTAGCCGATGACGCGGTCAGCGCCGCCTATGACCTGCCAGACGGTGGCTACGTGCTCATCCGGCCGGACGGCTACATCGGTTACCGCAGCACCGAGAGCGGCCCCGCATCCGTGGGGGACGACGTGGATCGCGTTCTCGCCCAGCCTGTTCAGGAGGGAAGATGAGAGCCGTCTGGATGACCGAGTTCGGTGGACCGGAGGTGCTGCAAGTCAGCGACAGCGCGGTGCCGGTACCCGGACCGGATGAGGTGCTGATCGAGGTGGAAGCCGCCGGCGTCACCTACGGCGATGTGATGAAGCGGCAGGGCGCGTTCGGGACCTTCGACCTGCCCGCCGGGGTCGGGCAAGAGATCGCAGGGATGGTGCGCAGCTCCGGCCCCGGTGGGCCGGCAGTCGGATCGCGGGTGGCGGCGATGGTTGAGCACGGCTACGCCGAACTCGCCGTAGCCCAATCGGATTCGGTCGTGACGCTGCCCAACACGGTGGACAGCCGTGAGGCGGCCACCCTCTGGATTCACGGAGTGACCGCATACCAGACCTTGCGCCAAGCCGGGAGAGTCAGGTCTGGCGATACCGTGCTGGTGCACGCCGCCGCAGGAGGTGTCGGGACCCTCGCGATCCAGCTGGCGAGGTTGCTCGGCGCGGCGGTCGTCATCGGTACGGCGGGAACGCCGCGCAAACTCGACCATATTCGAGCGCACGGCGCCGACTTCGCTGTCGACTACTCCGAAGCCGGATGGGCCAAGACCGTGCTCGAGCTGACCGACGGGCGCGGCGTCGACCTCGTCCTCGACTCCGTCGGCGGTCAAATCTCGCTCGACACCATGGACGTAATGGCTTCGTTCGGTCGGATCGTGACGTTCGGAGCCGCCAGTGGAACCGCATCCACGTACCCCGGAATGGCGCTGATGGCACAGAATCTCTCCGTGAGCGGTTATTCGCTGATGGGTTGGCGCAGTCGCCCGGACACAATCAGTCAGGCCCTCGAGCAGCTCATCGCGTTTGTCGCCGACGACCGCCTCCGCCCGAGTGTTACCGAGTACTGCCTCGACGACGTCGTCGAGGCACACCGCGCCCTCGTCAATCGGCAGACCATGGGCAGCATCGTGTTGGTGCCGGCTCGCTAGCGTCGTCAGCAGGGTCGCCGTCCCGACCTAACCCAGCAGCGCGTCACACATCACGGGTAGGTCGCGCACCCGGATGCCGGTGGCGTGGTAGACGGCGTTGACGACGGCTGCGGCGGAGCCGACGATGCCGATCTCGCCCGCGCCGCGCGAGCCCATCGGGTTCGAGTGCTTGTCGACGTCGTCGAGCCACATCGCCTCGATCGCCGGGACGTCGGCGTGCGAGCTGAAGTGGTACGTCGCCAGGTCCCTCGTGACGATGTGGCCGAAGCGGGGATCACGCACGCTCTCCTCGTGCAGCGCCATCGACAACCCCATCGTCATGCCGCCGATCAGCTGCGAGCGCAGCGTCGCCGGATTGATCACCCGCCCGATGGAGAACACGCCGAGCATCCGAGGCACCCGGATCTCACCTGTGTACCGGTTGACCCGTGCCTCGACGAAATGGGCACCGAAGGAATACATCCCGAAGTTCGGCGCCTCTTCGTTCTCCGGCGCCTCGCGGTGGTGGTGACGCCGACGTCCGGGTGATCCCCGTGGTCGTGCCGGAACTGTTGTGCCGCAGCGACGATCGCGCGCCCCCACGAGCTGATACCCGACGAGCCGCCCTCGACCGACGCGGCGGGCAGATCGGTGTCGCCGATCTGCAGGTCGATCGCCGAGAGCTCGCAGCCCAGCGCGTCGGCGGCGATCTGACTCAACGCCGTCCATGTGCCGGTCCCGATGTCCACGGCGCCGATCGCGACCGTGTAGCGACCCCGAGCGACGCATTCGATGCGGGCGCTGTTACCCGGCTGGATCATCGCGGGATACACCGCGGACGCCACACCGGTGCCGACCAACCACTCACCCTCGCAACGGGTTCCCGGCTCGGGATCACGCGATGCCCAGCCGAACCGCTGCGCACCGGTCTGCAGGCACTCGACAAGGCGGCGGTCCGACCACGGATTGCCGGTCTCGGGGTCGACGGCGGGCTCGTTGCGGATACGCAACTCGATCGGGTCGAGGCCGCACGCGACGGCCAGTTCGTCCATCGCGACCTCGAGAGCGAACATGCCCGGACACTCACCGGGAGCGCGCATCCAGAACGGGACGGGCACGTCGAGGGCCGCCAACCGGTGTGACGTCTTGCGGTTCGCTCCCGCGTACATCATCCGGGTGGGAACCGCGGCCTGCTCGGCGAATTCCTTGACCGTGGCGGTCTGGGCGATCACGTCGTGGCTCACCGACGTCAACATCCCGTCACGCTCGGCACCGAGACGCAGGTGATGAATGGTGGGCGTGCGATATCCGACGAAGTCGAACATCTGCTGCCGGGTCACGGCGAACTTCACCGGTCGACCCGGAACCCGTTGCGCGGCCATCACCGCGAGCACATTGTGCGAGTGCGGGGCGCCCTTGGAGCCGAACCCGCCACCGACATTCTTCGCGATCACGCGCACCTTCTCGGGGTCGAGGCCGAACGTCGTCACCATCTCCTTGCGAACCACATGGACACCCTGCGTGGAATCCCACAGTGTCAGGGTTTCGTTGTCCCACAACGCGATGCATGCGTGTGGCTCCATCGGATTGTTGTGCTCGTGCGGGGTGGAGTAGGTCTGGTCGACGACGACGGGCGCGTCGCGCAGCGCTGCTTCGGCGTCGCCCTCGGCGGTGTCGGTCGGGTGGCCCGCGTTGACCTGCTCGGGTGCGTACAGCTTCGGATGGTCGGCACGCAGTTCGACGTCGTGCGGGGAAGCGTCGTACTCGACCTGCACCAGTGCCGCGGCCTGACGGGCGGTCTCGGCGCTCTCGGCCACCACCGCACCGATCAACTGGCCGCGGTAGTTCACCTGCGGTCCCTGAAGGATCGTGAGGTCGCCGTTCGAGGTGTCGGCCAGCCGGTGCTTGTCGAAAGCGGTGAGCACGGCGAGAACTCCGTCGACCGCCTCGGCCACCGACGAGTCCATCGTCGTGATCCTGCCGTTGGCGATGGTGGCCTGGATCGGATGAAGGTAGGCGGCGTTCTCGACGGCGTACTCGTACGCGTAGTCGGCGGTGCCGGTGACCTTGGCGGGCCCGTCGAGCCGGGTGACACGCGTGCCAATGACGCGGGGTTCGAGGCTGGTCATCGTTGCTCGCTCAGTTCGGTCAGGGTGGCGATGACGGTGCGGCGGGTCAGCTCGACCTTGAACTCGTTGCCCGGCAGCGGTTGTGCATCCTCGAGTTCAGCGTCCGCGGCCCGGCGGAACGAGTCCTCGGTGGCCGGCGCGCCCGTGAGGATCTCTTCGGCACGGCGGGCACGCCACGGTTTGTGGGCGACGCCGCCGAGCGCGATGCGGGCGCTCGTGACTGCGCCGTCGTCGACGACGAGTTCTGCGGCCACCGACGTCAAGGCGAACGCGTAGGAGGCGCGGTCGCGCACCTTGCGGTACGTCGATCGAGCGCCGTGCGGGGGCGGAGGGATCTCGACCGCGGTGATGAGCGCGCCGGGCGGTAACTCGGTGTCACGGTCGGGCCGGTCGCCGGGCAGCCGGTGGAACTCCGTCAGCGGCAGGCGGTGTTCGCCATCGCCGTCCACGAACACGACGTACGCGTCGAGCGCGGCCATCGCCACGGCCATGTCCGAAGGATGCACGGCTACACAGTGTTCCGAGGCGCCGAGGATCGCGTGGTAGCGCACGTAGCCGCCGATCGCCGAGCACCCCTCGCCCGGCGTGCGCTTGTTGCACGGTGTGGTGACGTCCTGGAAGTACACGCATCGGGTGCGCTGCAACAGGTTTCCCGCGGTGGTTGCGAGGTTGCGCAGCTGGCCGGAGGCCGCCGACAACAGCGCACGCGCGAGAACCGGGTAGCGGCTGCGGACCACCGGGTGGGTGGCGAGGTCGCTGTTGCGGACGTCGGCGCCGACGCGCAGGGTGCCGTCGGGCAACTGGTCGACATCGGAGAGGGGCAGGTGGCCGACGTCGACCACGAGGGACGGCTCGAGGATGCCGAGCTTCATGTGGTCGACCAGGTTGGTGCCGCCGGCGAGGAACACGGCGTCGGGACGGTCGGCGACCGTGGTGACCGCGTCGGCGACACTGGAGGCGCGGTGGTAGGCGAACGGGATCATCGGGCGGCCTCGCTGATGGCGGCGACGATGTTGGGGTAGGCGGCACACCGGCACAGGTTGCCGCTCATGCGTTCGCGGATCTCCTCGGCGGACAGCTCGGGCGGCTTCTCGAGATCGTCGGTGACGTGGCTGGGCGCGCCGGACTTGACCTCGTCGAGCATGCCGACGGCCGAACAGATCTGGCCGGGCGTGCAGTAGCCGCACTGGAAGCCGTCGTGGTCGAGGAACGCCTGGGCGACGGGATGCAGGGTGTCGCCGTCGCCGAGGCCGGCGGCGGTGACGATCTCGGCGCCGTCGTGGGCGACCGCGAACGCCAGGCAGGTGGTGGCGCGACGGCCGTCGAGCAGAACCGTGCACGACCCGCACTGACCGTGGTCGCAGCCCTTCTTGGGTGCGGTGACGCCGAGGTGTTCGCGGAGCAGGTCGAGCAGGGTCACGCGGTTGTCGACGCGCACGGAGTGCTCGGTGCCATCGACGGACACGGTGATGTCGGTGAAGTGGGCTGACTCCATCGCGTGGAGGTACCCGGGGGAGACGTCACGAAACGGCGCTACTCCTCGTGCAGCTTCTCCTCGAGGATCTTGTCCAGGTCGTCGATGAAGCTGTGGTGGTGGTCGTGGAAATAGCGATGATGGTGAACGGGATCGACCGGACGCTCCCATACGTGTTCGGGTCCGTAGCTCACGACGCCGTCCTTCCAGGTACCGACCGCCATGTGCTCACAGGGCAGGCGATAGATGATCCCGCCCTCGGCATTGGTCACCCAGTGGACTTCCTGTTCATCGAAGTTCTCGTCGCACTGCGGACACGTGATCGGGGTCATCGCTCACCGGTCCTTCCGTCCCCTTTCACTGAAGTGTCGCGTTCGCCCGATATCGACGGGTAGGGACAAAAGGCCTTAGTCGTGGTTGCGACAGTCACGATCAGTTTCCGGGAACCGCGACAATGAATGCATGAACGCTCAGACCTGGACCATGGATGAATCCGAGGGCCGCCTCGAGATCCGCACCGGTGTCGAGGGCCGGGCGGCAAAGATGGGTCACCGCCTGACCATCGCCCTGAACTCCTGGCATGCCACGGTCGGCTGGTCCGATGGCGAACCCGCCGAGGTGGCGCTCACGGTCGAGGTGGACTCGCTCGAGGTGCTCAGCGGTGAGGGCGGCGTGACGCCGCTGACCGGACCCGAGAAGGCGCTCGCGCGGTCGAATGCGCTGAAAGTGCTGAATGCGAAGCGGTTTCCGCGTATCGAGTTCGAAACCAGGGATATCAAGAAGATCGAAGACGGATACCGTCTCACCGGAACGTTGCAGATCAACGGCAAGACGCGCGACCAGGTCGTCGACGTGATCGTGCAGGACCTCGACGATGTGTGGCGCATGTCATGCGAAACCACCGTGCGGCACTCTGACTTCGGCCTCAAGCCGTACTCCATGCTGATGGGCGCGATGAAGGTCGCCGACGCGGTGACCGTCGCGTTCACCGCCGAGCGAAATAATCGGTAGCCTGGCGCACTGAGGAAATCGCCTGTGCTGCTGCGACATCGGAGTCGGCAGGCCACCCGCTGCGGGGAGCGGGTTACGTAGGACGGCGTTGCGGGAACACCACTGATTGCTGCGCTGGTGTCGAGAAGAGAAAGGATGGCATGTGAGCTCCCCGAAGGGCGGTTCCCGTCTGGGCACGCGATTCGGGCCGTATGAGCTGAAGTCTCTGATCGGCGTCGGCGGGATGGGCGAGGTCTACCGCGCCTGGGACACCGCAAAGGAACGGACCGTTGCCATCAAGCTGCTGCGCCCGGATATGGCGGCCGATCCCGCCTTCCAGGAACGTTTCCGGCGGGAGTCGCGCGTCGCCGCGCGCCTGCAGGAACCGCACGTCATCCCGGTTCACGACTTCGGCGACATCGACGGTGTGCTTTACATCGACATGCGCCTGGTCGAGGGGGCCAGCCTCAAGGAGTTGATCCGGACGGCCGGTCCGTTGCCGGCGACGCGGGGGGTGTCGATCATCGCCCAGGTCGCGGCCGCGCTGGACGCCGCGCATTCGAATGGGCTGGTACACCGCGACATCAAGCCCGAGAACGTGTTGCTGACCCACGACGATTTCGCCTACATCGTCGACTTCGGCATCGCGCACGGCGGCGGCGAAGCGAACGTCACCAAGACCGGCCTGGTGATCGGGTCGTGTGCGTACATGGCGCCCGAACGCATCAGCGGCGAACGGGGCGGCCCGGCCTCCGACATCTACTCGCTGACCTGCCTGCTCTACGAATGCCTAACCGGCCGGGCGCCGTACGACTCCGGCGATCTGCGCGAGATCATGGGCGCGCACCTGTTCTCGCCGCCGCCGCGGCCGAGCATCATGCGACGCGGCATCAGCCGGGCGTTCGACGAGGTCATCGAGCGCGGCATGGCGAAGAAGCCCACGGACCGCTACACGACGGCCGGCGAGTTGGCCAAGGCGGCCGCCGCTGCGGCCGAGCAGCCACCGGTCGCGATGCCGGTAGCCCCGCCACCGCCGCTGGCTCCGTCGACGCGCCAGTTTTCCGCGGTGGACCCAAACCCGGCGAGCACCCGCTATCCGCCGATGTATGCACCGCAGCCGCCGCCACCGACAAACCGCAAGCGTTTCGGTCCGGCGCAGGTTGGGCTGGTCGTGACGACGGTCGTGCTGTTCACCGCGGCGGTGGTGCTGGCCATGGTGCTGGCGTTCAGCGACAACGGGAGCGGTTCGGCGCCGCAGACGCCGCTGGCCGTGCCGCCGTCGACGACGACCGAGACGACGACCCCGCCCACGACCACCGCGCCGTCGACGACGACAACCACGACAACCACGACGACGCCGACGACCACCGGACCGCCGATCGCCGGGGTGTCAGGCACGGACTCGCAGGGCTTCATCGGGCACACCACGCGCTGCGACTCGGGGAGCACGCCGGTCGCGGCGATCCGGACGGCGCAGTCGCTGGCGGTGATCTGCGAAACGGGTGCGGGCAGCTATCAGTACCGCGGAGAGCGGCTGCGCGACGGGGCCAACGTGCAGCTCAACAACGCGCGACCGGTGGGTAACGGGTTCGTCGCCACCAATCCGGCCGACGGCGCGCGCTACGACGTGCAACCCGGCCTGCTGACGATCTCGAGCAACGGCAAGGTCGACTCGGCCGAACCCGCGCTGGAGTACGGCTCAGCGAACCGCTGACCGGCGACTTGTGCACATCTAGGCGCGCTCAGCGCTCGTTTCTGTGCACAAATCGCAGCAGGAGGACTACGGTTCGGCCAGGGAAACACCGTAGATCGGGGACCTCATGGACAACCGCAAATACGCCCGCGAAAGTGAACAGGCCCGCAGACAGGAAATCGAACAGGACGCCCGCCGTCTTCGCGAGTTCGAAACCTTCTCCAAGTTCTCCGACAGCGACCTGCGGCGCCTGGTCGAAGCCGCGCATCGCACGTCCACGTCGGGGCCATGGCCGCTGATCCAGGAGCAGACCCCGTCGGACGCCTGCTACATCCTGCTCAGCGGCGAGGTCGGCGTGTACGTCGGTCACGACCGCATCGCCGTCGTCGGCCCGGGCGAGGTGATCGGCGAATCGGTGTTGCGCCGCGGCGCGTTGCGCAACGCGACCGTGACGACGACGGGGCGGGCCGAGGTGCTCCACATCAACCGCGACGACCTCGCCCGCTTGGTCGACGAGATACCGGCGCTGCGCGAGGCGATGGACGCGACCGTAGCTCGCCATGCCCCACAGGCCACCAAGCAGGGCTGAGATCGACCTAACTGCGGTCATGGTTTGACGCGGGTGTCAACCCGGGTACGCCGCGTCAATGGAACGGCTCAGTGCGTTCGACGCGACGATGCTCTACAGCGAATCATCCAGTGTCCCACTGAATGTCTGTTCAATCGCGTGCCTTGACACCTCGACCATCCCCGGTGGCTACGACTTCGAGCGGGTTCGCGAGCACCTGGCCATGCGGTTGAAGGCACTGCCCGAATTGCGGGCAAAGCTCGCCAACAGTCAACTGAACCTCGACCATCCGGTCTGGGTCGACGATGACGAGCTGGACCTGGAGTATCACCTGCATCGCATCGCGCTGCCCGCGCCGGGAGGGCGCAACGAACTGGTCAATGTCTGCTCGCGCATCGCGGCGGCGCCGCTGGACCGCAGCAAGCCGCTGTGGGAGATGTGGGTGATCGAGGGCATCTCCGAAACCGACCCGTTCAACGCCGGGGACGTCGCGCTGATGATCAAGGTGCACCACGCCGCGGTGGACGGGGTGTCGGCGGCCAACCTGATCAGCAAGCTGTGCGACGTCGCACCCGACGGTCCACCACCCGAGCCCGTCGAGGGCTTCGGCGGCGCGAGGCCACTGGAGATCGCCGCCGATGGTCTGATCCGGGCGTTCATGCGTCCGTTGCAACTCACCAGGGCGGTGCCCGCGACGATGTCCACCATCGTCAGCACCATCACCCGCGCGCGCAGCGGCAAGGCCATGGCTGCCCCGTTCTCGGCTCCCGCGACCGTGTTCAACGCCGAGATCACCTCCGACCGCACCATCGCGCTGGCACAGCTTGAGTTCGACGACGTCAAGAAGGTGAAGAACGCGTTCGACGTCACGGTCAACGACGTGGTGATGGCGCTGTGCGCCGGCGCCCTGCGTCAGTACCTGCTCAAGCGCGGAGAGCTGCCGGACAAGCCGCTGATCGCGGTGGTTCCGGCGTCGGTGCACGACAAGTCCGACCGTCCGGGCCGTAATCAGCTGTCGGGCTTCTTCAACAACCTGCAGACCCACATCGAGGACCCCGCCGAGCGGTTACGCACCATCGCCGAATCCAGCTCGCGCGCAAAGGCTCACAGCGCCGACATCGCTCCCACGCTGTTGGCCGACGTGACTCAGGCACTGCCACCCGCCTTGTTCGGAGTGGCGATGGAGGTGCTGTCGCACACCCCGCTGAAGCGGGCCGCGATCCACAACGTGGTGATCTCGAATGTGCCGGGGCCGCAGGAGAAGTTGTACGCGATGGGCGCGGAGATGAAAGCGCTCTACCCGCTCGGCCCGATCTTCCACGGTTCCGGGCTGAACATCACCGTGATGTCGTTGACCGGCAAGCTGAACGTCGGAATCATCGCGTGCCGCAAACTGGTCAACGATCTCTGGGACCTTGCCGACGGTTTCGAAGGCGCGTTGGACGATCTACTGGCCGCTTGCTGAGCGCTTTGCGGGCTTGATCAACCACAGCGCCAGGATGATCGCGGCGACCGGACCGACGGCCATGATCAGGCTCAGGGTGTGGATGGCGTCGACGGCGTTGTGCGGGGCCTGCTCCACCACCAGCCGCGCCTGGTCGGGGTTGACCATCTGGGCTCCGTGACCGCCGTGCACCGTCAGCAGCGCCTCGCGTGTCTCGGCGCGCGTGATGCCGGACTGGGACAGGTCGTGCGCGCTGTCGGTGAGGAACAGGTTGATGCCGACGAGCGCGAAAAGCGCGGGCCCGAGCGAGTATCCGCCCTCGTTGACCGCGCTCTTGACCGCAGACACCGCGCCGCCGAGATCCGTTGGCGCGCTGCTCATCATGATCATCGCCTGCGGGGTGGTGACGAGGGCGCCGCCGACCACGATCAGCGCGGTGGTGATGAACACCGTCGTACGCGTCGTGTCGAGGTCGTAGAGCCGCATCGTCAGCAGCCCGCCGAGCATGACGATGAGCCCGGTGATCATCACCGTGCGGGGACTGAACCGGTTCGCGGTGGGGCCGGCGGACGTGGCGGCGACGGCGGCCAACGCGGTGGCGGGGATCAGCAGCAGGCCGAACAGTTCGTGGGACTCCTTGCGGACCGTGACGAGATAGAACGACAGCAACACCATCGACCCGCCGAGCACGATGTTGAACAACACACCGGCGGTCACGGCGGCGTTGAACCGGCCCGACCGGAACACCCGCATGTCGAGCGCCGGGTCCGTGGCGCGCAACTCCTGCATGACGAATGCGCATCCGGCCACCAGGCCGACTCCGATCGCCACCAGGCCGACGGTGTTGATGCCGGTTTCGATGCGCGAGACGCCGAAGATCAGTCCCAGCAGCGCGACGGCGAACAACGCCATGCCGAGCACGTCGAGCCGACGCCCCGCGCGCACCGTCTCGGGTACGAACCGCCACGTGACGAGCAACCCGAGGACACCGATGACCGGCGCCACGAAAAAGCAGGCGCGCCAACCGATCGCGTGACCGAGCATGCCGCTGATCGCGGGCATCGGGGTGGCGACGGCGTACCCGACGCCGAAGTAGGCGGCGATCGCCGCGGCCCGCCGGCCCGGGGGGAACACCGCGTTGGTGATCGCCAGCGACAGGCCGATCAGGAACGCCAGCATCACGCCGGCGCCCGCGCGAGCGACGATCAGCACCGCAGGGGCGGGCGCGGCGGCGGCGAGCACGCTGAACGCGATGGCCCCGGCCAGCCCGAGCAGATACATCCGCCGCATGCCGTAAAGGTCGCCGAGCGCGCCGGCGCTCAGGACCGCCGCCGCCATGGTCAGCGTGGCCAGGCTGGCGACGAAGGTCGCGGTGGATCCGGTGATGCCCACACCGCTCGAGACCAGTTGCAGGTTGGCCGAGAAGGTCGTCGGGTCGCCGATCGCGATCGCATAGCCCAGGCCCATCGCGAGCACCGTCATGACAGCGGCGAGCCCCGATACCTGACGCTGCTCGGCGTCGACGCGAGTACCGTCCGGCACGCGCGGGATGTTACCGGTGGAAAGGGCGCCCCATCATCCCTTTTGAAGCAGAGGTGACCGACTCAGCAGGGCGCTTTGATCTCGAAGGGCATCGTGCGGGCCTGGGCGGGATTGCGCCCGTCGGCGCCGACGACGGTGCCCGAGATGGTGTAGACGTTGCCCTTGGTGGTGGCCTCGGCATCACCGGTCTCACCGCCGGCGGCGCCGTTGATCTCGTTGACGTTCTCGATGTTGACGGTCCGCACGACGGGCGTATCACCGCCGAGCTCGAGGAACACCTGCGCGCTGCCCGTCTTCGCCTTGGCGTCGATCTGCATCGACCACTCGTGCTGGGTGCACTCAACGGACTGGGTGTCCACACCGGTGCCGTCGATGACGATCCGGCCGGACTGGGCGGGTTCCTCGCTCGGTGTCGGCCCCACCAGGCCGCACCCCGAAACGACGGCCACCGCCGCCAACACCGGTAAACAGTTGGACCGGAATCGCATCTGACACCTCCTGGCGTGGGGAGGTTACCCCGGCGGGGCGTCGCCGAGGGTGGTCATCGGCCGTTTTGCCGGAAAAGGGCCGGGGTAATAAAGCCGGGTGTCAGGCGGTCCGGCGGCAGCATGAGCTTCAAGGGCGCGGTCAACGATGCCACCGGAAGTCGCGTGGTCCAGTTCTTCGCGCGTGCGGGATATCCCGTCAGCGGGACGTTGCACCTGCTCGTGGGCTACACGATCCTGCGGATCGCGCTGGGCCTGGGCGGGGACGCCGACCAGTCCGGTGCGTTGGCGACGCTGGCCACCGAGGGCGGCGGGACCTTCTCGCTGTGGAT
Organism: Mycolicibacterium novocastrense; assembly: GCF_001499835.1. Taxonomy (NCBI): domain Bacteria; kingdom Bacillati; phylum Actinomycetota; class Actinomycetes; order Mycobacteriales; family Mycobacteriaceae; genus Mycobacterium; species Mycolicibacterium novocastrense. Next base: position 20,262 of record NZ_LQIH01000034.1, read on the forward strand.
CGTCGCCGGTGGGCTCGTCGCGCTGGCGATGTGGCGGTTCGCCGAAACGGTGTTGGGGTTGCATCCCGGTGAAAGTACCGAGGCGCACAAACGCGACTCGCCACTCATGAACCGGCTCAGGGCTTTTGGGCTGGCGTTGGTGTACTGCGCGGTGGCTTTCACCGCGATCCAGTTCGCGCTGGGCGCCAGGACGAAGGGCAGCGAGCAGACGTCCGGTCTGAGCGCGCGGTTGATGCAGTCCGACGGCGGCAAGGCGGTTCTGGTGCTAGCGGGGCTGTCGATCGCGGTGATCGGCGCCTACTTCGTCCACAAGGGCGCGTCGCGGAAGTTCCTCAAAGACCTCACCGTCCCGGGTGGCCGGTTGATCACGGTGCTGGGCATCTGTGGTCATGTCGCCGAGGGTTTGGTGCTGTTCGCGGCGGGCCTTTCCGTCGTCGTCGCGACCTACGTGAGCGATCCGGCCAAGTCCACCGGACTCGACGGAGCGGTCAAGGCGCTCGGACGCGCACACTACGGTGAGGCGATCTTGATCGTCGCGGCAACGGGTTTCGCGGCCTACGGGTTGTACAGCTTCGCGCTGGCGCGGTACTCCCGCATGTGAGGTTTTCGTCCGTCGCCGTCGAGGTATCCGAGGGGCAATTCGACTTCGAGGAGGAACGGTGAGCGCAACGGACAAAGCCAGAAACAAGGTCGACAACCTCGCCGGCAAGGCCAAGGAGGCCGTCGGCAACATGACCGGCGACCCGCGCACCCGCGACGAGGGCCGTGGGCGTCAGGCGAAGGCCAACTTCAAGGATGCCGGCGAGAAGATCAAGGACGCCTTCAAGAAGTAGTCACCTGGCTCAGTCGTAGATGACGGCCAGTCCTCGGCGCCGCAGGTCTTCCAAGCCGTCGAGCATGGCCTGAATCTGCTCGGGTGGATGGCCCACCCAGTCGGTGATCTCGCCGACGATTCTGACCGGTTCGCGGGTGCGGTACGAGCGCGTCGGGTTGCCGGGGAACTTCTTGTCGGTGACGTTCGGGTCGTCCTCCACGGCGCCGAGTGGTTCGACGATGTAGATGCGGCCGCGTCCCTCGCCCGGTGCCAGCTCGGCTCCCCAGGTGGCGGCGTCCAGCGTCTGCGTCACATAGACGTGGTTGGAGATGCGCCCGTCCTCGAAGTTCGAGGGGCGCCCCGGCACCAGCAGGTCGCCCACGGCGAGGTCGGCCTTCGTGCCGTGAAGGTAGGCACCAGAGTCGTGGACTTCGAACGGTTTTGGCGGGTTCGACACACTGCTCCTTTGTTCGTCGTGTGCGTGGCCGGACGATTGTGCAGCACGTCAGGGGCCTTGCCGCAAGCCCCACCCGCTGTCGTAAAGTGAGAGTGGGAGAAAGCCTGTCAGCTCGTGAATTCCTCGGCGGAAGCCGGTGCGCGTAGAGGGCCTGGGCAGTCGAATCCGGCGGGCATGCTCGGCGAAGTGGCGGTCATGGAGCGGAGTCGAGCTGGGACCGCAGATAACCGAGCACCTCGTCCGCGGTGGCGAAGCCGCCGAGGTGGCTTTCCTGGTGTCGCAGAACGAGTTCGGCGTTGGGCAACAGGTCGATGGCGGCCTCCGCGCACCGCAGGGGCACGATGTTGTCCGCATCGCCATGCCACCACCGCACCGGTGCGCTGACGTCGCCGAGCCGAAAACCCCAGTCGCGGCCGAAGAGTCGGGCGTCATCGACGATCGCCTGGAAGCGACCCTTGGAGATGAGGACGAGGTCCTCGATGAACATGCCCTCCATCTCGGAATCCTTGAGCACCCGCCGATCGCCCTCGGGCACCACACTGGCGTAGGCCTGGCAGACGTAGTGCGCGAGCGGCAACACCGGCAACAGCAACACGTGAACCGTTTCGGCGATGGGCCGGCGAAACCCGTGCAGGACTGGTGCGAATCGGCGGGCGAGGTCGATGGCGCCCGTGGCGAGGGCGTCGGGTCCCACCGACGGGACGACGCCGCCGAGCACCGCCACCGCGGCGACTCGGCTGGAAAGCGGCGGCACGGCGGCGCAGGCCAGGGCGTAGGGGCCGCCGCCGGACAGGCCCGCCACCGCGAGGCGTTCGGCGCCGAGGTCGTCGGCGACGTGCGTCATGTCCGCCGCCCAGTCCGCCACGGAATCGTAGGGGTGGGGGTCGGAGAGGCCGGTTCCCGGGCGGCCGATGACGATCACGCGCAGGTTGAGCTTCTCGGCGGCGCGGCGACCGAGGAGTGGGAACTGGCGACGGCCGCCCGGCGTGCCGTGAAACCACAACACCGGGTCACCATCTGGGGCTCCGAACTCCGCGAAACCGAGGCGGCGGCCGCCGGGCAGGTAGAAGCGCCCCTCGGCGCGGGGCTTCTCGACCCGAGGGACGCGAACCGGGTGGCGGACCAGGTTGACCATTCCGGCTGAATCCTAAGCACGCCCAGTCGGCGTCCGGTCGGAAATGGGCTATTCGGTGACCGGTGGAAGAGGCTCCTCCGGACGAGCGAGATCGCTTGGCTGGCAGCGCTGATCGGGATAGGTCTCGTGATGGTAGGGGTACTCGGAATTCAATTCCCAGGGAAACGGCATACGCTCTCCATCGGCGTGGGCAACAGCCCATGACGCTACGCACCGGTTAGCAGTGTCGGGTAACTATCCGATATGGAATGGGTCGCGAATACAGAACATGAATTCTTGTGTGCCTGAGTTCATTCGGGCCGCTCGAAGTGCTGGTAATCCTTGGGCGTGCGCCAGTTACCGCCCCATGTCCAGCCGCGGTCGGTGAAGATCCGCACCGCGGGATCGCCGTCGTGCAGCAGGCCCGGGTCGATGCGGGTGCGGTCGAGATAGGGTCCGGCGTTGGCGGGCTGGAGGTCCCCCGCGTCGTCGATGTAGGGGTTGAGAAGGGGATTGATGTCGATGGCCCGGCCGTAGGCGTGGTGGGACCAGTTGCCGGAGCCGGGGATGTCGCGGCAGTTGAACGCCGAGGTGTTGTTGTCGCGCATGGACAGCTCGTCTTCGGCGCCCGGGTAATGATCGGGAGTCTGCATCTTCTCGATCGGATACTGCGCTTGGCGGAGCTCTTCGAAGATTTCGATCACCTCGGGTACGAGGGTTTCGTGCACAATCAACTCGCCGCGGTGTGTCTGGAGATCCATTCCGAGGTAGTCGATCTCAACCCGTCGCAGTCTCTCAGGCTCCAGGGGGCAACCGGGACGCCAACTTTCGCCGAGTTCGGCGGCGGTGACCGGCAGAACGTGGGCAGGTGTCGGCTGCGGAGTGGTCGACGGCGGGGGAGGTGGCGCGGCGGCTGTGGTCTGCGTAGTGGTGGTTGTGCTCGGTGGCGGCGTGGACTCGGCCGGCGGTGCGGGCGACTCGCACTGCACCAGCAGGGCGGCCGCCGCCATCACGACGACTATCCGACGACGGCGGTGGGCCACCAATGGATCGTATCCGCGTGGGGCGGCGATCAGTTGTAGTCCGTGCTGCCCTCGACGGCGTGAGTGGTGCTGATCAGCTTCGCGAAGCAGTGATCGCGGTCGAAGTCGTTGCTCCTGCACCACGCCAAGGCACCGTCGGCGGTCGGGAACGTCGCCCCGGCGACCGTCACCCAGAAATCCGAATGGGAGAAGGTCGACCAGTCTCCGGACCACAGCAACCGAGCACCGGGGTAGGCCTGACGAAGCCGCTGGTGTTCGGAAAGGATCGCCGAGGCTGTCCACGTGCGTCCCTCGGCGACTAGTCCGAGCCGCTTGGAACTCAATTGCGGCACCCAGGTATCGGCGATGGTTGCCAGGACCATCGGGCGATCGCTCGCGGCAATCGCGCGAAGTTGATTCCCGCTTGCGGTTTCGGCGTCGGGTTGTGAGGCCGGGTACGTCGAGGGCGCGGGCCGTGTCGTGGGACGGCTGGTGCTTTCGATGATGTGGGCCATCAGCGACGGTACGGTCGTCGATCCGCCGATCTGGGTCTCGTAGGTCGTCGCCCCCTGCACCTCGACGTACATCGTCACCCTGTCCTTCTGGACGAAGTCGGCGACCATGTCCGCGTCATGAGCGGTGACCAAGGTGTTCTGGTCGTAGTCGTAAACATTCGTCATCGGCGCTGGCCCGGTGTCCGCGCGGAACAGCGTCGTGCCCGTGGCGGAGTCGAACTGAGTGATCACCCCGTATACGACGATCTTTCGGCCGGCCCACGCGTCGGGATCCTTGGCCATGAGCGCGAACTCGCGCGCGGTCAGCGATCGGTATGTCGACCGGTCCAGGCGTGTCGGGTCGTGGGCAGGCCGCGGCCCGGCGGGCTCTTGCGGGACCGTGGGCGCCGGTGCGCTCGCGACGACGGTCGGGGACGGATCCGGCGAGTCGGTGTCGGTGGGCCCGTTTCCGCTGAGCTGAAGACCGACCAGGACGCCGACCGCCAGCACGAGGACCGCGACGCCTCCGGATAGTGAGGCGGCGACGACGGGATTTCGCTTGGCGCGCTTGGGGTCTGAATCGTCATAGCCATCGGGCCACGGGACGGTCGGCTGCTGATGGTCGTAGTACGGGTTGGGGTAGACCATGGTGGTGTCCTTCGGGAGTGTCGGATTGGCGCGCGGCTAGCAGAGGTATGTGTTGGCGGCGATCACCACTGCCTGGGCTTGCGTGTAGGTGACGTTGTTGTTCCAGGCCACGTTGTCGACGGTGGTGTTGAGCGGGACCCACATCGACTTGTCCGCGCATATGGCGTAACCCAGGCGCAGCAGCGTGACGTAGTTGCCGTCGGTGGGCGTGATGCCGAGGCGGGACATGGCGTTCAGGTAGCTCAACTCGTCGGCGGATGCCGATGCGGCGGTTCCGATTGCGGTGGCGGTGCCCAGGGTCAGTGCCAGCGTGAGGCCGGTCAGCAGTTTTCTCATGGCTGTACTTCTTGGTCGTACGGGTTCGTGCGGCGGATGCGTCGACTTCGGGCGAGACGCGATCGCGTAGCGGTGCGACGTCGTGTCGGGCCGTGCTCGTGCTCGGCGCGACACGGCGAAGACGGTCGCGTTGAACGTTGCTGCGGCGAATCGTGGCGCCAGTCTTAGCCGGCGCATCATTTGTCTGTTCACTTGTGCTTGATTGCGGAAACTGTGACGAGCAGGCCGTTTCAGGTTCCTCTGAGGTAAACGGTACGGAGATAGCCAGGCCGAGAAATCAGGGATTTCCCTATCATTAGTTTGCTGGAGGCCGCCGATATGGGAGTCGACGACAGTCGTACCTCATGCGCCACAGGCGTAACGCCGGCTCGGACGACCCCGCCTGGATCGTGACGACGCTCAGGTGTGCGCGGCAGCGCCCGGGTGTCGATCGGTGGGTCTGCAGTCGCCGTCGCAGCGGCGTGCGGTCAGCGGAGGCCGGACTCGATGTCTGCGACTGCTTTGGACGCCTCGGGCCCGCAGATGGTGCGGAGGTCGACCGTTCCGGCGGCGAGGAGAGCATCGACGCGGTTCTTGAGATCACCGTCGTTGACGTGGGTGTAGAGGTTCGCACCTGGACACGAGGTGTCGTGGCTGGCGTCGCGGTGCCCGGCGAGCGTGTCGGTCGGGATGTCGAATCGCTGTGCTCCCCAGGCGAAGGCGAGCGCAGCACCGTTGAGCTGCTCCTCGGTGATCTCCTCCTTGTCGAAGTCGCCTTCGCAGACAACCAGGAAGTGACCGGTCGGGTCGTAGTTCGTGGCGGTGTCGCCGACGAGTTCGGGCTTTCGCAGTTCGTAGATGTTGCCGTTGCGGTCGACGCTGAGGTGATAGGCGATGTCGATCCAGCCCTGGGTGTCCTGGTGATAGTGCTGATGCTGGCGCAGGCGTGCCGGCGCGTTGGCGTTGTCGCCGAGGGTCACCGCGGTGTGGTGGATCGTCATGCGGACGGGGATGTGTTGCGTGCCACCGGGATGGGGCGGCTGGGCACCCCAGGCGGTGCGGCACAGGATGTTTGGGGTGTTCGGCGGAGCCGCCGTTGCGAAGGGTGGCGGTACGACGGTGGCAGCGGCCGCCAGGCCGGACAGTTGCAGGAGGCGTCGGCGGCTGAGTGCGAAGCGGTCGTCGGCGAGCACGTCAGCCCATCAACGAGATGACAGCGGCGATCAGCACAGCGACGCCGAGTGCCGTCATCACCAATGACGAAGGGGCGCTTCGGCGTAGCACCGAGTTCACAGGGTTCTTCGGGTCAACCCAGACGTCGACGGTTTGGCCGGGTGCGTATCGAGAGGCTTGTGCGGAGGCGATACCGCCCAAGCCCATGCCGAATCCGAGGGGTGTGCCGAACGCGGCGCGCTGCCCGACGAAGGTCTGGCCGTTGACTTGGTATTGATAGGCGACAACGGAGCGCTGCACGTTGGCGCCCATGCGTCCGGCTCCGGCTTGGGTCTGGTAGCCGGCGACACCCGAGCCCAGCATGGTTCCCGAGACGCGCTGCCAGCCGAGGGCTGCGAGAAGCTGCAGCACACCGGGCAGCCCGCGGAACAGCAGGAAGATCCCGATGATCAACAGGCCGATCTCGGTGACGTAGTTGGCCACCGCCGGAGCCTAACGCCCTGATCAGCGCCGTGCGGTCGTTCAGTTGAGCTGGCGGACGAAACGCAGTTCTCGATGTGGTCCGGGCGGCAGTTCGGGCTGCGTCACATTGCCGTGCGGCACATGATCTGGACCACGAGCAAACCGTCGCCGGACTTTGCTTCAGTCCGCTATGTGTACCTTTAAAACGTCTGTGACGTACGCTTTCGGCGATACCAGGGGCGGCGCCTTCGGTTGCTGAAAGACTCGTGAGCGATTGGTCAGCGTATAGGGGTGGTGGGTATCGTCCGCCGTCGATGGGACGACATTCATTCGCCAAGATGCGGCGGCGTCCGCGCTTGGCGGTCGTTGCAGGCGTGATTACCGCCGCCACATTGTTTGTGGTCGGCGCAGACAGTTATCCGCCCGTCCGTGACGCGGTTGCGTGCTGCGACGTCGCAACGGCGCCACAACCACCGCCACCGGCGGTGAACCTGATGGCCGCACAACCGCCCGCCCCGAGTGTCCCGCCAGTGCTGCCGCAGGGCCGGGCGCCGGAAACGGGACTGCAGGTCGACACGATCTTGGCGGCGCGTGCGGTCAGCGCGGAGTTCCCCGAGATCCTCACCATCGGCGGCGTGCGCTCCGATTCTTTGAAATGGCATCCGCACGGGTTGGCGATCGACGTGATGATCCCGAATGCTCGCTCGGCGGCGGGAATCGAACTCGGAGATAAGGTCCTTGCCTACGTGATGGCGAACGCGGAACGCTTCGGCCTAGAGCACGCCATCTGGCGCCAGACCATCTACCGCCCCAACGGCTCGAAGAATGTCATGTCGGACCGCGGCTCAGACACCGCCAACCACTACGACCATGTGCACATCGCCACGGCCGGCGGCGGATATCCGCAAGAGGGCCAGGTCTATCTCCGCTGACACGCACTGGGGTTGAAGTCGTCAATCACCCAGCGCATCGGCATCTTTGGTGTGGCTTGGCGGATCGGCGCTCTCGTGACCCGGTGTCGTTCGCGGAGGCGTCGGACGAGCGACCTTGTCGCCTCGTGCGAACAGAGCTGGCCGCGTTGCGTTCTCGTTGTGCCCCAACCTCTCTGCGGCCAGATCAGGGTTGTGTCTGGTGTCCGCATTGGCGAGCTGCGGGTCTCGGGGTGGATGGGCGGAACGCGAACGTACGCTGAAGTGCGTGAGCGAGCAGGATCGCATCCGCTGGGAAGAGCGATACCGGAACCGTACGACGCCGGGTGTATCCGCACCCGAGATTCCTGCGGTGTTCGCTCCCTTCGAGGCCGAGTTCCCGACTCGCGGTCGGGCAATGGATCTGGCATGTGGGCCCGGGGCCGCCAGCGTGTGGCTTGCCCGTCGCGGGCTCGACGTTTGGGGTTTCGACATCTCGGCGACAGCCATCGATCAGGCACGGGAACTGGCGGCGCAGGCCGGCGTGGGAGAGCGGTGCCAGTTCGATGTGGTCGATCTCGACGGTGGCCTACCAGGGGGCCCGCCTGTCGACGTCGTCATGTGTCACCGCTTCCGTGATTCTCGGCTCGACCGGTCCATCACGGACCAGTTGGCACCCGGTGGGCTGCTGGCGATCTCAGCGCTGAGCGTGGTCGGCGCGGGCGCAGGGCGGTTCCGGGTGCAGCCCGGCGAGTTGACTGCGGCGTTCCCTCAGCTCGAGGTCATCGCCGCGGGCGAAGGCGACGGCGAAGCGTGGCTGCTGGCAAGGAAACCGGCGCGATAGCGGTACCGTCCGTGCGGTCTGTCTGACGCGGAATAAGCCGCGCGTCGGGTGGGTGAGGCGCGGCTAGATCGTCCGCTGTGCGACGAAGTCGGCGAAGTGGCGAAGGTCGATGGCGCCTCCAGCGAGTGCGCCGCCGATCGTCGTCTCGCCGACCCGGTCCCAGATCGAGAGCCGGCAGAGCCGGGGCGTCTGCGCCTGCAGCGCCGCAATGTCTTTGACCGCATCGTAGAGCGCGCGTTGCTTCCATCGAGGTGAGCCAAGCCCGTCCAGAACACCGGGTGGACTCGGCGGCCCGAACATCGCCTCGCAGGACGGAGTGGTCCACCGCTTCCCCCATCTGCCTGCCGCGTGGCACTCCTTCTCGAAGTCGTTGCAGAAGTCGAGATAGGTATCGCGCCATGGAAGGGCTGTCGCCCACTGCGGTTGGAGCGATTGAGCCCGGTAACGGTTGAAGTGGAGCTCCTCGTCGAGTTCGATCACCAGCCCACCCGAGAAGGCAAGGTCCCACGCCCCGGGTCGCAATCGCGACATCGGTGTCTGTCCGCCGAGCGACTCAAACAACTCGGCGACCCGCTCACGAGCTCGTGAGCCGAGGGCTTCGAGCCGAGGAGCAGGTGGAGCACTAGTGGCCACAGTGAATCCGGCGCGGGCCATGAGATTTTGCAGAGCCTGTGCTCGAGCGCCTGTGCGGACCACGGGGATCAGTGTGGCATCTCGGCGGGTTTACTCTCCGCGGCTACGCGCTGTTTGACCGCTCGGAAAGTTGAGGCGAGGTTTCAGCTGAGGTCGTCGAGCACTTGGTAGGCGGCGTTGTATCCGGGGATGAAGGTGATGCCGGGGCCCCCGTGACAGCCGGCGCCGCCGAGGTATAGCCCGTCGATGCCGACCGGTAGATCGCGGAAACCCTTCGGGCCGGGCCGGTTCGGGCCCATGAGGTCGGGGTGCAGCAGGCCGTGGCAGAAGTCGCCGGCGGGGGCGCCGAACATGGTGTTCATGTGGTACGGCGCGAAGGTGATGTGGCGTATCTGAATGTCTTTGAAGTTCGGCGCGTAGCGGGTGATCTTGTCGATGACGCGTTGCGCCATCTCGTTCTTGAGGTGGCCGTGCTGGTCGCGGGGCGTCTCGACGGGGAATGCGTAGGCGTAGGCGCTGGCGGCGTGCTTGCCGGGCGGGGCCATGTTCGGGTCGTGCACTGACGGGATCTGGATGCCTAGCGATGGGTTGTCGGGAACGATGCCGCGGCAGGCGTTTTCCCATTGGCGTTGTTGTTCTTCGGGTGAGCCGAAGATGCCGACGGACGGCTGCATGCCGGGCTCGTTGAGCAGGTCGTACGGCGGGGCGAACTCGGGGAGGCCGTCGAGGGCGAAGTGCATCTGGACGAAGGACGCGCGGTGGTCGCGTCCTTGGAGTCGTTCGAGCAGTTGGGGTGAGACATGTTCGGGCTCAACGAGTTCGGTGAGCGTGGTGTCGGGGGAGAGGTTGGAGACGACGACGGGTGCGGTGATGGTGTGGCCGTCCTTGCAGCGGACGCCGGTGACCTTGCCGTTGTCGACGAGTATCTGTTCGACCTTGGTGCGGTAGCCGATCTCGCCGCCGCGGCTTTCGAACATCTCGCGCAGGTGCTCGGTGAGGGCGCCGATGCCGCCTTCGAGTTTGGTCATCATTGCGGTGCCTTCGTCGGGGACGGCGAGGGCGAAGGCCAGGCAGGTTGCGCTGCCGGGGGTGTAGGGCCCGCGGTAGGTGGAGTTGATGGCGAGGAAGGCGAGCATGCCGCGCATGACGGCGTGGCGCTTGCGGTCGGGCAGGTAGCGGTCGATGACGTCCATCGCGGAGCCGAAAAGGGTTTCGTGGATGGCGTGTCGCTCGGATTCGTCTGTGGCGCAGGCATACATCTCGTCGATGGTCTTGGGTGGTTTGCGGACGTCGAAGCGGCCGAGCGCGCGGGCGGGGCCCTGGCTCCAGGCGATGAGTTCGGCCATGCCGGTGACGGCGTCGGTGCCGTGTTTCTCGGCGAGGTGGGTCATGAGTTGCATGGGGTCGCGGTAGAAGACCATGGCTTCTTCGCAGGCCTCGCCGATGTTGACCGACATGACGTCGGAGTCGACGGTGGGCAGGGTGTCGAGGCCGAGGTCCTTGGTGATCTCGCTTGGGGTGGGGAACTGCACCGATCCGGCGATCTCGTAGCGGAACCCGTCGATGAGTTCGACGGTGGCGGCCATACCGCCGGCGTAGGTGTTGGCCTCGAGGATCGAGGTGTTGAGGCCGGCGCGTTGAAGGATGGCGGCGGCGGTCAGCCCGTTATGTCCGGCGCCGACGACGATCGCGTCATAGTCACTCATGCGGGGCAGGCTATGTCAGTACTGACATAATTGTGGCGGTACTGACAAATATGTGGGATACGATCACGGGACTATGGCGATGCCCGTGAACCTGCATCAGCAGCGCAGTCAGGCGACGAAAGAGGCGCTGCGGCGGGTGGCGTTGGCGCGGTTCGCGAAGGACGGGTTCGCGAACGTGACGGTGTCGCAGCTGGCCGAGGAGGCCGGCGTCACCGAGCGGACGTTCTTCCGGCACTTCCCGACGAAGGAAGCGGTGCTGTTCGCGGACTACGAGACGCACTTGGAGTGGCTGGCCGAGGCGTTGGCGCGGCGACCGGCGTCGGAGTCATTGTTCGACGCGGTGATGGCGAGCGTCGGGAGCTTTCCGCACGACTTAGAGGTGGTGCGCCAGGCGGCGCTGCTGCGGGCGAGCGTGATCGGGGAGCGGGCGGCCGGTCATCTGCGGGTGGTGCAGGCGTCGTTCGCGGCGGTGATCACCGACTTCGTGCGAGCGCGGTATGTAGACGTGCCGGGGGTTGAGTTGAAAGCAGAAGTGACAGGCGCCGTGCTGGCGGCGGCGCTCGTTGTGGCCGTGGAAAACTGGGGCCGCGGCGGGTGCGTGGGGGATCTTGGACAGATAGTTGCGGAGAGCGTGGAGTTGGTGCGCTCGGGGCTGGACCCGTAGTGACCCTCATCCTTCTGTCGCGTTTGGTTGTCAGCCGGGCAGGTTCGTGAACTGCCGAAGTTGGCTAGCAACCTCGACGCTGATCCGCTGAACGGTAAATCGCGGATGCTTCGAGGATGCTGCGCGTTGCCGGCTCGCGCATTTAGCCTGAAACGGTGCTGGCTATCCCTACGCTCAAGTTCAGTTATGGCAATCTGCTGCTCGCCCGCCTTCGAGAGCTTGGTTCGGCCAGTACCGAGGAGCTCCTTGGAGATGATCCAGCACAACTCTTCAAATCCGACGGTCCGTTCGAGAACCCGCAGAGGCGGGCTCGCGACTGTCTTCGATTCGCACGGATGCTTGATCTGGTGACGGAGGATGTACGCAGGTGGAAGCTCACTAACGCCGGAGTCGCGTACGCCGAAGAGGTTGAAGTGAGCAATCCGTGGATAGTTAAGGAAAATCAGGGCCGCGTGCTTCGTGACCGTTTGTCTAGCGGCAGTGCCCCCTTGGCTAGGGATGTCCGAATTGCTCTGCAAGTTGTACGTGAATTGAATCCCGACTTCTCCAATGACGATCTAGGGCGAGCGCTTTCGGAGCATGGGGATACCGACCAGTGGCAAGCGGACCGGACCTTCGAATCGCAAGGTGCGCGTTACCGAGAACTCCTCATAGAAAGTGGGCTCATCGATAGAGACGGTGCCGTTACGAAGGAGGGAGTCGCTTTCCTCGGGCCTCCAGTGTCGGTCTGGTGGGTTAATCAAGGTGCCACATACACGAAAGAGCGCGATGGCGGGTTTCTCTGGGCACCAATGCGTAATAAGGCAGGTCGTCCGCAATATCACTGGGACACCATGGACGAAGTCCGTGAAGGCGACGTCGTTCTGCATTACAGCAATGGCTCGTTGCGGGCCGCGAGCCATGTAAGCGCTGCTTCGAAGCCTGCACCGAATCCGCTGGGTGATCAAGCCTGGGAGGAAGCGGGTCGGCTAGTCGAGACGCAGTATGAGGAGCTGAACGAACCAGTTGCACTTGGCGCTATTGACGAGGGCGCGCGGATCAAGCAGGGGGCGCCGTTCACAGTCACTGGATCCGTTCAGCAGGTTTATCTCGTTCGCCTTCGGGACGACTTCGTGAGCGAACTGGCCTTGCGGTTTCCCGAACTCGCCGCACACCTTCCTCCGGTTCCAGCTACTGGACGTTCAACCTCAAGGTCATCGGACCTTCCTACGCCGGCTGAACTTTTTCATGAGTTTGCCGACGCTGTAGATGACTCGGGACTTCGTTTTCCAGCGGGCTCGAATTTGGTGAGATCGTTCGTGAGCAGCCTCCTTGCGAAGCCGTTCGCGATCCTGACGGGGCTGGCCGGCTCGGGCAAGACTCAGCTCGCGATGAGACTCGGCGAGTGGTTCGGCACAGATGACCATGGGCGTCATCGCCACGTCGTTGTACCCGTGCGCCCTGACTGGACGGGACCGGAATCAATCTTCGGGTACGAGGACGCGCTCCGTACATCCGCCTCGGGGGCACCGGTGTGGTTTGTCCCGGAGGCGTTCGAGTTTATCCTCCGCGCAGCGAACGATCCCGAGCACCCATACTTGCTCATCCTGGATGAAATGAACTTGGCGCACGTGGAGCGGTACTTCTCAGACTTTCTTTCTGGGGTCGAATCACGACGCCCGGTCTTGCCGGATCTTGTCTTCGAAGAAAGTGCTCGTCAATGGGTTCTGCGTGACGTAGAGGCGCAAAGGCTCCCCTTGCCGCGAAACCTTTTCGTAGTCGGGACAGTCAACGTGGACGAGACAACCTATATGTTCTCCCCAAAGGTCCTCGACAGGGCCTTTACTTTCGAATTTCGGGTGAGTGCCTACGAACTCGATCCTGAGCTCCAGCGGCCGAGTGCTATAGCCGCGGGAGCCGACGAGAGAGTCCGCGCCTTCGCATCGCTTGCTGAGCGCGACGACTGGCAACAAGAGCATCCTCACCCGGCTCGCGACGAAATCGTGTCGATGCTTCGCGATGCGCATACGATTTTGGCCCGCGCGAACCAAGAGTTTGGGCACCGAACACTCTACGAGATCCTCCGGTTCTGTTCGTTCTTTGGAGCGACAGGAGACACCGACGGTCGTACCGCGCTCGACCTTGTGATGATGCAGAAAGTCCTGCCGAAGGTGCACGGCTCGCGGCGGAGGATCGAGCCGGTCCTCAACGAGCTGAAGGCGCTAGCCGAGGGGGGAGCCAATACGTCCCCGCGGCTGCCCGTTACGCATCACAAAATCGTGCGCATGATCGAGTCCGTTCGTGCGAACCAGTTCGTCAGCTTTGCTGAGTAGCCGTGCAACAGGAACCGATCCGGTTGGCGCTTCGAGACAACGAAGGCGAAGCCGTCGGTGAGCTGTTGATCGCCAACCTGCCGGGTCGGCAGGACAGCACATTTCCGGTGACCGGTGATGCGGCATTGCGTGAAGCGGGGATCTACCACTACGAAATCTGCACCGTTGCATCCGATGTAGACATTGAGCCGCGTGAATTGTTCGACCCTGACGATGCGAGTCGGAAGCGAGGACGGCTACGTCCTGGACAAGCGGTGGGACGTCTCCGAATCCAAGTTGTTGACAGGACGACCCGCCGAAGAGGGGCGACTGAGATAGATGTTCTCGCGGTCAAACTCGAGCACGAGACCGAGTATCGGCAAATGCTCGTTGATATTTCGTTGTTCGCTGCTGAGGCAGTATTGCAAGGGTTCGCACCAAGCTTCATTGATCTTGCACCAAGCGAGATGACCGCGGAACTGCTGTACCTTCGGTTCGCGATGGTTGCGGCGCACCTGCAGGATCCGACCTTCGAGGCCGCACTTTCGCATGTGACCTCGCAACCACACCGCACATGGGTTTCTGAGCAAGAGATTCGTCCGATTGGGTCGCCCTTCCCTGCGGGGTCCGCTTTTCGCCGAGCAGTATGCGCCCCCGGTCGGCGGGTGCCGTGGTTAGCTGGTCCTGCCACGCTTGAATCGCTACCTGCCGCGCTCATCCGTGATCGTGCCGAAGCGAGCGTCGACAACCCGGCCAACCAGTTCGTCAAATTCGCATTGGAGCGTTGGCGAGCTGTTTCTTTGGAGCTCTTGGACCGGCTGAGATCGTCGTCCGAGAGCATTGAGTCCGGACCACTGCGCCGCGGTTTGCAGATCGCTACTGACGTCGGCGCTCAACTCGACGAGTACCTGGCGCACCCCATCTACCAAGAGGTAAGTGCATTACGGAGGCTGCCGATTTCGGATCAAGTCTTGCTCAAACGCGCCGGCTACCGCGAAATATTTCGGACGTTTGCGATGACGGAGTCGGGCCCGACGGTGATGTTTGATCGCGCGGACATAACGGATGTCTTCGCCGCCTCGCAACGCAACGTCGCAACGCTATACGAGTTTTGGTGCTTTCTTGCAGTGGTGGATTCACTAGGGCGTGTGTGCGGGGAAGACCGGATGGCGCGTGCATTTGCCGTCGCGAGTGACGGCACCGCCGTAACGATGCGATCAGGCGACAAGTCGAAACTGTCGTGGTCAGTTGAGAGAGCCGACCGGCCTCTTACTGTCGAGGTGTTCTTCAACCGAAACTTCGGAGGAAACGATGGCCGACGCGGCTCATGGAGTCGGGCGATGCGCCCCGACTGCTCAGTACGCATTCAACCCGAAAGTAGCACGCCCTCACGTGTTTCCGCACAAGAGCTGGAGGTTTGGCTGCACTTCGATGCGAAGTACCGTGTCGACAACCTTGTCGCACAGCTGACATCAACAACGCCTGATCCGGACTTGTCCTCGGACGATTCGACCACGTCTGGTAGGGCGAAGCGGGACGATCTGCTCAAGATGCACGCCTATCGAGACGCGATCTCGCGAACAGCGGGAGCGTACGTGTTATACCCAGGCTCAGAGATCGTGAACATCCAACGTCATCCGGGCTTTAAAGAATTGTTGCCAGGACTGGGCGCGTTCCCGCTGAGGCCGAGTGGAGATGGCCTCACAGCGTCCTCGCTGGCGCTCGACCAATTTTTTACCGATGTGCTGACACATGTCTCCAACCAGGTCACGCGCGATGAACGGCACCGCTTTTGGACCGCGACTGTACATCAACCTGGTGAACCCACGCCCAGCTCATCACTGACAACAGCCTTTCTGGACGCACCTCCCGCCGACACGGATGTGCTTCTCGGTTTTGTCCGAGGTCTCGAGCATCGTGAATGGATAGAACGCCTGCGGCAGTACAACATTCGTGCTGGAGATCGAGCTGGCGCGGTTGAAATGGGTGGGCGAGAACTCGGCGCGAAGCTGCTCTTGTTATACGAGCGCCGGAACGAACTTTTACAAGTAGCCGGCGCGGCAAGGATTATTCATTGGCGCCCAGCAACCGCAGCTCAATTGATCGCGAGTGGCTACCCTGGCCCTCGCGGCGATCTCTACTTCGTGGCCGACCTGGAGCTCATCGACACTCTGCCCAAATGGGCACACGCAATCAACTTGGAGTCGTTGACCGCCAACACCCACCCTGGAGGACCGGTGGCGGTGACTTGGTCGGACCTTATCCGTGCTACGTCGATGAACGAGTCTGAGGCGATGGGGTGATCGGCATCAGTCGGGTCCTTGCAACCTTGCTGCTGTCCCGACTTGCCGGTCAGTGCCGCTCGACCCTGCTGGGCATACCCTTGGCCGCGTGGAATGATGATCCGCATCCTGCCAGGCAAAGGAGCTTGAGATGGGGTTTGAGCGTATTGACGACCTGCTGAACGGCGTGACCGCCGGTGGCTCGCTACACGGTGTTGCGGCCACAGTGGTTGGCCGCGACGGCGTCCTCTACCAGAGTGCTGCGGGAGATGCGAAGCCCGACAGCATGTTCCGCAACGCATCCATGACCAAGGCCGTCGCCACCACCGCCGCGCTGCAGCTCGTCGAAGAGGGACGCGTCGACCTCGACTCACCCGTCGCCTCGATCGTGCCCGAATTTGGCGAGCTCAAAGTGCTCGGCGGTTTCGAGAGCGGGGAACCCGTCCTCCGCGCGCCCAAGACGCAGGCAACCGTCCGCCAGCTGATGAACCACACGGCCGGCTGCGGCTACCACTTCATGAACCAAAAGCTCTTCACCTTCTGCACCGAGCAAGGCTTTCCCACCCCGCTCGACGGACTCAAGCAGGGCATCCACGCGCCGCTGGTCAACGATCCCGGCACGGTCTGGGAGTACGGCGTCAGCACCGACTGGCTCGGCGTGGTCGTCGAGGCCGTGAGCGGCCAGACGCTCGCCGACTACCTCGCCGAGCACGTCTACGAACCACTCGGGATGACCGACTCGACATTCGCCCCGAGCGGCGAGCAGCGTTCTCGCTTGCTGCCCATCCGTTTTCGCGCGCCGGACGGCAGCCTCGTACCGACCGACCTCGACCTGCCCGCCAACCCCGAGTGGGACGCCGCCGGCCACGGCTCCTACGGCACGATCGCCGACTACGGACGATTCGTACGCGCCTGGCTCAACGGCGGCGAACTCGACGGAACCCGCATCCTCCAACAGGAGACCGTGGAACTCGCCCTGCGCGACCATCTCGACGGGGCGCCGCTACCGAAGAAGATGGAACCGACGGTCCCCGAGCTGGCCAACCCGGTCGAGCTGCTCGACGTGCCGCAGGGGTGGGGCCTCGGCTTTCACCTGTACCTGACGGATCTACCCGGGATGCGCAGCGCCGGTTCGGCCGACTGGTCAGGACTGTTCAACAGCTTCTTCTGGATCGACCGCAAGGCGGGGATCGGCGCCGTCATCGCCACGCAGTTGCTGCCGTTCTTCGACGCCAAGATGGTCGAGACGATCCTCGGCTTCGAAGCCGCCGTCTACGCAGAACTCGGCGCGGCGGTGTCCTGACCACGCCATAGACCTGTCCCGCACTCGCAGGCGTTGTACAGGCGGGTGTCGGCGACGCGCGTGTTCTCAAACCTTTCCCGCGGCGTCTTCCCATTCCTCGGGGCGGGACTTCGCGACTTCGTCGCGGGCGCACAGAATTGTCGGCAGGTGCCGATACCGTCGAATCAACTTCGAAGACGCCCCGCCTCAGCCCGGCCCGGTGTCTCGCCTGCCGAGGGGAGCTGGCCTTGATTCGACCCAACAACGCGACCGCACCACCGGTCATCGTGCTCGGCGACGACGAAACCGTCCGCCGCTGTGAACAATTGACGGCTCGCGCCGAGCCGCGTTCAGCCACGATCGCCGCGATGTTTGCTTTCGCCTCAGGCGCGCCCGCCTCGCACGACCACTTGACCGAGGTCGAAGCCGTCGTCGCAGCGGTAGCCCGGGCGATCGCGACCCGGCTGCCGATATGGATGCCTGATCCGCTCGCGGACCTCGGACGCGAGCAGCATTACCGTCGGTTGAGCCTGGTGCTGCAACGCCATGGACTCGACCTGCTGGTGGGCCACGATTTCTGGCCCGTCCCAGACGCGGGTGGCATAAACGAAATCGACCACGCGTTGCGGTGCGAGGTGCAGGCCGTCGACGCTCTCGATCGGGCGGCGCTGGCCGCGGCCGGGGTGGACAGCCTCGAGAGGGTCGTCGCGCAGGCTGCGACTGCCATGCCAGTGGGCTCGCACGAAAATGATTGGCCACCAACACTTCCCCAGGCGGGGTTGCCGTGGTCCGAGCGCCGCCAGGCCCTCCTCGGCTATGTGTGTTGGCTGGTAGAGGGTTGCGGAGTGACTCGCGCAGCGGCCGCGCGGGTGCTGAATTCGTCGGGTCAACGCGCTCCTGACGGTCGCGCTTGGCAGTCAAGAAGCGTGACGGCGTTGCTCGACAGCCGTTACGACTGGGAAGCGACCGCATGACCACTGTGGAGGACCTGTCGGCGTCTTACTCGGTCGGGACATCTATGTGCTACATAAAGCTACGCTCATAGCATGTCCACGGTGGCCTCCCGCGAACTGCGAAACGACACGGCCGGCGTGCTTCGTCGCGTTCAAGCAGGCGAAGAGGTGACGATCACGGTGAATGGACGAGCCGTCGCGGTGATCACCGCTGTCGAGCCGAAACGTCGGCGGTGGGTGTCGAAGGCAGAATTGGTCAAGCGGCTCCATGCCAGTCAGGCGGACCCCGGTTTGCGTGATGACCTCGCAGAGCTCGCCGGTGAAACTACCGAGGACCTCGACGAGTTGTGACGACCGATCGGCCCGTGGCCGGTATCCTCGATGCCTCGGTCTTCATCGCCGATAAGAACGGGCGGCAACTGGAGACGTCACTGATTCCGGAGCAGCTGGCCACGACGGTGGTGACTCTCGCCGAACGGAATGCAGGTGTCCTCGCGGCGCGGACCTCGGAGATCCGGGCGCGTCGCCTTCGTACGCTGGATGCGGTCGCAGATATGACCGCGTTTCCGGTCGACGAAGAGGCGGCTCGACTTTGGGCGCTGTTACGCGTGCACGTGGCCGAGGCGGGCCGACGGGTCCGGATCAATGACCTATGGATCGCTGCAATCGCCGCCGCCAGGCAGCTGCCGGTAGTCACGCAAGACGAGGACTTCGATGTCCTAGAGGGTGTGGCGGGCCTGACGATAGTCCATGTCTGACAACGACTCTGGGTGACGGCCCGAGCTGGTCGGCCCGCACTGCGAGGCGCGCCGCTGAGGCGGCTGACGTCGAGACGCTTAAGGGGCCGGCCCGTTGATGAGTTCGTCGCGGTAGGGGAGCCGGCAGTGAAAGGGCACTATCTCGCGACGGTCTCAGCCGCGGGAGTGAAGGAGGCCGCTGATCGAGTGGGCGCGGCTCCATGGCAGGAGACGTCACCCGGGTTGAATCAAGCCGAGCGCGGCCCGTAACCGGTCGCTGTCCATGCCCCCGCGCGCGGCTTCGCCGACGGGAAAGGTGTTTAGCAACCTGATCAAGTCGTCTCGCCGCGTCGGATCATCGGCGGCCTGCCGCGGCGTGTGACCGTCCAGGGCGGGGATCGGCTCGTCGAGCCACTTGGTCTCGTACTCCCGGATGAACTCGGTGAGCGCCGCGCTCACTTGCGGATCGGCTGGGTCCAGCATGCCCTCGCCGGTCTGCGGCATCCGCTCGGCAAGTGCGGTGGCCTCGCGGACGGTGGGCACGGAGACGCGGGCGTCGTCGAGCACCTCCACTTCCGGGTCAAGAGCCACCAGGGCAGCCAGCACTCGGTCCATCCGCTGCTCGCTGTTGGTTCTGACCCGCAACGCGTCCCCGTCGAGCTCGAGCGTGGCACGTACCCGCCGCATGCCATGGGTCACAACGTGTTCCAACCACAGCGGCGACTCATCCGGCCGGTCGTAATTTTCGTCGAGCGCTGCCTCGATCCCCGGTCCGACGCGCACCGTCGCCTCGCAGAGGATGGTCGGTTCGCCTTCGGTGTTGGTCAGCCTCGGCGGCGCGAACCGTCGGCTCAACTGTTCCACCAACGTGGCCGGGTCGGGCTCGTTGTCGAGTAGCTCGATCAACGCGTCTCTCTCGTGCAGTGCGACGGGTTCGACCGATCCGGAGAATTGCATGGTGTCCCCCGCGGGAATCACCCGTGCGCAGATCAGCTGCCCAGGCTTCAGACCGCGGCTGGCCTGGCGCTCCCGAACGTCGTAGGTGTCGCCGGTGCGCACGTCGCGCACAGTGACACCCTGGCCGGGGCGGACCTGCTCGACGTCGAAGACCGACCGGTCCGACAGCAGCCACTGCTCGGCGAGCAGTCGCTCGTCCTCGGGCAGCAGGAATCCACGCACATCGAGGAAGTCGGCCAACGCCCCGCCCTCGAACAACACCGCGTCCATTACCAGCGAGTCAGATATCGCCGCGTCCAAGGCCTCGCGCGAATCACCTTCGAAGTATTGGCTGCGTTCGAGGGCGACCTCGAAAAGTACTTCCTCCCAGTCAGTCATCGACACGTGCTGGGCGGCCTTCGCGAATAACCAGCGGACACGATCCTGCAGCGGCAACGCCTCGCGGCCGAGGTGACATTTCTTGTACTTGCGCCCAGAACCGCACCAGCACGGCTCATTTCGGCCGATGTCGGCGCGTGCCTCGGCCCGGTGCTGCTCCAGTAACTGGACCAAGTGATAATCGGGCGGGATACCGGCACGGTGAAGTAACGACAATCCACGTTCTGCGTCGCCGCGATCGGACGCGAAACGCGCCAGTTCCAACAACGTCATCGGCCAGTCGGGATCCATCGATTCGGCGGCCAGAAGTTCGCTTTCGGCAGCCTCGACTTCGCCGAGCTGCTCTAGCGCCAGGGCCCGCAGCCACCGGTAGGCGACGCGTGCGGCGCGAGGCACCTTCGGCTCCAGTGTCTCGGCGAACAGACCCAGCGCGGCCGCGCCGCGGCGCCCTGCGCGGATCGTCCTGTCCGCGAATACTGCCGCCAACTGCGGATCGGCGAGCACACCCCCGACCTCGGCCGTCAGCGCGAAGAGCGACTCAGGAACGGATTCCTCGCCTGACTCCAGCGCCATCGACATCCGGTCGAAGATTCTGATCAGCGTGTAGAGGGCGAAAGCGTCGTCCTGATCGAGGTCATGCTCTCGGGCGAGCATCTTGCAGTTCAGCTCGAAACGCCAAGCATCGAAATCGAATTCGGCGGGTGCCAGCAAACCGGTCTGATGGATGAGGCCGCTCTCCTCGATGATTTCACCCAGCGGCGAGAGCGGCTCGGTGAATGCGCTCGGATCTTCGACCAACTCCGTCCACACCGCCTCTTGGAGGGACACCGGCTCGTCGGCGTCGTCGACGAGAGCCTTGAGCCGCGCACCGACAGTCGATACCTGCGCGGTCGCGGCGATGCGCTCGACCACCAGCCCCTGCGACTCCAGTCGCAACCCGACCATCTCGCCCTCGCGCACGCCCAGCCTTCCCAGCGTGCCCGGCGCGAGCAGCAGCACTCCGGGCTCGTCAATTACGTCCAGCGGAATGTGCCGCTCCTCGAGCAGATCATCGTCGTAGCCGGGCATTGCCACGTGCGCCGCTGTGCCGTCAGCGAACCGCTGATATTCCACGTACTCGCAAAGATCGGTAAGGGAGTCCAGGTCCGGGTACACCCGGAGGAAATCGTGGTCCAGCTCGTCGGCGTCGACACGGTGTGTGAACATCCGTCCATCGACCACCGCTGGCAGCCAGGTCCAGCGCTCGTCGATCAATTGCCTTACTGGGCTCGCCATTTCGTCGAGCAACTCATCAATGACGTCCCCAGCGTCAGCCACGCCGTTGTCTTTCAGGCGCGCCACGATGACGTCCTTGCCCAGCGGGCCGTTCTCGGTCAGGATCCGGACCACGATTTGCATCGGGTCGAGCGTGTCTGCCACAGCGACCACCCTATGCCGGGCTGGGGCGGGCCGGGAAGCTGTCACGTCCTCAGAGACGGGCGGTGCGCGGAGTCCCTACCGGTGGGCCCTAAAACGAACGCGATGAAGGGCTAACGGCGCACCGTGCCCTGTCGCCACCGAGCGCTTCGGTCGTCAATCGAGCGCGAATCGCCCCTCACGAAACCGCTCGGTCGCACGGCGATCCACCAACTCCATCCGATCCTCGGGATGTTTCCAGTAGTGGCGCACCATCCAATAGAGCGGCACACCGGTCGGCACGTACAAGTTCAGTCCGCCTATGACTTCCTCGGTGCCATCGCGCAAGCACAGCACCACTGACCTACCGGCCTTCCTTCCGTCCTTGGTGTCTGAGTGGTCCTTGACATCGACAACGTCGTCCCACTCCAAGACCCTCGTCTTCAGAACGTCGGCGATCTCGACCATCGCCGGGGTGAACTTGAGGTAGCCGATGCCGCCACGCCGCACCCACGCGACGAGAGCGATGACGGAGAACAAAGCTGTTAGGGCAAAGAGCGGTGGTGAGAAGATCTGCAACCCACGGGACATCGGGATATCGATTGCTCCTCGCGGCAGATAGAACGCCAGAAGGGCACCCGATGGGGCCATGACAATCAGCCCCACGACGTACAGCACGCCCACCCGCTTGTCCGGCCAGACGGTGAATCCCGTTGGATCGTGGGATGTTCGGGTCTGCGCCTTGCCTGTGGCGGCCAGCAGTAGGCCCGCCATCATCAACACTGGAAAAGTGACGAAGCCGATCAGTAGTACGGTCGTCAAGTAGTTGCCTCGGAGGCCGGCCAAGATACCGCGAACGACAAAATAGAGCAGGCCCGCCGATACGCCGATGACTAGCCAATACAGGCGTCGGTTGACCTTGGCCCAGTTCGCGGGTTCGGGAAGATTCAGTACGGACACACGACCTCACCAATGAACTTGCCCATTTCCACGCCGCCTACAGTTCCGGCGACGGCCCCGATAATGGTAAGAAGCGGCACGGCTCCTACCGCCAGGGGACCAGTCGCTGCGCCAGCTGCCGCACCGAACTCAGCGAGGCCCCAGCCTCCACCGCCGCCGGCCACCCCGGCGACCAGTGCAATGCACCGATCTTTGTCCGACTCAGCCATCACCATGTCAAAGACCGTTGTCGCGACTGTCACTGCCGGTCCGCCGAACTTCATTGTCTTTCCGATATTTTCGGCCGTTTCCGCGGTGACCATCGGCAAGGATCCGCCACGCGCGATGTGCTTCTCCAGGCCCGACATGGCAGCTGTGGTACCTGTCGATATGTTGTCGATCAGCTCGACGGGCACCGCACTGTGCCGACCGTCTGCGGTAGTGAAGCCGGCCTGTCGGTGGCCGGTGGGGGCCATCGACATCGTCCAGTTCGAGCCGTCGGCGAAAGTGATCGACGTGTAGTCGCAGTCGTTGGACAGGTCATGCCACGAACTGGTCCGCGCTACAAAGTCACCGTTCTTGTCGAACTCCTCGAGCTCGTAGAAGTTCTGCTTGCTGGGCCACTCGAACGGATCCATGCGGGTGGTGACGGCCTTGCTGCCGTCCTGTTTGATCACCGTCGTCACATCCTCGCCGTACGCGTTCGTGGACTCGACGACTTCCCGCACATTCTGCTGCTGATCGGCGGAACGAATCGCCTCCTGCGCCACCGCGCCGACGGGTGTTCGGGGGTCGACCACCTCGTCGGGGGGCCGCTGCGCCGTGGGTAGCAGGATGCCGCCCAGATCGGTTGGCGATCCCGCCTCAACGAACCCGAACTGGCTCCCTGCCGCCGTCACCGCGTTCGCCGTCGCGTCGTCGGCGTCACCGACAGCGATCAGCATCGCGTTGACGATGGCCTGCTCCTGCAGAGCCAACGCCTGCAGCTTGGCCATCGCCTCCTCAGACATGTACACGGGGTCGACCAGCACGACCCATTGATCGCTGACGTTCAACGGGCCCGCGTCGAGTTCGTCGGCCTTGGCCAACAACGCTTTACGCGCGCTCCCGAGCGACTCGGCACCGCGACTCAACGCCGCTGAGACCGCTTTGGCGTAATCCGAGAACGCCGACGCTTGGCGCTCCGCTCGGCCGAACATTGTGCTCGCCGCGGCGTGCGAGTTGCCTGACCATGCCCGCGTTTCCGGCATCCGCTCGCACGCGTCGTCGATACCCGACACGCCATCGACGACTGTCTGCGCTGCCGTGGTAATCGCCGCGGCCGACGTCGTCAACGACTCTGGATTCCAACTCTGGAGAGTCGGGCGAGAGGGCAGCATCGGATCAGAACAGCCCGTCGAATTCGCCGGCCAAGGCTTCGTCAGTCACCTCGAAAGTGTCCCCGGCACCGCGCACGGCCTTGCCCATCCGAGCTACATCCTGCGCCAGGTTCTCGGCCACCTCGGTGAAATGTTCACCGACCGACCGGGCCGCCCACTGCGTTGTCGACCCGGGCAATCCGTCGGCCGCCGAACTGGTCGTGGGGCCCACCGCGGCACCGGTGATGCGACCGGTGATGACATCGACGTGCGCGGCGAAGGCCCGCAGGACCTCCGGATCGACCAGCACAGACATACCCCGCCTCGAATTGATGGTGTGTCTAGATTCTTAACACGCCCACGGCGCACCGGGACGCACCAATTTCGCCTCTGGGACCGCCCCGGAGGTCTCGCACCGAGGCTCGGTATGTGAACTGCCCGGGTGCATCGCGATCAGCGTGTCACCCGGGCGCAGCGTGCCAAGCGTCAGGCGGCGTGCCGTTCGAGCTCCCTCGTCGGCTCGGCGGGCATGGACGTGGCGGCGTCCAACAACTGCTCGTGGTTGTCGCGCGCACCGCGGTAGGTCGACAGATAGTGGTCGATCTGCTCGCGGCGCAGCGGTCGCGCCCAGATGTTCTCGCTGGGGATCTCGATACCGCTGTCGTTGGATTCTGCGCGCTTGCGGGCACCAACGCGGAAGCCCGCCACTGCCGCCACCATCAACACGACCATGCCGGCCCCGATGATCCCCGCCACCGCACTTTGCGCGGCCAGCGCGTAAACGAACGTCCCGAGCGCCGCGAAACTCAGCAGCAGGGACACATACCCAACCGCAGTCGGTGGAATTCGTCCTATCGCCTTCAACATCAAAAGCACCTCTCGTAAGCTTCAACGAAACGCTACGCGCATCGTAGCGCTACGCTTAGTGTAGCGTTTTTGCAGCCGAAGATATTCCCGGCCAGAGGAGGTGCGATGGCACAGCGACGCGACGTCGACGACGGCATCACCGAGGCCACCCTGGCGCTCCTGCGCACCAAAGGGCCCAGCTCCGTGACCGTCGAAGCGGTGGCGGCGCGCTCCGGCATCGCCAAGACCACCATCTACCGGCGACATCGCGACCGCCGCGACATGCTTGCCGCCGCGCTGACGCGGGTGACCTCTCCCGAACCCCTCGCCGCATCGACCCCGGCACCGGATCGGTTCCGCTGGCTCATCGCAGAGGCGGTCAAGGCCATCGAGGTCGGCATCGGCTTCGGCGGTCTCGCCGCCATGCTCACCGACGACGACCCCGACTTCACCAAGCTCTTCCGCCGCATCCTGGCCAAGGAGCGGGCCGAACTGACATCAGTGATCGACGCGGCCAAGGCCGACGGATCGTTCCGCGCCGACATCGACAGCGCCACCCTCATCGACGCCGTGGTCGGCGCAGTCATCGCCGAGCGCGCTCGCACGGGCCGCATTGCGAACGGCTGGGAAGAGCGACTGTTCGACCTCCTCTGGCCGACGGTGCGGGCCTGAACCCACCGTTACTCACGGCGCACGCTGCCGGCCTGCCTGACGCGCGGGACGGGACGGCGGCCGTCGACTCCGGCATGTCCAGCTGGCAGGATGGCGACCGTTGGCCGCGTAGATCCGAGGTTCCGATGTGACTAATCGTCCTGTCGCCGTTGATTTTCACTTCGACGTCATGTGCCCGTTCGCATATCAGACATCGCGGTGGATCCGCGAGGTGCGCGCTCTGAGCGGCCTGGAGGTGAACTGGCGCTTCTTCAGCCTCGAGGAAATCAACCGCCAGGACGGCAAGAAGCATCCGTGGGAGCGCGAGTGGTCGTACGGCTGGTCGATGATGCGCATCGGCGCGCTGTTGCGCCGGCAGTCGATGGCCGACCTCGACGCATGGTACGAACGCGCAGCACGAGCGCTCCACGTCGAAGGACATAAACCACACGAAAAGGCCGTCGCCCGAGCCCTTTTGGAGGAACTCGGCTTCGAACCCGGGCTCGTCGACCAGGCCATCGCCGACCCGACCACCAACGACGAGGTGATGGCCGACCACCAGCGCGTCGTCGACGCCGGCGGCTACGGCGTGCCGACGCTGTTCTTTCCCGACGGGCAGTGCCTGTTCGGGCCGGTGCTCATTGACCCGCCGGCGGGGGAGGCGGCGCTGCGGCTGTGGGACTCCGTCGTCGCCTGGACTGAGTTCCCGCACCTTTACGAGCTGCAGCGGCCGAAAACGCCCGCCGACCAGCAGGCCATCACCGAGACCTTCCGCCCGTATCTGGAGGCCAGGGACTGGGTGTCGATCAATCGGGGCGAGGTCGTCACGTTCGACCCGCCGGGTTGATACGGCGCCCTAGGCGCGTCGTCCTACGCCGCGACCAATGACCCGAGCTTGATGTCGGGGTTGTCGCGCTGGAAGCCGTCGAGCCGCCACGGGGTGGAGAACAGCACGAGCATGATGCCGTCGCTGCGGGTGAGCACTTCGGCCGACACCTGCTTGTCCATGAACTCGGCGTCGGCGGGGTCGACGACCCGCGCCACTTGATACGGCAGCGACTCCAACGCAATCGGGGTGCTGAACTCGGCCGCCATCCGGTGCACCGCCACCTCGAACTGCATGGGGCCGACCGCAGCCAGCACCGGCGCCTGATCGCCGCGACGGTCTGAGCGCAGCACCTGCACAACGCCTTCTTGCTCGAGTTGCTCGATCCCGCGGCGAAACTGCTTGTGCTTACTCGGATCGGTGCCGCGCGCTACCGCGAAGTGCTCGGGGGAGAAGCTCGGGATCGGCGGATACTGCACGGGCACATCGCGATACAGCGTGTCACCCGGGCGCAGCGCGGCGGCGTTCGCCAAGCCGATGACATCACCGGGCCACGCGGTGTCCAGCGTGGCGCGCTGCTGGCCGAACACCGACTGCGCATACTTCGTCACGAACGGCTTGCCCGTCGCCGCGTGGGTCAGGACATCTCCACGCTCGAAGGTGCCCGACACCACCCGTGCGTACGCGATGCGGTCGCGGTGTGCCGAATCCATGCCCGCTTGCACCTTGAAAACGAAGGCGCTGAACGGTGATTCGACCGCGCGACGTGCGCCCTCGATGTCGACGGCTCCGCTGGGCGCCGGCGCGAGTCCGACCAGCACGTCGAGAAGCTGATTTACGCCGAAGTTCAACGCCGCCGACGTGAACAGCACCGGTGAGGCCTCGCCGCTGAGGAACTGCTCGCGGTCGTAATCGGCGCCGTCGGCCGACAGCAGTTCACTCTCCTCGACGGCGGTGTCCCAGTCGTCGCCGGCAGCAGCGTGGGCATCGGCCGCTGCGATGTGCTCCTCGGGGGCCGCGGTGGCACCGCCCGCGGTGCGGGTGAACCGGATGAAGTTTCCGCTCCGTCGGTCGAGCACACCCTTGAAATCGCCGGCGATACCGACCGGCCACGTCAAAGGCGTGGGGCGCAACCCGATTCGCTCCTGGATCTCGTCCATCAATTCCAGGGCGTGGCGTCCGGGCCGGTCCCACTTGTTGATCACCGTGATGATCGGAATCCCTCGGTGCTTACACACCTGAAAAAGCTTCAGGGTCTGGGGCTCAAGACCTTTGGCCGCGTCGATGAGCATCACCGCCGAGTCGACGGCCGTCAGCACCCGGTAGGTGTCTTCGGAGAAGTCGGCGTGGCCGGGGGTGTCGAGCAGGTTGATGACGCAGTCGCGGTACGGGAACTGCAACGCGGTCGAGGTGATCGAGATGCCCCTGGCCTTCTCCATCTCCATCCAGTCCGACACGGTCGCACGCCGACCCGCCTTGCCGTGTACCGCGCCGGCCTCGGTGATCGCCCGCGCGTGTAGCGCCAGCGCCTCGGTCAACGTCGATTTGCCGGCGTCGGGGTGGCTGATGACGGCGAAGGTCCTGCGGCGGCCGGCCTCAGCGGAGATGCGGCCAGGTGGCGCGGCGTCGGCGCTCGGCGCAGCCGTCAGAGCAGTGTCGGTCATAGCGGTAGCCATGGTATTGGCTCCGTGGCGCAAACCAGCAATCAGACGTTGCATGGCAGACGGCGTGTTTGGCCGGCTCGCCGAGCGTCAGCCCTGATCGCCGATGAGCCTTTCCAAGAGGTCAACGATGTGCTGTTGGCCTGCGGCCGCTACCTCGAGTTTTCCGCGCATTTCGCTGCGCAAATCAGTCATGTCATCGCGCAAGGCGTTGAAGCCGGAGACAGTGGCCCGACGAAAGTCGCGAAGCTCTGTGTGGAATTCGGTGACGTCGCGGTCGGCCGCGCCGGCGAGGACACGGGCCGCTGCGGCGTCCTGCTCACTCGCCTGTACCCGCTGCGCAAGCCCACGCACCTGGGTTTCCAGCGCCGACACGCGGGCTTCAAGATTGTCAGGCTCCACGCTCGAGAGCCTACCGCCGGCCCAGCCCTGTTTGACACATAAAATCGTGGCCGTTTCGTCACGGCAATAGCGGCGGCACCTGCCTCACGACGAGCGGAGGTTTTTCGATTGCGTCGCCTGCTGCCGGTTCGCGTAGACCTCGGCGAGGAACTGCTCGACGGCGACGGCCGCGTGCGCGGCGCGCGCCGACCCGAACATGTCGAAAGCGTGCTGGGCGAACGGCAATTCGGCGTACACGACCGGCTGGGTGCTGACATCCCGCAGCTTGGTGACGAACGCCCGCGCCTGCTCGACGGGCACCAGCGAGTCGTTAGTCCCGTGCAGGACGAAGAACGGCGGCGCGTCGGCGGTGATGTGGTTCACCGGTGAGGCCTCGAAGTAGGTCTCGAAGGCCGACTTCTGCGGCTGCTTGATGACCATCTGCTCGAGCAGCTCGGGCATCGAGGGATGCATCGCGTCGTCGAAGCGGGTGAAGTCGTAGACACCGTAGAACGGCACCGCGGCCTGCACCCGGGTGTCGACGTCTTCGAAGCCCGGCTGGTACCGCGGGTCGTTGGGCGTCAGCGCCGCCAGCGACGACAGATGCCCACCGGCCGAGCCGCCGGTGATCGCGATGAAGTCCGGGTCACCGCCGTACTCGGCGATGTGCGTCTTGACCCACGCCAGCGCGCGCTTGACGTCGACGATGTGGTCGGGCCACGTGTTGCGCGGGCTGTGCCGGTAGTTGATCGCCACGCAGATCCACCCGAGCTCGGCGAGATGGCTCATCAACGGATGTGCTTGTCCGCGTTTGTTTCCCGTCACCCAAGCGCCGCCCGGGATCTGGAACAAGACCGGCGCCTTACCATTTCGGTCGAGATCGGGTCGCCGCCAGATGTCGAGCTGGTTGGCGCTGCTGAATTCGCCGTAGCTGATGTTGCCGTCATGGGCGTAGTCGCGGTAGATCCGCATCATCCGCAGAGCGCCCGGCGTCTTGGCGGTACCACCGCCGGCGGGCCGGCGCCACAGGCCGGTCGCATCCTTGCGGCGATCGGCACCAAGGCCGCTGTCCAACGCCTCGGTCAGCGGCGCAGCGGCTTTATGGCCGGCGCGGTTGAAGTTCAGCAGACCGATTGCCGAGACGGCGGCCACCACCCAAGACAGCACGCGCACGGGCCGGGTGAGCCGGCGAGCGGTAAGCGCCAGCCCGCCGAGCTGGCTCGCCAGCGTCTGGAGCGGGAACTCGCTGACCACCAGACCGAACCCGAACGAGAAAATCGACGGGTAGCCCTTGCGCACCAGCGGTCGGTAGCCGTTGAGCGTCGAGGCCGCGGTGACTGCCGTGACAACTATTGCCGCGACCTGCTGGGCGATGCGGCCGATTCGCGCCTTCTTCATGCGGTCACCATACGAGCCGGCGCCGGTGCGGTGACACGGCCATACGTGCGCGACCCGCTGTCCGCGGAGAACGGCCGACACCCCGCTGTGGGAGAATTCCCGCATTCGCACGGCGTGATGGTGCGATCCGCGGGGGGTTCCGCCTGGCACATCGCCGACAAGGCCGTCGGTAGCGCTCTGTCACGCCTTGACCTGCACGTTTGGAGTTTTCATGGGCGTCCACAGGAATTCTGAGGCCGGCACTGGCGCCTCGCCGACCGCGTCGGGCCTCATCTGGCTCTCTGGCGGCGAGCCGCGCGACGTGTCTGCCCGCCACGAGCTGTCCACTTTGGTCAGCGCCGGTGTGGTGGTGCTGGTCACGGCGCTGCTGGCATGGCTGGTGGCCGCCTCCGCCCTGGCTCAGTCGACATCCTGGCCGTTGGCGACCGTCATCGCGGTGACCTCGGTGTTCGGGCTGCTGATCGGTGCCCTGAGCCGGGCGATCGCCGCGCGGCCCGTACGTGGCTCTGGTGTCGCGGGACGCGCTGCCGTCGCGGTCGCGGTCGGGCTTGTGATCGGTGAGCTTGCCGCCGTAGTCGTGTTCTCCGGATCGGTCGATCGGCTGCTCGACGAGCGGGCGGCGCGGGCCGCCGATTCCAGCCCGGCTGTCGCGCAGGCCGCAGCCGACGTGGACCGCAGCCGGGCCGCGCGCAGCGAGCTCGACGCCGCTGTCGAGCGGGCCGTGCAGCGCCGGCAGGACGCGCTGGTGGTGGCGCGCTGCGAGTTCAATCCCCGGCCCGAGTGCCCGCAGACCGTCATCACCGGCGTGCCGGGCGCCGGGCCCGAGAACCGGACGGCAAACGACTTCCTCGCCGACGCCCAGGGGAGCCTCGACGCCGCGCTGGCCGACCGCGATCTTCGCGCGCCTGCGCTCGATGCGCAGATCGCCGACGCCGAGCAGGCGCTGGCGCAAGCCCGGCAGGCCGCGACGACAGATGCGGATCGGGGACTCGGCGCGCAGTGGGTCGCGATGAACGACCACACGCTGGCGAACCCGGGGGCGCTGGTGTTGCGGATCCTTGTCGACGGCTTCTTCGTCCTGCTGAGCCTCCTGCCGTTGATTCTTCGGCGGTGGCGCGGTGAGACGTCGCAGGATCGCGGGATCGCCGCCGACGTCGCGCGGGATCGCGCCGAGCTGGAGGCCGACACGGCGGTCGCGGTGAAGCGGGCCGAGGTGCGTGCGGCCATCGACACCATGTGGGCCGAGCAGCAGCTGGCGAGCGCCCGCATGGCTGTCGAGGCGCAGCTGGAGATCGATCGCGAGCAGCAGCGCCGCCGAGTGATAGAAGCGGTCGACACCGCGATTCCCACACGTGCGGAACGTATTTCGGAGCCCGAGGATGTGTACCTGCCGATAGCTGCGGAGGCCGAGGCGGCGAGCCTCGTTGCGGCCGAGGCGCCGGCGCCTGATGTGAAGGTGGCGGAGAACCTGCCCGCACCCGTCGAGGAAGACCGCGCGGTAGAGCCCGCCAAGGAGTCCGGACGTCCGCTGATCCCGGGCATCCCGGATGTCACGCGTGCCGCCGCGCGCTGGATACGTCCACTGGTGCCGCCGATCATCGTCAACGCGATCGACACCACCACAAGACCGTTGCGGAGCGCACGGCAGGTCCTCGAGGAGACCGAGGAGATCCACTTCTCGATGCGACGCACGCGCAAGGTGACGACGCACGTCGAGGAGGGCGAAGTCGATGCGAGAGAACGTGTTTCGGATCCGACGGGTGAGGTGCGGCCAGTGTCTACCGTCCGAGGCGACGACCGTCGTCACGATTACGGCCAGGTAGGCGTGGGCGCGGAACACACGTCGTCGGCCGTGACGAGGGGTGAGGGCCGCCCTGAGTTGAGCGCGGGTGGCACGCGTGAGCTGAACGAACGTCGCGGCCCACGGGAACTTCCGCCGGGGCGTTGACCCAGAAGCCGTAAGACTCGTCATCTGAATGGTGGGTGCGACAGGTGTCGTCCGTGAGTGCCAACCCGCTTGATCGATCGGTGTGTACCTGCGGCGCCCGAGTGATTTCATGCGTACGGAGGTTCTTCACCGTGATCGGAGGCGCATGACTCTCGTCGACAACGCGACGGTTCGTCGAGCGGTTGAGGCGTTCGGGGCGAAGCCTGACCAGCGAGGTGTCCTCGATGTGCTGCGGTCGTGCATGTACGGCGAACTGCTTTTCGACGTCACCGGGTCCGACGAGCCCGAGGACGGTACTTTCGCCGCCGGAGCGCATCTGCAATTCCGCGGCGGTGCGGGACCCGATGGCGGCCGAGCACTCTATGTGTTCACCCGGCAGGAGGAGATTGCGCGCCTCTACGATTCGGACACCCGCATTCAGTCGATGGCCACGCCGGCGACTGGCGCGCTGAGTTTCGCTCGGAGCCGTCGGGATGCTTGGCTCTATATAGATCCTGCAGGTCCGACCTGTGCGCTGTCGGCGGCGGACATCGATTTCGCGCTGGGCAACCCGAGCAACGAGCCGTTGAAAGCGGCGCTCGCCGCATTCGATGCCGGAGACGCCGACAGGCAGGACGTTCTGGAAGTTCTGCTGACGGAGGGGCCGTTACTGCTGGGAGCCGACGGGAACTCCGTACCGGGCAAAACTTTGCTCCGATCAATGACTTTGAGTGATGGCTCAACCGCCCTGGTCGCTTTCACCAGCGCTCCCGAGGTCGCCGCGCACAACGCGTTCGATGGCCCGGGCTCATTCACCACGCTCCGGGTGCTGGACATGATCCGCAAGAACCGACACGGAGGAATCGTCATCAACCCCGCTGGGCCGTCAATTACATTCTCGGCAGCCGAGATTGGCGATTGACTCTCGCGGGCTGAGTCAATGTATCCCGAGATACTGACTGCCCAGGCTCCCCTCCTGGGACAGTCAACGCGGGTCAGTAGTCAGCGAAGTTGCCATCCGACGCATCGACCAATCTGGTCGAGAGCCTCGGGGGACAGTTCGGGATGAAGGACGCTGAACCTGCTGATGATGTCGTTGACGCCTTCAGCCAAGGTCATCCGACGTCCGCGAATCCCCTTGTAGGAAGCCTTGAGTCACCGCCCGAGGATGCCGGCGCGCGCGGCTTCGAAGTGTTCGCCGATGATGTCGCGAACCCAACGCAATTGCTCGGCTGTCGTCTTTGGCTTGAAGCTGACCGACTCAACCAACTCCTCGAGAGGCGTATCCGGCAAGGGGACGAATTTCGTCAAGTACTGCCAGCTGAGTGACCTGTCATGAGGTCCGAATACGTTAGGCGCATCGAGTGGCGCGATCATGCAATTTGTACTGCCCTCGCGTGCGGATTGGTAGACCTGTATCTTGCAGTCTGCCGACCGGTAGTAAACAACAGCGCCTAGCCTGCCGCCTTCGTCAACGTTGAGGTCAACGCCATCGAGTCTGAAGCCGAGTTCGGACAAAAGAGGCCCGACAATAGACTGCACTTGATCTGAGAAGTCGTCGGCCATCTATGTCAGCCTTCCTTTTTCACCCATGAATTACCAACTCGCTCGTATCCATATGATGGCGCATTCTGCACCAAATACTTTATCTCCATTGCGGAGAACGAATCTGGGTCGGTTCGGACAACGTCATCCACTGAGGAAAAACGCGTGCCCTCGACTATGTAGTCGATACGGGCAACACCGCTTTCCATCTGGGTCTTGAGGAACTGCTCGTTGACGAGCCATCCGACCGCGTTTGCGTCAGGCTTGCTGAGGCCGTCGCCGATTGCGTTCCAGGTGTCTGGTCCCGTGTCGTAATAGATCCCGCCATTAGCGCGAGCCTCGCCGATGTATCCACCGTCAAGACCATCCCATTTGCCAAGAACGACGCGATCTACGTCGCCGAATCGGTGGGTGGATAGTTGCGCGACCTCGCGAGCGAGATCTGTCGTCGGGCTTCCGTTCACGAACGCTTCGTTCAGGTTCGAGGCAACAAGGGGCGCATCGGGTGAGTAACCCGCGTCGCCCAGCGGCAGTGGCGGATGACCGGTCGCCAATGGCGCCTCGGTGTGGCTCGGAAGATCAGCAAGCGGAGTCGAGTGCTCGACTGTGCCTGTGTGACTTGGCATGTCGATAACGTCATCGGGGATCGCAGCGCGCGCTCCGAGGGCAGCTTCGCCGCCGAACATCGCGCTCGGCGCGGTGAGGGCCGTACTGCCGGCGACCTCACCGAAATAGTGCTCGGGGTATTTCGTCAGGTGCTCGATATCCTCCTTCATCGAGTCGATCGGGTTCGTCACCCGTTCCCAGGTGCCCTTGGCCAAGTCGGTCCACGACTCTTTCAAGTCCTCCAACCCGTTGGCCCCGATGAGATTCTTGATGCTCTCTTCGGTGCCGAACCAGCCGTCGGCGAAGCCGTCCTCGAAGCTGGGTTTCGGCATTGCATCGCGTTCGGGCGTCTTGACTGGGGCAAGCGGTTTGTGCGCTGCGGCGACCATCGCGTCGAGCCGCTGTTCGATCTGCTCGGGCGGAACCCCGCTGTGCAACATCGTTTCGCGCGCGAGGTCCTTGAACTGCTCGACCGCGGCCGGGTCCAACCGCACCGGCTGCGCTGGTTGGCCAGGTTCGGCGATCCGGTCCAGTGCTTCATCGAGATTCTTCGGCGTTGACGACTGCTCGTCCGGCTTCGGTTCGTCACGCCGCCCGCCAGTGGCAGGCAGCAGCATGTCCTCCAGCGACCCCGCCGTCTTCACCACCCGTTCACCGCTGGCCGCGGTGATCGCACCCGCCAATTCGGTGTCGATGCGCTCGCCGTCGGCGAGCGCATCCGCGATGCGCTCCCTGAGGTCGGTGACCTTGGCCGCCACTTGTGCGGCGTACTCCTCGGTCATGTGGCTGGTATCGGGCGGGATCACCTGATTGGTGGACTCATCGATGCCCACTGCCGGTTGGGCGGCGGCATCGTCGAGGATGCCCTTGATGGTCTCGGCGAGGGCCTCCGCGTCGCGGTGGACGTTCTCCATCCTCTGGGCCGCCGCGCCGAGATTGTCGGCCACCGCTTCGTGGTCTGCGGCCGTGGCCGTCATCGCCGACTTGGCCGCCTCTGCGCCCTGACCCTCCCAGGTCGACACCGTGATCAGCGAACGATAGAACTCAGCCGAGCCGGTGTGATTGTCCGCGGCCTCGCGTGCTGCCTGGGCCACGTCGGCGATCTCGGGAGGCCACTGTTTGAGCTCCCCAAGGCTCAGCGCCATGCCCGCACCTCACATCGCAGAGCCGGCGTCTTCTACCGCCTCGGCGCCGCCGGCGTCGGTGCGCACGTAACTGTCTGCCGCCTCGCGGTGTCCCTGCGCGTGTTTGGCGAAATCGCCGGCGAACCGTGCGCCGTCGGCCTCCCACGCCGCCAGCATCTTTGGCAACGCGGCGGCCGCCGACCCCGATCCGAGAGCGGTGTTCCCCGCTCGTGAATGTGCCGCCTGGTGCGCTGATTGAAACCCGCTGGCCTGGCCGTCGAGCCGGTCTGCGGCCATGCGCAGCTCGGTCGGATCGACCTTCAGCGGCTCGTTCGAGTCAGACACCATGCCCCCTTTTTCCAGCGTCAGCCGCACACTAACACCGCCCGAGGGGCCGCCAACGCAGCAATTTCGGCCCCGGAAATCTCCGGGGGAGGCGTTAAGCTCATCCCATGGAACTACTACGCAACGTAGTTGTACTGCTGCACATCGTCGGCTTCGCGATCACGTTCGGCGGCTGGGCCGCCGAGGCCCTGGCCCGGCGCTTCCGCACCACCCGCGCCATGGACTATGGCCTTCTGCTCTCGCTGCTCACCGGCCTCGCGCTCGCCGCGCCGTGGCCCGCCGGGATCGAACTCAACTATCCGAAGATCGGGATCAAGCTCGTCATCCTCGTGATCCTGGGCGGGGTCCTCGGCATGGGCAGCGCTCGCCAGAAGCGCACCGGCAACCCCATACCGCGCCCGATGTTCTGGTCGATCGGCGTCCTGTCGTTCGCCGCTGCAGCCATCGCCGTCCTCTGGTGACCCGGTCAGCAAACGCCTGAATCAGTGAATTGTCATATGCACCTGGAATAATGGTGTAGTGACGCAAACTGTAATCGAACGTCTTCACATCGTCGAGGGAGCCGACTGGAAGGACGCGGTGATCACTCTGCTGGAGGATCGCTCGTCGTACCGGCCGTGGCGCTACGGCTTCGGTGAAGCCCACATCGGCGACCCGGTGGCCATCGTTTTGAACACCGATCCGCCGTCGGTCATGACGCGACTCGGCCGCATCGGTCCCGACGGCCGCTTCGACCGGGCCGAGATCACCTGGGGCCTACCGAGCCCCGGTCTGGTGGACCTCGGCACCCTGGCGCGGGTGGTCAGGTTCGCCGGCGACGAGGACCCTCGCAAGGTGTGGCAGCTTCGCGGCGACGCGGCCACGCGCATGGTCCTCGCGCTGACCGACTGCGACGCCGACGGCAAGCGTTCGACGCGGTTCGGCCATTCGACGATGGCCACGGCGGCCACCCTCCTTCACTCCTGCGGCCGGTGCACCGGATGCGGAGCCGTCCTCGACCTGCTCGGCGAGCGTGCCCGCGACGCCTTCCGCATCCGCACGGTCGACTTTCCCGAGCGGCCGCAACCTCAGCCGGTGATCATGGAAGCCACCAACGTGCCCAGCTATTTCTACGGCCCGATACCCGACAAGTGTTGGCTGCCAGAACTTCCCGCCGATTGGCCCGGCGTACTGTGCCTGCGCTGCGACACCGCCATGCGCGACGGCGGCTTCACAAGCCTGATCGACTACCTGTTCTCCCAGCATCCGCGGTGTCCGTACTGCGGCGCCCAAGCACGCAAAGCGCACAGTTCGGACAGGTCTTCCATCTGGACTTCCCGCCGTGGGACGACTACCGCGGCTGCACCCGTCGAAAGGACAACTGGACCTGCACCGAATGTGGCAGCCAATGGTGACCCAGCCAAGGCGAGTCCGGTGGCCGCCCCACTTATCGCGCCCGAATGCGCTGCGCCACCTCGCCGTAAGGCTCGAACCGCGCCGGATCGGCCAGCGCGTTGTAGAGCACCACGCGTGATGCCACCCCGCCGTACCGTGAGATCAACGCGTCCGCCAAACCGTCCCACGTCGACTCCGTGGCGAACACCGCGATGTGCTCGTCGGTGATCTGCTCGGCCATGCCCTTGTAGTCGCCGGCCTTCTGCTTCTCCCGGATCCGCGCCGTCGTACCCTCAAACCCCGCCTCGTCCCAGATGAACGCGTAGTTCGGCGTGCTGCCGTAGAAGCTCATGCTCGTGCGCACCAGCTCCCGCTCACGATCGCGTTCCGCGTCGGTGTCGCCGACGATCGTCATCACCGGCACGATCACCGCGATGTCATCGGCCGAGCGTCCCGACTTCGCCGCGCCCTGCGCCAGATTCGGCAGCACATGCCGCCCGATGTATCCCGGCTCGCCGAGCGGATGCACGTGGATTCCGTCGGCCACTTCGCCGGCCATCCGCAGCATCCACGGGTTCACGGCCGCCACATCCACTTTCGGATCAGGCGCGTCGATCGGTCCCGCGCTCCACTGCGGCGTGATGAAGTCCAGGCTGTAGAAGTCGCCGCGATGCTCGAGCTTGCCCGTCCGGAACGCATGGAAGCACGCCTTCACCGCCAGCACGTAGTCCCGCAGCCGCGGGCCCGGTCGCTCGAACTCCATCCCGTAGCGCCGCACCACGTGCGTGCGGACCTGCGTACCCAACCCCAGACGAAAACGGCCGCCGGTCGCCTCCTGCAACTCCCACGCCGTCGCCGCCGTGACGAACGGGCTGCGCGGAAACGCCACCGCGACACCCGTCGACAACTCCAGCCCCGGCGCGGCCTGCGCCGCCACCGCCGCATTCAAGTACGGCGTGCGGCCGGTCTCGGTGAACAGCAACCCGGAGAAGCCGGCCGTCTGCGTCCGTCGGGCCAACTCGCCGATGTCCTGAAGCGGTTGCGGGGTCGTCATCACGTCGACGTGCACAGTCGCACCCTAGCCCGACCACCGGTCTGCCACGCCAACTTTGGCTAGCCTTTGCTTAACAACCGCCAAGGTCGACGCGAACTCTCGGAACCTCCACCACTTTCGCGGTGCCTTTCGTTACCTTGGCTACACGCTGCGATCGTGAATCCGATGTCGTCGGAAGGGATAGCCGTGACAGACCAGTTCTTGGAGCCCGCGCCGAGCAAGGCGGAACTCGCCATCTCCAAAGGCTGGGTCCAGGGCGTCGCCCTGGTCATGGTGTTCGGCTTCCTGATCATGGGCATGCTGGCCGCCCGGACCTACTCCGACTCGATGCCGCAGCCGCAGCGCGTCGTCGGACCCGACGGCCAGACGCTCTACACCGCGCAGGACATCACTGCCGGACAGCAGATCTTCCTGCGCCGCGGGTTGCAGCAGTACGGGTCGGTGATGGGCCACGGCGGCTATCTCGGACCCGACTACACCGCCGAATACCTTCGCCTGTCGGCCGACCATGTCGGCCAGGAGCTGCGCGACGCGGGAGTGCAGGATCCGACCGCCGCCGTCGTCGAGATGATGCGGACCAACCGCTACGACGAGGCCACCGGAACGCTGCAGTTCACCGCCGAGCAGGTGAGCGCCTTCGAGAAGATCCGCGACTACTACGCCGACTTCTTCGGCACCGACTCCACCGAGTACGGCCTCATCCCGCAGGTCATCACCGACCCGCAGGAAATCAAGGAGCTGACAGCGTTTTTCAGCTGGACGGCCTGGGCCAGTGCGGCCCAACGTGACGGCCACTCCTACTCCTACACCAACAACTGGCCGCCCGAACAACGCGTCAACAACACGCCCACGGCCGACATCCTGGTCTGGTCGGCGATGTCGCTGATCGCGCTGCTCGCCGGGCTCGGCGCGCTGTTCGCCCTCTACGGCCGGTGGAGCCGCAAGATCGGTTGGCACGCAACCGAAACCCCGTCGCTGAAGTTCCGCCAGCCCGGTGAGGTCGCGATCACCCCGTCGCAGAAGGCAACCGCGTGGTTCTTCCTCGTCGTCGCGGTGCTCTTCCTCGGCCAGGCGATACTGGGCGGCGCGATCGAGCACTACCGCGCCGAGCTGAGCAACTTCTTCGGTCTGGACCTGGCCCAGATTCTGCCGTTCAACCTGGCGCGGACCTGGCACGTCCAGCTGTCGTTGCTGTGGACAGCGGCGTCCTTCCTCGCCGCGGGAATCTTCCTGGCGCCGATCATCTCCGGCCGCGAACCCCGCCGCCAGTCCTGGCTGACCTACGGGCTGCTCGGCGCGTTGTTCGTCGTCGTCGCCGGCACCCTGATCGGCACCGCGCTGAGCACCTTCGGCGTCGACTGGGCCAAGGGCTCGATCTTCTTCGACCAGCAGTGGGAATACCTTGACCTGCCGCGCTTCTGGCAAGCGCTGCTCGTGATCGGGCTGTTCCTGTGGATGGCGATCATCTTCCGCGCGATCCGCTCGCGGCTGAAGACCGAGAGCAAGCTGAACATGCCGTGGCTGTTCTTCTACGCCGGTCTGGCCATCCCGGCGTTCTACGCCGTCGGCATGCTCGCCGGTACCGAAACCCATCTGACCGTCGCCGAATTCTGGCGGTTCTGGGTGGTGCACCTGTGGGTCGAGGACTTCCTCGAGCTGTTCACCACGGTCATGGTCGCCTACATCTTCGTGATGCTGGGCGTGGTACGACGCAAGATCGCGATCCAGCTGATCTTCCTCGACGTCATCCTGTACTCGATGGGCGGTGTGATCGGCACGATGCACCACCTGTACTTCTCCGGAACTCCGGTGGAGCACATGGCTCTTGGCGCGTTCTTCTCCGCGCTGGAGGTCATCCCGCTGACGTTCCTGACCGTCGAGGCGTGGACATTCCTGCAGCTGGGTTCGCGGCAGCAGTCGCGCAGCAGCGCGCCGTTCCCGCACCGGTGGGCAGTGATGTTCCTGGTCGCCGTCGGCTTCTGGAACTTCGTCGGCGCAGGCATTTTCGGCTTCCTGATCAACCTGCCGATCGTGTCGTACTACCAGATCGGCACCGCGCTCACAGCCAACCACGCGCACGGCGCGATGATGGGCGTCTACGGCATGCTCGCCGTCGGGTTGGCGCTGTTCGCGCTGCGCTACATCATCCCGCCGCAACGCTGGCCGGAGAAGCTGGCGAAGCTGTCGTTCTGGTCGCTCAACATCGGGCTGGCGTGGATGGTGTTCGCCACGCTGCTGCCGCTCGGCGTTCTTCAGCTGTGGCACTCGGTGAACGACGGCTACTACGAGGCCCGCACGTTGAACTACATCACCCAGTCGGGCAACGTCGTGCTCGAGTGGCTGCGCATGCCCGGTGACTTCCTGTTCATCCTCGGCGGTGTCCTGCCGTTCCTCTGGATCGCTTGGCTCGGTGTGCGATACGGCATCAAGGCGACCACGCACACGCTGCCCGCCGAGACGTTGTTCGTGGAGGAACACGCCCACGCCGAGGAGGACCGCACGGGAATGGCGGTACCGGGACGCAGCCGTTATGCCTCGGACCGACGGGTGACGCCCGACGAAAGCGGTGAGGGTCCGTGATCGCCGGCATCGGGATCGCCGCGTGGCTGACGATCGGCTACGCGGTGGTTCTCGTCGCCATCGCCTACGGCATCGACACGTTCGCCCGCCGCGCCGCGGCCAAGGTCGAGGGGCACCGCACGGGCGCGTTTGTCTACCACGAAGACCACGATGCCTGGCAGTGTCCGGAGGATCAGTGGTTGTGGCCCACGTCCTTTGACCCCGACAACCGGGTCATGCGTTACCGGGGGACCCCGTCGATCTGCAACGCCTGCCCGGTCAAGCACACCTGTACCTCGTCGCACGACGGTCGCGAGGTGAGCCGCGCGATCGACAGTTGGCCGGCGTCGGAGGCCGCGCGCTTCCACCGCGGAATCGCCTGCGCCGTCAGCGCCATCGCGGTGATCCTGCCGTTGGCGACGGCCCTGGCTGCCGACACCGCACCGGAGGCGCTGCTGCTGTTGGGCTCCGCGGTCGTGGTCGGTGTGATGAGTCTGCCG
The DNA here is from genome assembly GCF_001499835.1 of Mycolicibacterium novocastrense. Classification (NCBI taxonomy): domain Bacteria; kingdom Bacillati; phylum Actinomycetota; class Actinomycetes; order Mycobacteriales; family Mycobacteriaceae; genus Mycobacterium; species Mycolicibacterium novocastrense. The sequence continues at coordinate 60,885 of NZ_LQIH01000034.1, forward strand.
CTGTGGTCGCACCTGCGACGCACCCCGGCCGTCCCTGACGGGGTGGTGTTCCAGTCGCTCGACGAGAACCTCGAGGAACGAAAGCGGCTGGCAGAAGCGGAGATCCGGCGTCGTAGCTCGTATGCGTCCGACCGGCGGAGCGAGCCGAAGGAGGTGCTCTGATGGACGCCTGGATGGTGGTTGTGGTTTTCTTCGCGATCGTGCTGCTGGCGGCTGCGGTCGCATCGATACGCGTGGTCAAGGAGTACGAGCGTGGTGTGGCGTTCCGCCTCGGCCGGCTGCGTGGGCCCCTGGGACCCGGCATCGTCGTCGTGCTGCCGGGCATCGACAAGCTCGTGCGCGTCGACCTGCGGACGGTGACGCTGACGATCCCGCCGCAGGAGGTCATCACCCGCGACAATGTCACCGCGCGCGTCAACGCCGTGGTGCTGTTCCGGGTGACCGATCCGACGAAATCGGTGATGGCCGTGGAGAATTTCGCGATCGCGACGTCGCAGATCGCGCAGACCACGCTGCGTTCGGTCGTCGGGCGCGCCGACCTCGACACGCTGCTCGCGCACCGCGCCGATCTCAACGAGGATCTCGCGGCGTCGATCGCGAAACAGACCGAACCATGGGGGATCGTCGTCGAGGTCGTCGAGATCAAGGACGTCGAGATCCCCGAGATGATGCAGCGCGCGATGGCCCGCGAGGCCGAGGCCGAACGGGAACGGCGCGCCAAGGTGATCAGCGCGCGCGGCGAGCTGCAGGCGTCGACGGAACTGCGCGATGCGGCGATCACGCTCAGCGAGAGCCCGGCGTCGCTGCAACTCCGCTATCTGCAGACGCTGCTCGAGCTCGGCGCCGACCAGAACTCCACCGTCGTCTTCCCGATCCCGATGGACATCGTGCGCCCGTTCCTCGAAGGTTCACGGTCCGACAAGGCCGTCGACGCGGGCGGCCCCAGTGAGGCGGTTCCCCACATCAGGAGGGTGAAATCCGATGAGTAGCACCACACCTGACCCCGCGGCCGTCGGCGAGACGGACGACGTCTTGGACGATGGGCGTCCCGTCGTGCTCGAGCCGACGCCACCCGGGCTGTGGCGCGCGCTGCTGGGAACGGCGGTGGCGGTGCTGGCGCCCCTGTTCGGGTTCCTGGTCGGCGGCATCTTCGGAGCCGGAACCACCGGCGACTCCGTCGATCCGATGTTCCTGTCGCTGTTCGCCGGCATCGTGATCGGCGGCGTCGGGGTGCTCGTTGCGCTCTCGGGCGGAGCGCGGTTGTGGCGGCACTTCCACCGGCAGGACGCGCTCCCGGAGGCCGACGGTATATAACAGATCTCGACCGAAATCTACGGTGTGACAGTCGAAATCGCATCGCTCGCCGACGTGATCCGTGCGGAGCAGGCCGCCAACCGGCCGAAGGATCAACGGGTATTGCCGACGCTGCGGGAGCCGCTCGCCCGCCGCGACGAACGGCGATAGTCAGGTGTCGAGCAGCGTGACACCCTCGCGCCAGGCGGTGAGGACATCCTCGACGCGGTCGTACACCCGCGCCCTGGCGGTGTCGCGGTCGACACCCGACATCAGCAGGTCGTCGTATTCGGTGTCGATATGGCGGATCGACGCGGCGACGGCGAGTCGGACCGCTTCGGGGTCAAAACTCCGTGCCGCGGCGCTGCGGCCCACCCTGCCGCTGCCGCGCGCCGCGGTGTGCATCGCGATCGCTTCCGCGCGGTCCGGGGGACACCCGGGGAACTGCTCACGGATCGCGGCGGCGAACTCGCCCTGGAAGCGCACGTCCTCATCGGCGCGACGAATCCTGTCGCGATCGCGGCGCCTTGCCCGTAAGTCCGTGTCCGACAGGCATTCTCGCGCGGCGTGTTCGATCGCTGCCGACTCCACCAGGACGCCCTGTCGTTCGTAGCGATGACGTCGCCTGGCCCAGCGCACCACGACCGCGGACAACCGGCTGGCCTTCTTGGAGCGACGGGTGAGCGCGGCGTCACCGGACGGCAGGAATTCGAGATGGCCGAGGTCGGCGCAGTCGAGGCACAGGGTGCCGATCGTGCCCTGGACCAGCAGATCGCCGGGGTCATGAGCGTCGCCGCACGACGAACAGTCCCAGGGGTTGTGCGGCGAGATCACGACGAGGTCGCGGGGACGCGGCTGTTCGCGCACCGGCTCGACGTGACCCGCCGTCGCCCAATACGTGCGGTAGGCCTGTTCGACGTCGGGGTTGCCTTCGGCGGTGAAGACCAGATCGCCATAGGTGGCCTCACGCTGTTCGAGCCCGCGCTCTTCGGCCCAGCGCCGCGATGCCTCCGCGGCTTCGACGACCTTGTCGCCGCCGACCTGTACGCACATCTCCAGCCGCGGAACTCGGCCCCGCTCCCACCGCTCGACGTTCGGTTGCGCAAGCCAGCCCAGTTCCACGAGAACGTCGATGGTTCGGACCGCTCCTCGTTCGGCCAGCACCGCATCTGCCGCGCGGGCGACGCGCGTCTTCACGTTCGCCATGAGCCGACGTTACTTCTCGCGGGTGACATCGCCGAGCGGGACGCGCGTCTACCTGGGCTCGATGACTTGCTCCTGATCGCGGGGCGGGCGATCTCCAATGATGTGGTCGTCAGGGACTACGGCCTGTTGGAATCGGCGGTGGCGCGGTCCAGGACCACCGTCGCGGGGGCCGACGCCTATCCCGACATCCACACCAAGGCGGCCGCGGTTGCTTCCCTCTGTGGGTGACGGCAGGCGAGGACGCTCGTTTCGACTTCGTGATCGCCATCGCTTCGGGTGTGATCGACGACGTGTCCGAGATCGGGACACAGTTGAGGACATGGTGCGCTTGAAACCCGGTTAGCGATCGGCCAGCCAGGCAAAGAACTCCTCGGCGGTGAACACCGGCTTGCCGTACTCCTGCGCCTTGCGCGCCTTACCCGACTGCGTGCCCGCCTCGGCCGTGACCAGCACCTCGCAACGCGTCTTGGTCACTGACCCCACCGGCTTCAGGCCCGCCTTCGCAGCCATCCGCTCGATCTCGTCGCGCTCCACCACGCGGCCGTTCGGGTCCAAAGCCGTTCCGGTGAAACAGATCCGTGCGCCAGGCGCCAGTGCTTCTCCGATGTCGTGGCGGGTGGCCAACTCCGCGTCGCTCACCACGTCGACGCCCAGCAGGTCCGACACCGCGTGCAGGCGCGGCACCACCTCGTCGGGCAGCAACGTCCGGGAGGCCGCCGCACGCAACTGATCCGCGACCGTCGACTGGGCCGCCGCGTCCCACGACGATTCCAGGTCTCGCTGCACCGATGCGCCCAGCAGCACCGCTCCGACGTCGCGGCTGATGCGTAACAGCGCCGACAACCCGGGCAGATGCTCGGCCGTCGGGGTCGACACGTCCGGGTCGCGGCTGACCAGGAGACCCGAAACCGACTCCGCAGGTTCGGGTTCCTCGAACGGCGACGAACCCTCCTCGACGTCCGCGGTAGCCAACGCCCCCAGCGCCGACCGCGCACGTTCCAACGCCGTCCGCCCCGTCACGCGCGCTCCGCGCAGTTCGACCCCCAGCGGCATCGGCGTGACGTGGCCGAGGCGTTTGAGCTCGAAGTCGATCAGCCCCAACGTCTCGTCCACTCCCGGCCCTACGGGCGTGCAGCCGGCCAGCATCGGCGCGATCACCGCCCAGGCTTCGCGCAGCGTCGGCGCCAGCAGCACATCGGACACGCTGATGCCGTAGGCGTTTCGCGCATCGGCCAGATCACGCTGGGGGTTGACCAGCGTGGAGACGGCGGTACCGTCGTCGAAGGCCACCGCCAGCTCCACCGGCCGCGGCCGCGACATCCGTCCTTCGTCGCCGACGGTGAGCATGCCGATCGCGCAGTACCTGCGCGCCGCGGCACCGCCGACCGAGATGCGCAGGAAGCGCGCGATGCGCCGGTCGGTCTTCAAATCTTTCGGCAACACAGGGCGTTTCAGCACCAACCCCGCCAGCGAGGTGCACCGGCTCAATGCCACGTACAACTGACCCGTGGAGAACATGCCGCCGGTGAGATCGACGACGACGCGCTCCAGCGTCTGCCCCTGGCTCTTGTGGATCGTGATCGCCCACGCCAGCTTGAACGGCAGCTGCGTGAACGTGCCGATCACCTCACGACGCAGCGTGCCGCCGTCGACCACCGGGCGCGTCGCCTCCCACGTGAAAGGCGTGACCTCCGCGCATGATCCGTCGGCGAACTCGACCTCGACCACGACGCCGTAGCGGTCGTAGCCGACGCCGACGACACGGCCGATCGAGCCGTTGACCCACCGGTTGCCCTGGTCGTTGTTGAGCATCATCACCTGCGCGCCGACCTTGAAGCGCAGTTCGTCCTCGATCGGCTTGTCGAACAGCGACAAGTCGCCGGACTCGCGGGCGCGGTGCATCATCTCGTCGCCGTCGAGCCGCTCGAGATGCTGGCGGTTGCGTGCGGTCACGAGTCGATTGGTCGGCGCGAGTGTCAGCCAGAACTCGTCGTCGGGCGGGATGAAGTCGTTGTCGGCGCGCGCGTTGAGCTGCTCCTGGGCGTGGCCGAGTAGGACGCCTTCACGAATCTCGTTGAGGATCGCGGTCATCCGGTCGTCGCCGAGTTGGCGGAAGACCGTCGTCAACGAGATGGTGGGGAAGTCCTCGCGGGCGAACTTGCGAGCCGAGAAGAAGTAGGGAGTCTCATAGACCGTCGAGAAGTAGGTTTCTTCGCCGTCGCCGACCACCGGTGGAAGCTGGTACAGGTCGCCGACGAGCACGATCTGCACGCCGCCGAACGGCACGCCCGGCTCCGGTCCGTAGCGCTCCAGCGCCGTGGCGACCATGTCGAAGACGTCGGCGCGGACCATGGAGGCCTCGTCGATGATCAATGTCTGCAGCGACGCCAGCGTCCTGGCGAATCGGCCCGGCCGGTACTGACCGCCGGTGACGTCGCCCAGCGTCGTCGTCGTACGGAAGCCGAACAGCCGGTGAATGGTGTAGCCGTCGACGTTGAGCGCTGCGATCCCCGTCGGCGCGACCACCACGACGTTGCGGTCCGTGTCCGCCATGAAGCGACGGATCAGCGTCGACTTGCCGGTGCCCGCCTTGCCCGTGAGAAACAGATGCTTGCCGCCGGCCAGGAGCGCCAAGGCCTCCCGGAACTCGTCGGTGAGGATCAGATCCCCGCTCACTGGTCGGACAGTACCTCGTGGCTTCGGGGTCCCAGGAAGTTGTCCACAGCCGACGTAGGCGACACCGCCGGCGCTTGTTGTGTGCATCACCGCACCATGATGATCTGATGCTATGGTCGGGTATGCGCACGACCGTGGATCTACCAGAGGACCTGCATAAACAGGCGCTAGCGATCGCCCGCGACACGGGCCGCTCCTTGAGTCAGACCGTTGCAGATCTGATGAGACGGGGACTGGGTGCCCACAGCGTGGCGCCGGTTTCGACCGATCCCAGGACGGGCCTGCCGGTCATCAGCGTCGGCACGGTGGTGACATCCGAGGACGTGCGGTCGTTCGAGGATGAGTAGGTGACCGTGCTGCTCGACGCGAATGTGCTTGTGGCGCTCGTCGTGAGGGACCATGTACACCACGATATTTCTGCCGAGTGGTTGTCGAAATCGAAGACGCCGTTCGCGACATGTCCGCTCACCCAGGGCAGCTTGATGAGGTTTTTGATCCGTGCCGGTCAGCCGGCCAGCGCCGCTCGCGAGGTCATCATCGGCCTGGGAGCCGCGGCGCGCCACGAGTTTTGGCCCGACGAGGTGTCGTATGCCGAGATCGACCCCACGGGGATCATCGGACACCGGCAGGTGACCGATGCCTACCTCGCTCAACTCGCGCGCAGCCGGGGTGCACAGTTGGCGACGCTCGACTCTGGCCTGGCGCATCTGCACAGCGACGTGGCAGTCCTCATCGCCTGATCTACGCGGCGGACGGGCATCGGCTCTGCCGAATCCCGCCCGCACGCGGCACACTGGAGCGCGTGGCGGAATTGCTGATCGCGGCGAACCCGCAGCCCGATTCCCGGCTGCGGTATCTGTTGCGACTTCCGCAACCGGGCGGGGATCTGGTCTTCCGGACCTCGGGCACGTGGCCGCGAGTCAAAGCGCTGTACTGCCACCCGATGAGTCTTGACGAGTGGCCCGCCGACGCCGAGGTCATCGAACGGCTTCCGCTGCAATCGTGTCAGCGCCGGGGCGCGGCCATCGATGTCATTCTGCAGCGGGGGCGTGAGAACCGCTCCCAGATCGTGTTCACCACTGCCCGGGGCCGCGAGGTGGTGTTCTGGCAGTCGCCGCGGACCCGTAAACAAGCACGCCCCAACGTGCGAACGCCGACCGCACGCGCTCAAGGTATCGAAGAGTTGCAGGTGCTGGTGGATGCGCATGAGCGGTACGCCTACACCTTCAGCTCGCAACAGGTCAGCATCGTGAAGCGGGCACTGCCATGCGGTGACTACGGGATCACCGTGGACGGCTCGCTGGTGGCCAGCGTGGAACGAAAATCACTACCCGATCTCGTGTCCGGCCTGACCACCGGCAAGCTTCGCTTTCAGGTCGCCCATCTCTCGGCACTCCCGCGCGCAGCGGTTGTGGTCGAAGACCGCTACTCGCAACTGTTCCGGCACAACTTCGTCCGCCCCGCCGTGGTCGCCGACGCCCTCGCCGAGTTGCAGATTCGGTGGCCCAGTGTGCCGATCGTGTTCTGCGAGACTCGCCAGCTCGCCGAGGAATGGACCTACCGTTTCCTCGCTGCCGCGCACACTTGGGCGCTCACCGAAGAAGCTGCGCAACAACGCATCTCGGGGGAGCGAATCGCAATATCTGGGCCGGCGGGTGCGGAGTCCGAACCGAGCACCGCCGAAGTCCGCGCGTGGGCGCGCGACGCGGGCCTGCCGGTACCCGACCGCGGTCGGCTGCGCCCCGAAATATGGCAGGCGTGGCGCGACGCGCACGACCCCTCGGTCAAGCCATAGCCATCGCTTCGCGGGCCATGACCTCGGCCGCGGCGCGCTCACCGGAACGCACGGCGCCGTCGATGAACCCATACATCACCGCCGACGTCTCGGTGCCGGCCCAGTGGATCCGTCCGCACGGCTCACGCAGCGCGGGTCCGAACTCGGTGAGCACCCCCGGAGGGGAGTGCGCGATCATCCCTCCGCCGGAGTACCGTTCGATGGTCCAGTTCTGTTCGACATAGTCGACCGGTTTGAGCGCTTTGTCGCCAAGACGTTCCGCGACAGCGCCCAGGACCGCGCTCCTGCGCTCGTCCTCGTCGAGGTTGGTCAACCGGCGCGCTTCGGGACCCTCGGTGATCACCGTGAGCATTCCCGGAGTGCCGGTGTCGGTGCACGAGTCGATCGTCAGGCTCGCCGGCGATCCGGGCCCGAACGACTGCCCCGACAGGCCGTCGGCCCGCCAGAACGGCTCGTCGAACACCAGCGCGATCTTGTAGACCGCCCCGCTCGGCATGCGTTGGTGCAGGAACGACCGGTCGACGGGAAGCATTGGCTCATAGGAGATCTGGCTAGCTATCGAGATCGGCACCGCGACGATGGCCCGTCGCGCGTTGACCACCATGTCCTCGGAGCGCACGATCACCCCGTCGGCATTCTGCTCGACGCTGCGCACCGGCTGCGACAGGTGGATGACGTCACCGAGCTCGGCTGCGACCGCACGGTGGATGGCGCCCATGCCGCCGACCGGCCGCTCGTCCTCGGCTGCATCCTTGACGCCTAGCACGAAGCTCGGGCCGCCGGCCGATGCCATCTGATACAGCACGAACAGCAAGGAAATCTCCGATGCCGCAGACGTATACAGCCCCGCAACAGCGCTTTCCAGCAGTTCGCGGGCGGGTTTGGACAGCGTGTTCCTGTCAAGCCACGCCGCCCAGCTGGTCTGGTCCCACTTCTGCGCCTTGCGTGCGGTCCACGGCGCCTCCACCGGAATGGTCTTGCACATCTGCGTGAGCTCGAGAAACACCGTGCCGATGTTGGCGACCGCCCACGGACTCATCGACAGCGGAATGGTTCCGGTGTACCGGTACTTCTTGCCGTCGACGAACATCATGGCGTCGCCGTCGGTGTACTGCTTGTAGCTCGGCACCCCGAATTCCTTCATGAGCGCATAGATCGCGTCCTGCCCCGGACCGATCCACGCGCCGCCGCGGTCGATCCACGCCCCGTCGTCGCGTACCTCCGTGAAGGTGCGACCGCCGACACGGTCGCGGGCTTCCAGCAGCGCCACCGAATGACCCGCTTGTTTCAAGCGCAGTGCCGCGGTCAGGCCGGCGAACCCGGCACCCACAACGCAATAATCCACGTCTGCCATGACAGCCCCTTCGGTCAATTTGCGCGGGGCCGGGCGGCCGGGTGCAAGCCTCGGCGCGCCCTCATGCGGACGCGAAGGCACCTAGACTCAACGCCTGATTGCCGCGCGTGTCAATAAACTGTTGCGTCGGGAAGGTTCTCGTGAGGGTGGGAAGCGGGACGCCGATGTGCGGTTGGACGTCCTACACGTCAAAATTGTTGTCGCTCAGCGGATCCTGCTGCCGTTGTGAACGGTACGACGCGCAGTCCTTCATACGCCGCGCGCACCAACTGTTCGTCGGTGAAGCGCGGACGGTCGAGGTGCGCACCGGGTATCAACAGGGCAATCTCGTCGCGCAGCGCCCACAACACGCTCCGCGGCGGTGCCTCCACAAGGAACCGCAGCCGCTCAGTCTCGGACTCCTCGCGGACGCGTCGCACGACGTCGAGGATCGCCGTCTCGACCGAATCCGCCCGCACGCTTCCGGTCCAGCGTTGTTTGCCCGAGCAGGCCGAGTAGCGGATTGCGGATCCGCGTGGACGGGCCAAAGCGACGGCGACCGTAGTAGTCATGGCTGGCACTGTATGTGTGGGGTACGACAGGTCGACCTGTCAGGCGGCGCAGCGGAACCCGATGTGCGTGGTGGCGCTGTCCTGCGACTGCGACGACCGCGCGGCCGGGCGGTAGCGATGGCAGTACTCGGGTGCGCACAGGTGCGAGCCGCCCTTGAGCGTCTGGAATTTCGACGGGTCACCGGTCGGGGGTGCACAGCAGCCCGACTTCTGGGGGCTGTGGCGCGGCGAGTACGTCGTCGTCGTCCATTCCCAGACGTTGCCGATCATGTCGACCACACCGAATGCGTTGGGCGGGAACGTGCCCACCGGCGAGGTGCCGACCCAGCCGAGCGCGCCGTCGTTGCGGTAGGGGAAGCGGCCCTGCCAGGTGTTGGCCATCAGGCGTCCGTCGGGCTGCACGTCGTCGCCCCAGGCGTAGCGGGCTTGGGATCCGGCCCGCGCAGCGTACTCCCACTCCGCTTCGGTCGGCAGTCGGCGCCCCGCCCACGCCGCGTAGGCCGCCGCGTCCGGATACGCGACCTGCACCACGGGGTGGTCGGGGCGGTCGTCGATCGACGAGTCGGGCCCGAATGGGTGGCGCCAACTGGCGCCGGGCACCCAGGTCCACCACTGCCGCCAGTCGCGCAGGTCGACCGGGCCGCGGGTCGGGCGGAACACGAGCGCGCCGGGCACCAGGTCAGCGGGATCGGCCCCGGGGTAGGCGGCGGGGTCGAGTTCCCGCTCGGCGATCGTGACGTAACCGGTCTCGGCGACGAACTCGGCGAACTGCGCGGTGGTGACCGGATGGCGCTCGATCGAGAACGCCTCGACCGTCACCTCGTGGACGGGTGCCTCCTCCGGGTAGAAGTCGGTCGATCCCATCTGGAAGGTGCCCGCGGGCAACTCGATCAGTTCGGTCAGCACCACATCAGGCTAGGCGCTGCGGCCGATCTCGCGACCGGAAGGCCACCGCACGTGCCACGATGACCCGATGACCGATGACAAGGCCGCCGAGCGCGACTTCAACGAGCGCAACATCGAGGAGTTCCGCCGCAACGGCGGCAAGGTCGGCGGCCAGTTCGAGGGATTTCCGCTGCTGCTGCTCACCTCGACCGGTGCCAAGAGCGGGCAGCAGCGTGTCAACCCCGTCGCGTACTTCGACATCGACGGCCGTATCTACGTCGTCGGCTCGTCCGCGGGCCGCCCGGCGAGCCCGGGGTGGGTATTCAACCTGCGCGCCAACCCGACCGCGTCGGTGGAGATCGGTGCCGATCCGCCCCGGCAGGTGACCGCCCGCGAGCTTCCGCGCGACGAACGCGACCGCATCTACCGCATCGTCGTCGAGCGCGCGCCCGGTTTCGGCGAGTACCAGCAGCGCACCGACCGCGTCATCCCGGTGTTTGAACTCGCCTAGCCGCTACAGCGGCAGCAGGATGTTCTTGACGCTCGGATCGGTGGCCAGGAACTGTTGCACCGCAGCGTCTTTGAACGTCTCGACGAGCTTCTTGATGTTGTCGGTGTCGGCCCACCGGCTGCCGATGGTCAGCTGCCCGGCGAACTCGTCCGGCGCCGGCGGGGCGAAGATCTGGTACTGCAGTGGCACTTTCGCGGCCAGGTAGTACTCGGTGTAGCCGACGGCCGCATCGAGATCCGGCAGTGAGCGTGACTGCGCCGCGAAGTCCAGCAGCGTGAACTCGAGGTTCTTCGGGTTGGCGACGATGTCCTTCTGCGTGGCCGTCCACTTGTCCACCGCCGGATCGAGCGTGATCAGCCCGGCGCGTTCGAGCAGCCACAACCCCTGCGCCTCGTTGGCGGGATCCGAGTACAGCGACACGTTCGCCCCGTCCGGCAGCTGTGCCGGGGTCTTGTACTTGTCCGACCAGATGCCGAAGCCCCAGCGGAACACCGGCGTCGCCGCCTCCTCGCGGAAGTCGGGGTTGGCCTCGAGTACCTGTCCCAGCCACAGCTTGTGCTGATAGATGGTGCCGGCCACCTCGCCGTCGCTGACCGCGCGGTTGATGGTGTTGCTGTCCGCCAGCCCGCGGAACGCCACCGTGATGCCGTGCTTGGGCGCGACCTCGCGTGCAATGAACTCGATCAGCGCCTGCTCGGCGGCGTTGCCCTCATTGGTGGCGACGACGAGCGTCGCGCCCTCGATCTCGTTAGGGGACTGCGCTTTACCGAAGAACACGAAGCGCGCCGCGATGACGAGCGCGATGACGACGAGCAGGCTCAGCGCGATCCACACCCACTTCGGTCTGCGCTTGAGCTCGAATCCGTGGTCGCCGTCGACCGGCGTGGTTGTCGTTGCCATGACTTCCTCTCAGACTGTCGCCGCGCGGACCCGCGCATGCGGTGTGGTGAACCGGACAAGCGCATCGCCGATCAACTGCACCGCGGCGACGGTGACGACCAGGATCACGATCGTGGCGAGCATGACGCCCTGATCGAAGCGTTGGTAGCCGTATGTCACGGCGACGTAGCCGATTCCGCCCGCGCCGAATCGTGCCCGCGATGGCCGTGTATTCGATCATCGCGATGATGTTGATGGTCAGGCCACCGAGGATCGAGGGCACCGCCTCGTTGATCTGCGCCGTGCGGACGATCTGCAGTCGCGATCCGCCCGACGCGCGCGCAACCTGCACCACCGACGGCGGCACCGAGCGCAGCGAGTTCTCCACGATGCGGGTGAAGAACGCGATACCGGCCAGCGACATCGGGACCACCGCCGCCGCGATCCCGATGTTCGTGCCGGTGATGAACCGGGTGAACGGCATGATCGCGGCCATCAGGATCAGGAAGGGCAGCGACCGCCCGATGCTGATGATCCAACTCAAAACCGTGTGCAGGGCCGGGTTTTCGAACAGTCCGCCGGGAGCCAGGTTGTGAACCAGCGCGCCCAGCGGAACACCGACCAACACCACAACGGTCATCACGATGCCGACCATGATCAGCGTGTCGAGCAGCGCGGGGAACAGCAAGGCGGGCAGCTCGTTGAACGGGACCTTGGCGTTGGCCAGTACGGTGGTCGTCACGCCACGCCCTCCAACTCCTTGTGCGCGACGGAGCCGGTCGTCGCCAGCCCGTAGCGCCCCAACACCTCCGGAACCCGCGCGCTCAACCCGTCGGCGATGCCCAGCGTCGCGCTGCCGACCGCCACCCCGTCGACCTGCTGCACGGACGCGCCCAACACCGACAGCGGCGCGCCGAGATCCGCTGACGCGCGGGCGATCCAGTCCGACGGCACATCCGGCGCGTCGTACACCACCTGCCATACCCGCTGACCCGCCGCGGCGTTGGCGGCCACGCCTTGCGGGCGCAGTTCCGCGCCCAGGGCGGAGTTCGGGTCGGTGAGCAGGTCGACGAGCCGGCCCGACTCGACGATGCTGCCGCGGTCGAGGCGCGCCACCGAATCGGCGATCTTCAGCACGGTGTCCATCTCGTGGGTGATGAACACGATCGACAGGTTGAGGTCGTCTCTCAGTTCGCGCAGCAGGTCGACGACCGATGCGGTGGTCGTCGGGTCCAGCCCGGCCGTCGCCTCGTCGGAGAACAGCACCGACGGCCGCAGCGCGAGAGCCCGGGCGATGCCGACCCGTTGCCGCTGGCCACCGGACAGCTGGAAGGGGTAGTGGTTCGCGCGCTCCGTCAGCCCCACCCGGTCGAGCAGCTCGGCGACCCGCTTGCGGGTCTCGGTCGCCGTCACGCCGAGATATTCCAATGGCAGGGCGACGTTTTCGGCCGCGGTGCGCCGTTCGAACAGCCCGGACGACTGGAACACCGTGCCGATGCGCCGGCGCGCGACCCGCAGCTTGTGCGACGACAGCGTGGTCAGGTCTTCACCGTTGACGACGACGGATCCGGACGTCGGCAGCGTCAGCAGGTTGATGCACTGCGCCAGCGTGCTTTTGCCGGCACCGCTGGGGCCGACGACGGCGAGGATCTCGCCCGCCTCGACGCGGAAGTTGATCCGGTCGAGCACCACGGTGCGGTGCTCACCGTTGCCGTAGACCTTGGTCAGGTCGGTCAACTCGATCATGGAAGTCCTAGCGAAGGGGGAAGGTGCGCAGGCGTCATCGCCATCGGGGTGACGCTGTCAAACGCGATGGGCGTTCGACACCGTTGCGCTCACGCTGAATCAATGCCAATGCGGCTCACCCTGATCCAAACCATGGGCGTCATCCGCGTCGTGGTTCAGACTCCGGAACACATGAGCTTCGACGAGTCCGTCCCGGTAAGTGCGGCAGAACAGCACGGGTTCACGATCGCGAGGCGGCGGCGGTGGCCGTTGCTGTTGATCGGCGCGATCGTGGTCGTCGCCGTCGTCGCCGTGTTCGTCATCGCGCGCACGAGTGGGAGCACCTCGCCCAACGAGACCGCCGGGGCCACGCTTTCGGTGGTTTACCTCGACTCGAACCCGGCCGAGAAGCTGATCATCGAGTACATCGCCGAGAACATCGCGGCCGACTACGACGTCAAGGTCGCCGCTGTTGGCCTCGGTGACAGCACGCAGATCAATCAGGCCGTCAGCGACGGCCGCTACGCCGGAACGATTTTCCAGCACCGGCATTGGCTGCAGCAGGTCCTGGACGCCAACCCCGGGTTCCGCGAAGAGGCCGCGACGGGTCCGTTCTTCCACTGGGTGTTCGGCATCTGGTCCGACAAGTACAAGCGGCCGCAGGACCTTCCGGAGGGGGCGAGCGTGTCGCTGCCCACCGATCCGGCCAACAACGCGCAGGCGATCTGGTATCTCGCGCAGGCGGGGCTGGTCACGCTGCGGCCCGAGGCCGACATCACCGCGCTCACGCAGAAAGACATCGTCGGCAACCCGAAGAACCTCACGTTCACGATGCTCGACCTCGGCGCCCAGCCGCGTGCGCTGCGCGACCTCGACGCGATCGTCGGCTACGCGGAGTCGTTCCTGGCGGCGGGTGTGCCGGAGGACAAGCTGATCTTCGCGCCGAAGTCTCCCGACGAGTTCGCCTCGGTGTTGACCGTCGGCAGCGACTACGTCGACACCCAGAACATCAAGAACCTGATCAAGGCCTTCGAGGATCCGCGGGTGCAGACCTATATCGCCAACGACCCCGAGGTGAAAAAGCTTGCCCTGCCCGGTGATCCGACATGACCGAGCGTGAGCTGCACCTCGGCGTCAACGTGCTGTCCGACGGCATGCACCCGGCGGCGTGGCAGCATCCCAGCGCGGACCCGCACTGGTTCGCCGACCCGGCCTACTGGATCGAGGTTGCCCGCATCGCGGAGCGCGGGACCCTGGACGCGCTGTTCCTCGCCGACAGCCCGTCGCTGTTCCAGCCGCCGGATGAGCCGTTGACCGCACCGCCGCTGGCGTTGGACCCGATCGTGCTGTTGTCGACGCTCGCATCGGCGACCACGCACCTCGGGCTGATCGGCACGGTGTCGACGTCGTTCGAGGAGCCGTACAACATCGCGCGCCGGTTCGCGACGCTGGACCATTTGAGCCGCGGGCGGGTGGCGTGGAACGTCGTCACCAGTTCTGACCCGTATGCGTGGAACAACTTCGGTCATGGGGACGGTGTGTCTGGGCAGCCCGACCGGCGCGACCGGTACCGTCGGGCGGCGGAGTTCATCGATGTGGTTCGGGCGCTGTGGGATTCGTGGGACGACGACGCCGTGCTCGCCGACAAGGCGTCCGGGGCGTTCAGCAGGGTCGGCGCGATCCGCAGAATCGACCATCACGGCGAGTTCTTCAGTGTCGACGGCCCGTTGACGCTTCCGCGATCGCCGCAGGGCCATCCGGTGCTGTTTCAGGCCGGCGGATCGGCCGGCGGGCTGGACCTGGCGGCCAAGTACGCCGACGGGGTGTTCGCGGCGCAGGCGTCGCTGCCGGATGCGCTGCGGAATGCCGCCGAATTGCGTTCGCGGACCGCAGCATACGGGCGCCCGCGGGATGCGGTCCGGATCATGCCGGGGCTGTCATTCGTGCTCGGCAGCACGTTCGATGAGGCGCGGCGCCGCAACGACGAGCTGAACGAGCTGGCGGGGGAGCGCCGGCTCGCGCACCTGGCGTCGCAGCTGTCGGTCGACCCGTCGGAGCTGTCGTGGGACAAGCCGCTTCCGCGGTATCTGCTCGACGGCGCGGTCACCGACCACGGGTCACAGGGTGCGCGCGACATCGTGGTGAACCTGGCGCGGCGGGAGAACTTGACGGTGCGCCAACTGCTCGACCGGGTGATCACCTGGCACCGGCTGGTGATCGGCGGGCCGGAGCAGATCGCCGACGCGATCGAGGAGTGGTTAGTCGCGGGCGCGGTCGATGGATTCAACCTGATGCCCGACGTGTTCCCGTCCGGGCTGGAGTTGTTCGTCGACCATGTCGTGCCGATCCTGCGCGACCGCGGGTTGTTCCGCCGCGAGTACACGAGCACCACGTTGCGCGGCCACCTGGGCTTGTCGCGGGTGCCGGACCGAAGCGGTAGGTCGGACGGCGCTGGGAATGTGATCGGGGTCGCAGCGGTTGGGTGAGTCATGGGCAACATGACCACCGATGAGCGTGAGAAGTTCCTGTCCGACGTCCATGTGGGGGTGATCGCCGTCGAGCGGCGCGACCGGGCGCCGCTGAGCGTGCCGATCTGGTACGGCTACAAACCGGGCGGCGACGTGCTGCTGTGGACGGAGGCGTCGTCGCTCAAGCACCGTCTCATCAAGGAGGCGGGCCGGTTCTCGATCACCGCGCAGGACGAGGCGCCGCCGTACCGGTATGTGACGGCGGAGGGCGACGTCACCGCGATCGATCCCGCCGAGGACGCGGACGTTCGGGAGCTCGCGATTCGGTACCTCGGAGAGAAGGAAGGCAACGCGTTCGCCGACCAGAACCTGACGCCGACGTCGGTCGTCATCCGGATGCGCCCGAAGCGCTGGCTGAGCTTCGACTACTCCGCGGAGTAGGGCTCATCGGTCCGCGAGCGACCGTGAAATGCCAACAATGCGCGGCGTGTCGAGGGGCAAACACGGTCGCTCGCGCCGGAATTAGATCTGGCCGTGGCGCGGCGGGGGTGTGCCCGTCAGGGTGTAGCGGCCGATGTGCTGGATCTTCCACCGCGTCGGGTCGTGCAATGTATGAGTTCGGGCGTCGCGCCAGTATCGCGACAGGTTGACCGACGCCGAAGCGCTTCTGGTTCCGCCCAATTCGAACAACACGTTCGAGGCCTCCAGCGACGCACGCACCGCGGCGACCTTCGCCGCCGCGACGGCGATCGACGCCTCGGCCGCCGTCTCGTCGGACAGATGGGCCTCGGCGTGGTCGACCGCTCGTGCCGCCTCGACCAGGAGCGCCTGCGCCGCCCGCACCGTCACGGCCAACTCTCCCGCGACGGTGATCAGTGTTGGGTCGTCGACCGCGGCGGCCACGCCGGCCTCGAAGTGTGGCCTCGCCCGTTCGGCCTGGCGCACACCGGCCGCGAGTGCCCCGGTCGCGATGCCGACGTCGATCGCGCTGTGCAGCAACTGAGCTCGGGCACCGTACACGGACGGCCGCGCGAAGATCGGCGAGAACGGCACCACGTGTTCGACGGGCACCGCGACGTTGTCGAGCGTCACCGTGCCCGACGCCGTCGTGCGCTGACCCATGCCGTCCCAGTCGTCGACCACCGACAACCCCTCGGCGTCGCGCGCGACGAACGCCACTGCCTTCGGCGTCTGCGCCGTCGGCACCTCAGAACCGTCGGCCAGCGACGCCCGCACCAGCACCCAGTCGGCGAACAGCGCGCCCGTTGAGTAGAACTTGCGCCCCGACAACACATAGTCGCCCGATGGCTGGCGCGCCAACGTGGTCGTGTCGACGTCGACGGTGTGCGGGCCGCGCTCGGACTGAGCATTTGCCAGCAGGGCCCCGTTGCGCACCCGGTCGTAGAAGTACGACTTCTGCGTATAGCTGCCCTGTAACCGCAGCGCCTCGAGAAACACGAAGTGCGAGTGGGGAATCTGGGCCAGCGAGGGGTCGGCGTGGGCGATCCGGCGAAACACCTCGGCCAGCACCGTCGCGGGCGCCGCGATGCCGCCGTAGTCGGTCGGCACCGTCAACGCCAGCAGCCCGGACTCCTTGAGCGCCTGCACCTGATCGTGTGGCAATCGCCGGTCGGCGTCGCACGCGGAGGCCTGGGCATCGAATTCGGCGGCCAGTTTCGCCGCGACCTCGAGCGCTTCGTCCGGCGACGCGATGGGGGTCATCGCGAACCGCTCACGAACGGGATCGACGCCGGGGCGGCCGTCGTCGCCGTGCCCTTGTACAGCCCGCGCTCGCGCAGGATGGGCACCACGCCCTCACCGAACCAGTACAACTCCTCGAGGTGCGGGTAGCCGGAGAAGATGAATTCGTCGATGCCGATGTCGGCGTATTCGGCGATGCGGTCGGCGACGTCGACGTGACTGCCGACCAGTGCGGTGCCCGCGCCGCCGCGGACCAGGCCGACGCCCGCCCACAGGTTCGGCGCGATCTCCAGCGAGCGCGCGTCGCTCCAACTGCCGTTGCGCCGGTGCTCCTCGTGCAGGGCCAGCATCCGCTTCTGCCCCTCGGAGTCGCTGCGGTGCAACCCTTTCTGCGCGTTGCGCACCGTCTCCTCGTCGAGCGCCGCGACCAGCCGGTCGGCCTGCGCCCACGCCTCGTCGGAGCTGTCCCGCGAGATGGTGTGCAACCGGATACCGAACCGCACCTGCCGGTCCTCCTTGGCGGCCAGCCCGCGGATCCACTCGATCTTCTCGCGCACCGCCGACGGCGGTTCGCCCCACGTCAGATACACGTCGGCGTGCCGCGCCGCGACCGGCCCCGCGGCCGCCGAGCTCCCGCCGAAGTACAACGGAGGCACGGGATTCGGCAGCGTCGGCAGCGCCGCCTCCTCGACACGGATGTGCTCGCCCTGCAGTGAGACGGTCTCGCCGGCCCACAGACGGCGGACCACTTCGAGGAACTCGTCGCAGCGCTGGTAGCGGCCGTCCTTGTCGAGATAGTCGCCGAACGAGCGCTGTTCGTGCGCCTCACCGCCGACCACCACGTTGAGCAGGATGCGGCCGGGTGCATGCCGCGCGAACGTCGCGGCCATCTGCGCCGACAGCGTCGGGCTGACCAGGCCGGGCCGGAACGCGACCAGGAACGCCAACGACGTCGTCTCGCGGGCCAGCAGCGACGCGGTGATGAACGCGTCCTCGCACCACGCGCCCGTCGGGATGAGCGCGCCGGTGAAACCGAACGACTCGGCGGCCCGCACGATCGAGCCCAGGTAGTCGATCGACGCGTCGCGATCGCCGTGCGCCGCGCCGGCGGGCATACCGTGGCCGCCCCCGACGATCAGCCGGCTGTCGCCGTAAGTGGGTAGGAACCAGTGCAATTGCATAGTCACGTGCTACTCCTCAACGTCCGCGGGTCGGCTGGGACGCCACCGATGCCGAAGACGACGGCACCGTGGACGGCCGGTCGATGATCGTCGACAGCGGGCCGCCGACACGATAGCGGGAGCCGCGATGGTCCTCCGGCAACCGGTCTCCGTTGCCGAGCAGCTTGTGCCGCAACGTACCCGGCGTGTACGACGACTGGTATGCGCCCCGCTCGGTGAGTACCGGCACCACATGATCGACGAACTCGGCGAACCAACCGGGGGTGATGGCGTACGCGAGGTTGAACCCGTCGACGTCGGTCTCCTCGACCCACTCCTGTAACGTATCCGCCACGCGCGCACCGGAACCCACGAAGCGCGGGCCCATGCCGCCGATCTTTCCCCATTCGGCGATGTCGCGGATGGCCCACTCGCGCCCGTCGGGGTCGGCGGACTGGAACGCCGCGACGGCCGACAGGATCGCGTTGGAGTCGACGTTGCCGACCGGTTCGTTGAGGCCGTAGCGCGCCAGGTCGACGCCCATCCACCCGGACATGAACGTCAGCGCGCCCTCCGGGTCGCCGTAGGACAGGTACTCGGCATGTCTGGCGTGGGCCTCCTCGTCGGTGGCGGCGGTGACGATCGTCGACAGGTTGAAGATCTTCACGCTGTACGGGTCGCGGCCGGCGATCTCGAGTTCCTGGCGGGTGGTGCTCACCGTTTGGCGCAGAAGCTCTTTCGTCGGTGAGGCGGTGAAGATCGCCTCGGCGTTCTCGGCGGCGAACCGCACACCGCGCGGCGACGAGCCGGCCTGGTAGATCACCGGGGTGCGTTGCGGTGACGGTTCCGACAGGTGCACACCCGGAACGCTGAAATGCGTTCCCTGATGGCCGATGTGGTGCACCTTGTGCGGTTCGGTGAACACCCCGCGTTCGGTGTCGCGAACGACCGCGTCGTCCTCCCAGGACCCTTCCCACAGCTTGTAGAGCACTTCGAGGTACTCGTCGGCGTGGTCGTAGCGGGCGTCGTGGGCGGGCTGGTCGGTCTGGCCTATGTTGCGGGCGGCCGCCGGGAGGTAGCCCGTGACGACGTTCCAGCCGATGCGGCCCTTGGTGAGGTGGTCGAGGGTCGACATGCGGCGGGCGAACGGATAGGGGTGCTCGAAGCCGGTGCCGGTCGTGATGCCGAAGCCGAGGTGCTGGGTCACCAGCGCCATCGCGGACACGAGCAGCATCGGGTCGTTGACCGGGATCTGCGCGGCCTGCCTTATGGCGGCCTCATCGTCGGCGCCGTAGACGTCGTAGGTCCCTAGCACGTCGGCGATGAACAGCCCGTCGAAGCGGCCCCGTTCGAGCAGCTTGGCCAACTCGGTCCAGTACTCCAGGTCCTTGTAGCGCCACGACTGGTCGTCGGGGTGCTTCCAGAGCCCGGGGGACTGGTGGGCGACGCAGTTCATGTCGAAGGCGTTGAAGCGGATCACACGAGTCACCCCGAAATGCTGCCCATCGTGCGCGGCGCAGTCACCGGTTAGGTTCAGCGCGATCAGAACCACCGCTGGGGGGACGCTCGGCCGCGGCGAGCGTCCGCATAAGGGCGAAATTTTGCGGCGTGCCGCGTGCAAACACGGGCACTCGCGCGAAAAGAGGGGGGCCTGCTCGCGGAATTTGGATGACCTGCGGCGTGATAGCCTCGTCGCGGGTGTTTTCCTACATCCGTTCAGAATGAGAGAAGTTGAAAAGTATGGCACAGGGAACTGTGAAGTGGTTCAACGGCGATAAGGGCTTCGGCTTCATCGCTCCCGACAGCGGCGAGAAGGACGTTTTCGTCCATTTCTCGGAGATCCAGGGAAATGGATACCGGTCGTTGGAGGAGAACCAACGCGTTCAGTTCGAGGTCGAACAGGGCGCCAAAGGACCTCAGGCAATCGGCGTGACCGCCGTCTAGCTTGCACGACGACTGTGGGCTGGTGGGAATTCCCACCGGCCCACATTTCGTTTACGGGGAAAGAAATCAGGCCCGAGGTTGCGGCCAACTGGTGTCGCTCGGTGGAACCGCTGACCAGCGGCGTCGACACCCCGCGGCGAGTTCTCTAGACTGGCTGCAACGCCGACGCACTGCGTCGTCTCCGTCGATTTCGGCCGGTGGTCCGCAATCACGCCGGGTTCATGTACGAGCCCGTCCGACCACCCGAACGACCAGGACACCTTTTGGCAATCACCGACGTCGGTGCGTACACCCATTTGACCGAGGCGGACATCGAAGCCCTCGGTGCCGAGTTGGACGCCATTCGCAGCGACGTCGAAGAGTCGCTCGGGGAACGTGACGCGGCCTATATCCGCCGGACCATCAAGTTCCAGCGGGCGCTCGAGGTTTTCGCCCGAGTGCTCATCGGCACCAGTCGGTCCCGTACCACCTGGTGGGTCGGGACGGCCGCGCTGGCGTTCGCCAAGTGCGTCGAGAACATGGAGATCGGCCACAACGTCAGCCACGGCCAGTGGGACTGGATGAACGATCCTGAAATCCATTCCACCACATGGGAATGGGACATGGTCGCCGTCTCGGCGCAATGGAGGTACTCGCACAACTACCGCCACCACATGTTCAGCAATGTGGTGGGTGTGGATGACGACCTCGGCTTCGGCATCATGCGGATCACCCGCGATGAGCCGTGGCAACCGGTCCATCTGCTGCAGCCCTTACGAAACCTGTTGTTGGCAACCATCTTCGAGTGGGGTATCGCGCTGCACGGCGTTCATTCCGAACGCGACCGCGCGGCGGGGGACGCCGCGCGGGTGACCCGCGAGAGAAGGAAGCTGCTCCGCAAGATCGCCCGCCAGGGCGTCAAAGACTACGTGTTGTTCCCGGCGCTGAGTGGACGACGCTGGCGTGGTGCGCTGGCCGCGAACGCGGTGGCGAACCTCGTGCGCAACCTGTGGACCTATGTGGTGATCTTCTGCGGACACTTCCCCGACGGAGCCGAGAAGTTCACCGCCGACGCCATCGCGGAGGAAAGCCGCGCGGACTGGTACCTGCGTCAGATGCTCGGCGCCGCGAACTTCAAGGCGGGGCCGCTGCTGGCGTTCTCGACCGGCAACCTGTGTTACCAGATCGAACATCACCTGTTTCCCGACCTGCCGAGCAACCGCCTTGCGCAGGTCTCCGTGCGGGTCCGAGCGGTGTGTGAGAAGTACGACCTGCCCTACACCAGCGGATCGCTTGTGCGCCAATATCTTCTGACGCTTCGAACGATCCACAAGCTGGCGCTGCCGGATCGCTTTCTGACGGCGACGAGCCACGATGCCCCCGAAACCGCTTCGGAGCAAAAGTTCGCCTGACGGTCGAACGCGGATTTACTTTCGGGAGCGGCGCGGTGAGTACGGCCACGGGTGGTTGCGCTCGGGTACCGACCCCGCGCGGGATTGTTTGAGCTGCATGCGCAGGTGCTGACGCAGGTCGTGCAGATCCGGATCCGTCCACCGGTTACGGGCCTCGGCCGGGTCGTCGGTCAGGTCGTACAGCTCCCACTGGTCGTCGAGCGGGGACGTCCGATAGGCCTCACCGCCCAGACCGTTGGCCGCGAGGTGACGCACTCCCGGCTCCGTCCACGTCGCTGGATCATCGAATGTCCGCACCAGCTTCCACAGATGCCCCTGGCCGCCGGCCTGATCGACGCGCACAACCAGCCCCTCGAAGTTCGATGCGACGTGCGCCGGTACCCGGATCCGCAGGGGCGCAGGGGGTTTCGTTGACATCTTCAGTTTGCGGGCCATACCTGACGCGCCGGTGTCGCCCTCGAGCACGTTGTCGCGCGTCATCAGATACACCGCTCGCGATTCGTCCACCGGGTCGCCGTCGACCACCGGCATCAGATCGCGGCCGGGCAGGTCGTGCACCTCGGAGAAGGTCTCGGCCAGTTTCGCCGCCGCCGCCTCGACGTCGACACCGGCCGCGCCCAACAACGTCGGGACGATGTCCACGTGCGACGTCGGCGCCGTCACCGTCCGCGCCTTCGTGGCCTGCTCACCGATCCGCGCCACCACGAACGGCACCCGCGTTGCCTCGTCGTACAGGTTGAACCACTTCTGGTGCAGGCCGCCGTGGGCGCCGAGCAGATCGCCGTGGTCCGAGGTGCGGACCAGCACCGCGTTCTGCGAGCCGTCCTCGGTGACCGCGCGTCGCACACGATCGATCGGGGCGTCGACCTCGGCGTGCAGCCGGTAGTACAGGTCCCGGTATCGCTGGGCCTGGCGGGTGTAGGTGCGATCGATGGCCGGCGCCGGTCCATAGCCGGAGTAGTAGGCCTCCCGGTAGGCGATCTGTGCGGCGGGCTTGCTCGACAAATCCTCGTCGGCCGTCGGCGCGGGCGGGACCGGCGGCGGGTCCAGCGGCGACGGGCGCACGGGGCTGCGCCGCTGCCACGCCGGGAACAGCACGATGTCGTGCGGGTTGACGAAGCTGGCCACCAGGAGGAACGGCCGCATGGCGTCGACATCTCCGGCGCGACGCCGGTCGTAGCGGTCTCTGAGCCACGCCACCACCCGGTCAGCGATCAGCGGATCGCGCCGGATTCCCGCGTTGGCCAGTGGCGCGCCGTGCGGTTCCGGGCCGACCCAGCCCGAAAACCCGTACGGCTCAAGCGGATCGGCGTCGAGGTAGCGCTGTACCGCCTTCGGGTCGACGACGCCGTCGGCGTCGTTGGTGGCCAACGGCTCACCGGTGGAGGGGTCGGTCAGATCGGCATGCGAGATGTGCCACTTGCCGTCGTAGTGCGTGTCGTAGCCGGCCGCGCGGAACCAATTACCCAGCGTCGGTACCTCGTTCGGGCGCAGCCAGCGCATCCGGGAGTCGTCGTGGACCTTGCCGATGCCGTCGGTCTGGGTGACGCCGTGCAGGTCGGGGTACTGGCCGGTGAAGATCGTCGGGCGGCTGGGCACGCAGGCAAGCGACCCCGTGTAGTGCCGTTGAAAGCTCACGCCGTGCTGGTCGAACCAGGCGCGGCCGGCGAGCGTGTCTCGGCGCCAAGCCAGGACGTTCGGCGCCTCGTAGGGCGGCACCGCGCGCTCCTCGTCGGTCATCACGATGATGATGTCGGGCCGATCTGTCATGTGGTGTTCTCCAATCGCTTCGCCAGCGCGGCGAGCATGGTGTCGGATCCGCGGGCCAACGCCCGGGTGGCCAACCGTTCGACGAGTTGCTGCGTTCTGCCGCGGCCCTTGCGTACGGTGCTGGTGATCGTCACGACGGTCTCGCCGCCGCTGGTCGGTTCGAGCTTCCAGCGGTTGCTGACCGTGCCCAAGAATTTCGGCAGGCCCTCGATCTCGTAGGCCAGGACGTACTGCGGATCGCATTCTGTGACGGTTTCGACCAGGGTGTTGCGCCCGATCTGCACGCGCCGCGCGGTTCCGACCAAGCCGCCGTCGGGCCCCCGCGTCAGGATGCAGGAGTGGTCGACGTCGAGCCATGTCGCGATGGCGCCGAAATCGGCGAGTACATCCCAGATCTGCGTCGGGCTCGCCGCGACGACGCGGCTGCGGTCGAATTCGGCCACGGCCCCACCGTACGTGAAACTGACGACGCCGTCAGGCGAACCTTGCTTGGTGGTGCGCCGAAAGTACGGTTGTTGCACGTATATCACGGATTTCGGTGCAACAACCGTACTCTCGGCGGCGGCGACGCCGTCAGGCGAACCGCCCGGATACCCCCCAATGCACGAATTTCGGGGGCGTCGCAGCGGTGTATCCGCGGATAGCGGGAGTTTGCTGGGCCGGTTACTGCAGCCGTGTGACGAGCGCGTCGGTCACTTCGGCGGTCGACGCCCGCCCGCCCAGGTCCCCGGTCCGGGTCTCCGGTGCGGCCAGCGTCGACTCGACGGCGGCCAGCACCTCGCCGGCGGCCGCCGCGTATCCGAGGTGCTCGAGCATCAGCGCCGCCGACCACACCGCGCCGATCGGGTTGGCGATGCCCTGTCCGGCGATGTCGGGGGCCGAACCGTGTACAGGCTCGAACATCGAGGGGTACTGCTTGGTGGGGTCGAGGTTGGCCGAGGGGGCTATCCCGATCGAGCCCGCCACCGCTGCCGCGAGGTCGCTGAGGATGTCGCCGAACAGGTTCGAGCCGACCACGACGTCGAATCGCTGCGGCTGCAGCACGAACTTGGCGGCCAGCGCGTCGATGTGCTCGCTGTCGAGCCGCACGTCCGGGTAGTGCGACGCCCGTTCGGCGACCACCTCGTCCCAGAACGGCAACGTGTGCACGATGCCGTTGGACTTGGTCGCCGACGTGACGTAACCGCGGCGGGTGCGGGCGAGCTCGAACGCGAAATCGGCGATGCGGCCGACGCCGTTGCGCGTGAAAACCGATTCCTGCACGGCCATTTCATCGGGAAAGCCCCGGTTGAGCCGTCCGCCGATCTCGCTGTACTCGCCTTCGACGTTCTCGCGCACCACGACGAAGTCGACGTCGTGCGCCGTCCGCAGCGGGCTTTCGACACCGTCGAACACCCGGATCGGCCGCATGTTCACGTACTGGCGGAACGCGCGGCGGATCGGGATGAGCAGCCCCCACAGTGACACATGATCGGGTACACCGGGCCACCCGACTGCGCCCAGCAGGATGGCATCGAACCCGCGCAGCGTCTCGATTCCGTCGTCGGGCATCATCGCGCCCTCGTCCGCGTAGCGTTGACACGACCAGTCGAACTCGGTGTAGGACAAGGTGATTGCGTGCTTGCGTGCCACGGCGTCGAGCACCGCGCGCGCCGACGCGATCACCTCGGTACCGATCCCGTCACCGGGAATGACGGCGATGGACGATGAGCCGCTTGCACGAAGAGCATCAGACTCGGTCATGTCCCCAATCCCAGGAGGCTGATCATCAACGGCAACAGAATGATGATCAGGATAGCGCCCGCGATGTCGAATGTGATGCCCGAGCGGATCATCTTCGTGATCGGCACGACGCCCGAACCGTAGACGATCGCGTTCTGCGGTGTGGACACCGGCAGCATGAAGCCGAACGATGCCGCGAACGTCGCCGCCAGCGCGGGCACGAACGGATTGACGCCCGCGGCCAGCGCGACCGGGATGATGATCGGCACCACCACCGCGGCCGAGGCGGTGTTGGAGGTCGTCTCGGAGACGATGATCGCCAGCACCACCGCGAAGATGGTGATCGCGACGCCGCTTGTCAGGCCGAGCGCGTCGTTGACGGAGGTGCCGATGGTCTCGGCCAGCCCCGTCGATGAGATCAGCGACCCGAAGATGATGCCCGTACCGAAGAGGATGATTGTGCCCCAGTCGATTTCGGCGGCGTCCTTCCAGCGCAGGGTGAACTCGCGCTCCTGCCAGTCGGTGGGCAGCAGGAACAGCAGCGACGCGCCGAACACCGCGACCACGCCCTCGTCGAGGCGGTCGCTGACGAATTCGTAGGTGGTGGACTCGGTTCCGGTGATCACGGCGACCACACCGGGCAGGATCCACAGCGTCACCGTGATGCCGAATGCGATCAGCGTGTTCTTCTCGGCCCGCGACAGCGAGCCCAGCTTCTCGCGCTCGCTGGCGACGTAATCGGCCACGCCGTCGATGCGCTTGATCTCGGGTTTGTTGAGCCGCAGCAGGATCAGCGCCAGCAGCAGGAACATCACGAAGCAGATCGGGATGGCCATCGCCATCCACTGGCCGAAGCTGATCCGCTCGCCGGTGGCCTCTTCGATCAGCCCGCGCCCGATCAGGTTCGGCGGGCTGCCGACGGGGGTGAGCAGGCCACCGACGCTGGCGCCGTAGGCGAGCATCAGCATGAGGGCGGCGCCCACCCGCAACCGTTGTGGGTCGAAGTCGGGTTCGACGTCGCCGCGCTGCTGCAGCAGTTTGGCGATGACCGACAGGATGCCGATCGCGGTCGGCAGCAGCATCGCCACCGTCGCGGTGTTCGAAACGAACGCCGACAGCAGGCAGGTGATGGCGCCGAACGCGATGATGACACCGGTGGTCGAGCGGCCGGCCCGCGGCAACGCCAGGATGCGGAACGCGAAGCGCCGCGCCACACCGTGTTTGAGCATCGCCTGGGCCAGAATGAACGCCCCGATGAACGTGAAGATGGTCGAGGAGCCGAACGGGCCCAGCACATCGTCGACCGGTGCGACTCCGAGGAACACCGCGACCGCGACGCCGAGCAGGCCGCCGATCGGAATGGGCACCGCCTCGCTGATCCACAGCGCGATCACGCCGAGCAGGACCGCGCCGAGCACCTGTTGTTCGCGCGGGATGTCGAGCGGCAGGACGAGGAAGACGACGGTGAGCAGTGGGGCGAGGAACAGGCCGACCGTGCGGCGGCCTTTCTCGAACCGTTCCTCTCGCGGCGAGAGCTTCTGTTCGCCCAGGCTTCGGTAGGTCGCGCTGCCGAGCAGTGCCTTGTCGACGTCGGTCGGTGTGACCTGGTTTTCCGTGCTCATTGCCGGCTCCGTCCACCCGGTGTGTGTGCAACGCCACAATCGCCGGGAAGGAGTGCCCTGTACTCCGGTGAGGCTAAACATCAGACCCTCGCCGAACGTGGGTTACCCGCACGTTCCGGCGCCGGAAAGCGTGCGGGTAACCCACGTTCGCGCTACAAAGTAATGAGGGTCAGCTGCGCAGGCGGCGCGCCAGGCCCGATGCGCGCACGGCGCGGCGCTGTACGGCGGCCCGCACCGAGGCCTGCGGGCCGACGACCCGGATCCTCTTCTTGGCCCTGGTCACCGCGGTGTAGAACAACTCGCGGCTGAGCAGCCGGGAATCCTCCGGCGGCAGCAGCACCGTGACCTCGTCGGCCTGGCTGCCCTGCGATTTGTGAATCGTCATCGCATGCATCGTGTCGACCTCGGCGAGCCGGCTGGTCGCGAACTCCAGCCGCTCCGTGCCGGCGATGACCGTGCGGAGCACCCCGTCGCGAAGCACCGTGACACCCGTATCGCCGTTGTAGAGGTTGAGCCCGTAGTCGTTCGCGGTCACCAACACCGGTCGCCCCGCGTACCACGTCGACCACATCGGCTCGCCGGTCAACTCCGACAGCCACCGCTCCACCTGGTGGTTCCAATACCGCACTCCGAACGGGCCGCGGCGATGCGCGCACAGCAACCGATGTTCGGCCAAGATGCCCAGCGCCGCATCGGCGTCACCGAGAACCGCCGCCGTACGCAGCGCAATCGCGTTTGGCACCAACACTTTACGAAGACGCTCGGACGGCGCCTCGGTGTCCACCCATTCGATGTGCTCACCGCCGGAACGCAACACGTCGATGACGGTGTCCTCGTCACCGGCGCGAATCGCGCCGGCCAGCCGCCCGATCGACTCGCCGAACCGGTGCGACGTCTTCAACTCCGCGATGCGGCCCTCGCCCAGCCCGTCGACCAGGTCGGCAAGAACCGCACCCGCCTCCACCGATGCCAACTGGTCCGGGTCGCCGACCAGGATGAGCCGGGCCTCCGGCCGCACCGCCTCCAGCAGTCGCGCCATCATCGTCAACGACACCATCGATGTCTCGTCGACGACGATCACATCGTGCGGCAACCTGTTGGCGCGGTTGTGCCGGAACCGCGCCGACGTGTCCGGGCGGCTGCCGAGCAGGCGGTGCAACGTCGTGGCGTGCAGTCCGGACAACGCCTCGCGGTCGGCCGTCTCGAGTTTGTCGACCTCCAGTTGCACGGCCTCCTGCAGCCGCGCCGCCGCCTTGCCGGTCGGCGCCGCCAGCGCGATCCGCAACCGTGTTCCGCTCGTGAGGAGCGCGAGCAGACGCGCCACCGTTGTGGTCTTGCCCGTGCCCGGACCGCCGGTGAGCACCGTCAGACCCTGCGACAGCGCCAGTTCGGCGGCGGCGCGCTGCTCCTCGAAGCCCGGCGGGAAGAGCCTGTCCAGGTCCGGCATCGGCTGGGTCGGCCTGGCGGCGGTCATCGACAGGATGTCGTCGCGCACCTGCTGCTCTTCGAGCCAGTACCGGTCGAGGTACAGCAGATCGCCGTCGACGTGCAGCGCCGGTGGCCGGCCGGTCAGCGGGTGCGCGGCGATGGCGGCGAACCAATCGTCGACGGCGGGCCACGGCAGCCCGTCGAGGCCGACCTGCTGTTCGACGGTCCGCAGGTTCAGGCATACCGAACCGTTGCGCAGCGCGCGCACGACGAGCGCGATCGCGAGCGCGACAGGCTCGTCGGGCGCCTGGACGAGATCGCAGAGCCGTTGTGCGACATGTACATCCGATGCTTCGAGAACTTCCGCATCGGTGAAGGTGCGCAGCAGTCCCGTGGCGCTGATCGCCCGCCGCCACTCCACGCCGGTCATGCTGCGGCCCTGCCGGCGTCGAGCAGATCCGACAGCGCGGTGATCAGCGCCGTCGGCGGGTGCCAGCTGAACACGCCGGCGGGATGGCCGTCTTCGATGGGTGTGTCCGGCCCGCACATCCCGCGCAGGAACAGATACAGCACACCGCCCAGATGCCGTTCGGGCGTGTAACCGGCCAGCCGCCACCGTAAGAACCGATGCAGCACAACGCTGTACAGCAGCGCCTGCAGCGGATAGTCGGAGTGCAGCATCGCCTCGGCCAGCCGCGGCCGGGAGTAGTCCGCCGCGGTGAGGGGGCGATTGGGGTCGCCGAGCCAGTTCGTCTTGTAGTCGACGACGAGGTAGCGGTCGCCGATTCGCAGCACCGCGTCCACCGAACCCGACAGGTAACCCTTGAGCGGCTGCGGCCCCAGGCCCGCTCCGGTCAGCCGCTCCGCGTACGACGCCAGCGGGTCGTCGGCGGGCAGGTGCGCGCGCACCAGTTCACCGACGTGGGCGAGCCGGATGTCGGGCGCGGTGGTGCGCAGATCACCACCGGCCAACGGGAATTCGAAGTCCATCTCCCGCATCCGGTCGCCCAACCCGATCCGGCGAAGCGTCGCGCCTCCGGCCAGCGGCCCGAGCGGTGTGTCGTGCATCGGCACCATCGCCGCCGCCAGCTCACCGGCGTCGACGTCGACCGGCCACCACGCGGAGTGCTCACGGATCCGAGCCCGAAGTTCCGCGAGGAGGTCGGGGGCGAACGGATCCGCGGTTTCGAGCACCGCGTGCACCAGTGAGCCGAACTTCGCACCGGTAGGCAGTTCGGCCATCGGTGAGGGCACGTCGGCGCCGACGGCCTCGGCCGTCAACGGGATCTCGGCGGCCTCGTCGTCGAGTTCGGCCACTTCGGGTTCGCTGCTGACCGGTGTCGCCTCGACGGCGCGGATCAACCCGCTGTAGGACGTCCGGCGCCACGCCGTGTCGATGGAACGGTGGAAGTGGCGGGCGTCCACCTCGGCGGGGCTCGGGGGCTCCGGACGTGCGCGCCTCGCTCGCGGTATCGACTCCTCGATCACCGGACCGCCGACGGCCTCCCACTCCTTGAAGCGCGCCATCGCGTCGTCGTCGGAGACCTTGCCGGGGACAACGACATCCGGGACCATCGATTCGCCGGGCCGCCGGCCGCGCAGCAGCCGTGACAGCCCGCCGTTCGGCTCGTCGCGGGAAGGCGCCCACCAGGCGACCAGCTGCGACTGGGCCCGCGTCATCGCGACATACATCAGCCGGCTGTCGTCGCTGGCGTCCTCCTCGCGGCCCACCTTGGACACCGCGTGGAAGTCGGGGCTGTCGTTGCCGCCGATGTGCAGGCACCGCGTCTCGCCTTCGTGGTAGAGCACCAGCTCGGGCTCGAACACGTGACGGTTGAATGCGAACGGCAGATAGACCACCGGGAACTGCAGGCCTTTGGCGACGAACACCGTCATCACCTGAACCGCGGCGGCGTCGTTGTCGAGGCGACGGAATCGCTCAGCGGCGCCGCTGCGCTCGTCGCGCTGGGCCCGCAGCCAGTCCCGCAGCGCGGGCAGCGTGAAGTGTTCGCGGTGGGCGGCCTCCTGCAGCAGCTGGGTCATGTGGGCCAGGTCGGTCATCTGCCGCTCACCGTTGCGCCACGACAACACCCGGTCGCCCATGCCGGCGAGTTGCGCGGCCTCGAAGGTCGCCGCGACCCCGCGCTCGCGGGCGTGGCCCGCCCACTCCCGCAGCGTTTCTGCGATGCGGTCGGTCAGCTGGTCGCCGCCCGTGACGAGTGTCTCGGCGGTCTCGCCGAAGAACATGGTCGCGGCCGCCGCGCGCACCACGCCGTGCCGGTGCGGTTGGTCGAACGCCTCGAGCAGCGCCAACCAGTCCTCGGCGGCGTCGGAATTGAAGATGTCGGAGTCGCCGGTGTACACCGCGGGGATGCCGGCGTCGCACAGCGCCCGGTAGCAGACCCGCGCGTCGCGGTGGTTCTCGACGATGACCGCGATGTCACCCGCGTCGAGGCGACGACCGTCGAACGTCGCATTCGAATTGATCAGGGCGCCGATGTCACTCGCCAGATCCTTGGGGATGTGGGTGCGCAGTTGATCGATCGGCAAGACGCTGGTTCCGCTGCGGCCGAACGCGTTTCGGCGCACGACCCGCAACCGGAACGGCTCATCGCACGGCGCGCCGGCCAGTCGTGAGCCTTCGTGCTTGGCGGCGACGTCGTGCACGACGATCTTCTCGTGACCCAGTTGTGCGCCGCGCAGCACCGCCTGCAGCCGGTTGACCAGCGCCTCGTCGCTGCGCCAGTTGGTGGCCAAGGTTTTCTGAACGTCGGCCTTGGAGGCCGCGCTCAGGTAGGTGACGATATCGCCGCCGCGGAACGCGTAGATCGCCTGCTTGGGGTCGCCGATCAGGATCAGCGTCGAACGTCGGGTGAACGCGCGGTCGATCACCCGCCACTGCACCGGGTCGGTGTCCTGGAACTCGTCGACCATCACGATCGGCCAGCGCTGGTGCATGCGCAGCTGCGCGGGGGAGTCGTCGGCCTCCAGCGCCTCGGCCAATCTGCTCAGCAGATCGTCGTATCCGAGAATCCCCTTGCGTCGCTTGCGGATCTCCAGCTCGTCGAGAACGTCTCTGGCGAACCGGACGCACACCTCGGCGCGCGAGTCCGGTTGGGGGTCTTTCGGTCTCAGCTCGGTCGCGGGATGCTCGACGACCTGCTTGGCCAGCCGCAGCGCATCGGCATAGGTCAACAGCGGATTGTCGCGTTCGCGGCCGAAGTGGTGCAGGTAGAGGTCGTCCACGATCTCGGTGACGAGCTCCTCGAGGCTCTCGACCAGAGTGACGCGGGAGTCGCTGTCACCCGCGACGCCCAGCGATTTGAGTACCAGTTGGCAGAACTGGTGTGTGGTGGCGATGGTCGCGGCGTCGAACGCGGCCAGCGCGTCGCGCAGGCGGGTCTCGCGTTCGGCCAGTTGGTCCGGGGTGCCCCCGAGGAGATGCTCGATGATCTCATTGGTGTCGACGCTCGACGGATCGGCGAAAGCCTGTACGGCGTCCACGATGTGACGCCTGACCCGGTCTCGCAGTTCCTGGCTGGCCGCGCGGCTGAACGTGATCAGCAGCATCTGGTCGAGCGTCGCGACACCCTCGGCGAGGTAGCGCGTGACCAACCCGGCCAACGCGAACGTCTTACCGGTTCCCGCACTGGCTTCCAGCACTGTGGTGGAGCGTTCGGCGGGTAGCTCACCCAACAGATCGAAGGGTTGCATCAGGTCTCCAGTGCCCGCAGCATCGGCAGCCACAACCGACCGGCGTACGTGTCGAGGCCGCGTTCGACGAGGTGCTGCAACCAGGTGTTCTTGCCGAATGCCAGTTGGTAGGCGGGTTCGGCCTCCTCGCCGGGATACCGACCGGACCGCCACTTGTAGCCGGCCCGCTGTTCGGGGTCGCCGTGGCCGTGTACGGCCTCTGCCCACGCATAGGACGTCTTCACCGGCAGCGGAAGCGGTTCACGACGGCCTTGGTCGTACATCGCCACGAGATCGGCGAGCAGCTCGCGCGCATGCTCGGCCGGCCTACCCATCGACTCGACCCGCGGCGTGGTGCCGCGCGCGGCCCGCCCGATGCTGACCGCCTTCCACTCGCGGCCGGGTTCGTGAGCCAGCAACGCCAGCAACAGAATCCACGGCGCCAGCAGATGGCGGCCGTCGAGCTTGGAGTAGGTGACCGAGACCAGCCGCTCACCGTAGACCGGCGTGACGGTGCCGGTGACCCGGCGGCCCCCGCCGATCTCGACGTCGATGTCGATCGCGGTCGCGTCGGCGCCGCGGAAGGGCCGCGCGGCCTCGGAGATGAGCGAGGCCTGCTCGCAGATCTCGTTCGCACGACGCCATCCGAGGTGACCGGGAGGCAGCGTGCCACGCCGCCATTCGGCCTGGCGGGCCTGGTTGGGATCCATGCCGCTCAACATGTCTCGCAGCACGCGATCGCCGACCGTCCACTCCTCGAGCGCATCGATGTCGACTGGCATCGCGTCCTCGACCCCGTCGACCTCCCACGGCAATGTGTAGTCCAGCGCACGGAAGAACCCCTTGACGGGATCGCGGAAGAACCCGGCGAGGTCGGCGAGTACGACGTCGTCGGGTGAGGGTGCGGGCAGCGGTCCCGAGACGAATGCCGGCCGTTGCGCGCGTTCGGCCGCCCGGGTGAGTGCCACGCGTTTGACCGTGGAGTCGAACGTGAACGGCACGTCCGGGATCAGCTCGCCGGGGATGACGTTGCGGGTGTCGAACGGCTGCAGGGGATGTTTCACCACGATCGCGTCGCGGACCGGGCGCTCGGTGGTGCGATCCAGGGTGTCGAGCAGTTCGGCGAGCGGAACGGCGGGCGGTCGGTCCTGACCGGAGTACTCGTTGGCGCCGGTGTAGGTGATCACCAGCGTCTCGGTGGCAGCGCCGATCGCGTCGAGCAGCAATTGCCGGTCCTCGGAACGGATATCGCGTTCGCCGGTCATCGGTTCACGGGCCAGCGCGTCGTCGCCGTCGACCACGCCCAACCGGGGGAACACCCCGTCGTCGAGCCCGACCAGGCACACGACCCGGTGGGGCACCGACCGCATCGGCACCATCGTGCACACCGTCAGGGTGCCGGTGCGGAAGTTGGCGCGGGTCGGCCGGCCGGCAAGATGGCGGTCGAGCAGCGCGCGGACGTCGGAGAGCCGCATCGGGGTGTGGGTCCGGGTGTCCGCGGTGGCGAGCACGTCGGCGAACTCGCGCTCGAGTTGCGCTGTCTGCCACGCATCGTCGTCGCTCACCCGGGTGAGCAAGGCGATGCCGTCGGTCAACGACTGTAGCCAGTCCGCGAGCGGCTTTGTGCCGGTGAGGGATTGAACGACGCATCGCAGGCGGTCGATGTACTCGGCGAGCCGGCCGGCCAGGTCGACCCGGTTGCTGCTCACGTCGTCCAGGGGCAGTGTGGTGTCGAGCCAGGCGTGGGAGTCGTCGGACATGGCCACCCCCGCCAGTACGCGGTCGATGCCGAAACGCCATGTGTTCTGGATGAAGTCGACACCGTAGGGTTTGCGGTGCTCGGTGTCGAAGCCCCAGCGGATGTTGGCCTGCCGAACCCAGCGGGTGATGTCCTCGAGGTTGTCGTCGGTGAAGCCGAAGCGGGCGCGGACCGCTGCGGCCTGCGCGAGGTTGAGCACCTCGCTCGAGGTGGCCCGCCCGCCGGCCAATGCCAGCAGCTGGGACGCGACCCCGAGCAGAGGATTGGTCTGGACGAGGGACCGGTCGGCGAGACGGACCCGGAGCTGGTGCGCGGGATGCACCCCCTTGATCATGTCGCCGAGCCCGAATCCGGCCACGATCAGCGGTGCGTAGGTTTCGATGTCCGGGCACATGACGAGGATGTCGCGCGGTTCGAGCGTCTGGTCATCGGCGAGCAGTCCGAGCAGTACTTCGCGCAGCACATCGATCTGGCGGGCCGACCCGTGGCAGCTGTGCACCTGCACCGAACGGTCGGTGGCGGTGTGCCTGCGGCCTTCTCGCCGGATGGTGTTGAGGCCGATGTCGGATTGCAGCCACCCGAGAAGCGTGTTCGGGTGCTCGCGGCCGCCGAGGTAGCCGTCGGTGTGCGCATCGTCGGGCAATGCGCGCTGCAGTTCGCGAAGATCGCGCCCGAGGGTGGCGAGCAGGGGATGGCCGACTCGGCGGTGGCTGGTGTCTTCGCGCCGGGGAATCTGCCCGCGCGTTCCCCTGAGTTGCTGCCAGAGATCGTCGCTGGGATGCGGCAGCCACAGGTGCAGCTCGTGGTGGGTCGACAGCGCCTCGAGCAGTTCGATCTCGGTGCTGGGCAGCCGGGTGTGCCCGAACAGCGACAGCCGCTCGGGCAGATCTGTCGGTGACTCCCTCAGTCTCACAACGGTTTTGGCGTGGCGGATGTGTGGCGTGTCGGTGTCGATGCGCTCGATGAGCGCGCGCCACAGCGGCGGCTGCCAGGCGAGATCGGCCGGGATGTCGCCGTCGGCGCCGTTCTCCCAGTCGACCAGCAGCTGCGGGCGTTGGCGCGCGTAGGAGGCGAACAACCCGGCCAGCCTGCGGGCGACGGCGTAGCGCCGGCCCTGCCGCAGTTCCCTCTCCTCACCGGTTTCGAAGTGGCCGAGATGAGTGGCCAGCGGCGTGCACCAGTCCTCGGCGCAGGTGGCGTCGATGACCTCCATCAGTGGCCACACCATCGCGTCGGGCGACCACGGGTCGTCCCGCTCGGTGCCGGTCAGCTCGGCGATCAGAGAGCGGGGATTGCGAAAGGCGATGCCGGCGCAGACGCCGTCGGCGCCCGCGCCACGCCCGAGCGCGTGACTCAGCCGCTGGCTCAACCAGCGCTCGACACCCTTGGCCGGGACGATGACCAGTTCCTCGGCGAACGGGTCAGGTAGGGGGTCGGAAAGCAGGGCGCCGAGCCCGTCGGCGAGAAGATCGGTGCGTTCTGCCCGATGGATGTGAAGCGCCATCGCAGCCAACGATAGGAGGTCGGTCCGACGCGGCGCGGGGTTTACGGTGGCGGTGGACGTTTGCAAGCGAAGAAGCCAGGGAAGCCAACATTCGATGATTCGTTCGATGGCCGCGATGATGACCATGGCCGCCTGTATCCCGTTGGTCGCGACGCCGGTCGCCAACGCCCAGCCATCGTGCGGCCCGGACCAGGCCGCCGCGCTGCGCCTGGCGTTCGCGCGGCTGCCGTTCGAGCCGCTCACCGGCGCCAAGTGGGACAGCACCCCCGTCGACAGCAACTACGACCCGTGCGCGGAACTGTCGACCATCCTGGTGACCACCGAGGGCGGCACCGGAAGCTCGCCCGTGCAGGCGCTGCTGTTCCATCGCGGCGAGTATCTGGGAACCGGCACCTCCAAGGCGTACGGCTTCACGTCACTGGACAGCGCGGCCAGCAGCGACGACATGGTCGTGCTCAATTACAGGGTGCCGGGTGAGTGCAATGCCTGCGAGCCCGCGGCCATCCACAGCGCGCGGTACCGCTGGAACGGCGACCGCGCCGTGATGCTGGATCCGCCGCCACCGACGGCCTGAGGAAGGAGCGCGAAGTGAGCGAGACGACATCACCGCGCCTTGGCCCGAAATTCCAAGAGGCGCTGGGATTCGCCGCCGAACTGCACCGCACCCAGACCCGCAAGGCCAGCCAGGTGCCCTACGTCGGGCACCTGCTGTCGGTGGCGGGCCTGGTGATCGAAGCCGACGGCACCGAGACCGAGGCCATCGCCGCGCTGCTGCACGACGCCGCCGAGGATCAGGGCGGAGACGTGACGCTCACACAGATCGAAGAACGTTTCGGGCACGAGGTCGCCGCCATCGTCGAGGAGTGCAGCGACACGGTCCTGACGCCCAAACCGCCGTGGCGCGAGCGCAAGCAGGCGTACATCGAGCACCTGAACACCGCTTCCGACAGCACAATTCGCGTGTCGATGGCCGACAAGCTGGACAATGCGAGGGCGATCCTGCGCGACCTGCGCCGCTTCGGCCCGAAGGTGTGGCAGCGCTTCAACACCGACGACCCGCACGAGCATCTGTGGTATTACCGCTCGCTGCTCGAGGTGTACCGGCGTCGCAGCGACAGCTGGTTGGTCGACGAACTGTCCCGCGTCGTCGAGACGTTGGCCGAGGAGATCGGCCCACCGGTCGCCGCTACCGTCTGAGGTATGAGCGCACGCGACACGGTGTGGATCTCGGCCGCGGAGGTGGCGCGGCGACTGGACGCGGGTGAACCGCTGACGCTGCTCGACGTGCGGTGGCAGCTCGGGCAGCCCGACGGCCGTGCCGCCTACGAACAAGGACACCTGCCGGGCGCGGTGTACGTGTCGCTCGAGGACGAGTTGAGCGACCACACCGTCGAAGGCCGCGGACGGCACCCGTTGCCGTCCGGATCCGCGCTCGAAGCCGCCGCCCGCCGGTGGGGCGTGCGAGCCGGGACGCCGGTCGTCGTGTACGACGATTGGAACCGCGCCGGGTCCGCGCGAGCCTGGTGGGTGCTGACCGCGGCAGGCATCGACGACGTCCGCATCCTCGACGGCGGGCTCGCGGCGTGGACGGCGGTTGGCCGCCAGCTGGAATCCGGCATCGTCGAACCCGCACCCGGGAACGTCACCGTCGCCCACGACGACCTGTACGACGGGGCACGCCCGACCGTCACCGCCGACGCGCTACTCGAACCGGGCCGGTTGGTGCTCGACGCGCGGGCGCCCGAACGGTTCCGCGGCGACGTGGAACCGGTCGATCCGGTCGCCGGCCACATTCCCGGTGCGCTCAACGTGCCGAGCACCCGCCTGCTGACCCAGGACGGGGCCCTGCTGGACGACGACGAGTTGGCCCGGGCGTTGGGGGATGTGGGCGACGGCGAGGTGGCGGTCTACTGCGGGTCGGGCGTCACCGCGGCGGTGACGATCGCGGGCCTGGCGGCGGCGGGAGTGAATGCCGCGCTGTTTCCCGGTTCATGGTCGCAATGGAGTTCGGACCCGTCGCGCCCGGTCGCTCGCGGCTCCCGCCCATGATCGAGGCCCTCCAGGGAAGGGCGACCTGGAGGGCCTCTGTGATGAGTGGCTGCGGAGTCAGGGATGGTAGCCAGGCTGGACCTGCTGCAGATGGGGGATGCCGTGGGTGTGGGGGCTGCCGGGAGTCGGGTGCGCGGTCACGGTCGGCGTTGCGACGATGCCCGGCCGCGGTGCGGGAGTCGGTGAGTGGGTTTCGGCGTTGGCGGCGCCGGCAAGGACGAAGGCCCCGGCCAGGATTGCGGCTGCCACGACCGGCAGGGCGAAAAGCTGGGCGATGCGGCGGGTGGTGGTGGCGTTCATGTCGGGATCTCCTCGTCGAGTCCGGGTCTGCGCCGGTGCTCCGGCGATGACCCAACAGTGCTGCACCGCGGCACCGATGTATGTCGACCGATCGGCGGGTGAACCGGAGGAATCACGCGTCCACCGATCGGGGGACAGGTTCTAAGCTCCAGGGAGCGGATAGGAGCACCCATGGACGTTCTGCGCACGCCCGACGACCGCTTCGCCAACCTCGCGGGCTATCCCTTCGCGCCGCACTACGTCGACGTCACCGCGACCGACACCGAACCGCTGCGCATGCACTACGTCGACGAAGGCCCACGCGAAGGGCCGGTCGTCGTCCTGCTGCACGGCGAACCGACGTGGAGTTACCTGTACCGCACCATGATTCCGCCACTGGTCGCCGGTGGATGCCGGGTGCTGGCACCCGACCTGATCGGGTTCGGGCGCTCCGATAAGCCCAGTCGCATCGAGGATTACACGTATCTGCGTCACGTCGAATGGGTGACGTCGTGGTTCTCGGCGCTGGACCTGCGCGACACCACGATCTTCGTCCAGGACTGGGGTTCGCTGATCGGGCTGCGCATCGCCGCCGAGCAGGACGAGCGCATCGCGCGCATCGTCGTGGCCAACGGCTTCCTGCCGGCAGGACAGACGCCGGCCAACCTACCGTTCCGAGTTTGGCGAGCGTTCGCGCGGCATTCGCCGGTGCTGCCTGCCGGACGCATCGTCGCATTCGGCACGGTCACCGACGTACCCGCGCGCATCCGGGCCGGATACGACGCGCCGTTCCCCGCCAAGCGATTTCAGGCCGGTGCCCGGGCGTTCCCCGCGCTGGTGCCGACAGAGCCGGACGACCCGGCGTTACCGGCCAACCGCGCGGCGTGGGAAGCGTTGGGGCGCTGGGAGAAACCGTTTCTGTGCGTCTTCGGCGCCAAGGACCCGATCCTCGGCCGTGCCGATCGCCCGTTGATCGAACACATTCCCGGTGCAGCCGGTCAACCGCATGCCCGCATCAACGGCAGCCACTTCGTGCAGGAGGACTGCGGCCCCGAGCTGGCCGAGCGAATCCTGCAGTGGCGCAACTAACCTCGGGTGACGGTGTTCCTCGAGGTGGCGTTCACCTCGGGATCGCCGGAGTGGTAGATCACCTGGTTGTCGAACCCAGACGCGCCGATCTGGTCGACGCTGTCGATGGTGACCTGATTTTCGACCCCCGAAACCGTCACGCTCAGGCAGTGGCCGAGCAGCGTCACGGTGTTGTCGACGCCGCTGACGGAGATGTTGCTGCCGTTGCACTCGATCGTCTCGTTCTCGTCGACCCCGGACACGCTGTAGTGCCCGCCGGCCGGTGCGACGGCGACCTTCGGCGGCTCGTCGTCGGGCAGCTGCGTCGGCGCCCCGCGTGACGGCCCGATCGTCACGCTGCCGCCGCGGGGGTCGTCCCCGGTCGCGATCGAGATCCCCGGGCGGCCGGGGATCTCCTCGGTCGCCGACGACAGCGTCCACACGAGCGCGCCGATGCCGGCGACGATGACCACCACGACGACCCCGATCAGCCCGAAGATCAACCCGAACGGCGCGCCGCTCTTCGTCGGCCCCGGCGGAAAGGAGACGCCGAACGGCGGCGCGCTGTAGGGCGACTGAGCGGGGTAGGGCGGCTGGTGCGGGGGACCGTAGACCGGCGGGGGCAGCGCCGACGTCGGGTAGTCGTTGGTGGGCGGTTGCGACGTGCCCAATTCGACGGCGCCGTAGTCGGCCAGCGGTTGCTCCAGCTGCCGGATACGCGCTTCCGGGTCGTCCTCGGGTTTCATGCGCAGATGGTGCCACACCGTCGTTTGCACCGCCTGAATACCGGCAACCCGACGATCATGATTGGCACGTTGCGATCCACCGTCGTCGACTGCCGGGAGCCGATGCGGCTGGCCACGTTCTACGCGGGCGTCCTCGGCGGACAGATCGAAAAGCAGGACGAGTCCTGGGTGGTGCTCACCGACCCGCAGGGCCGACGGCTGGCGTTCCAGTTCTCGCCGGAACACGAGCCGCCGCGCTTTCCGGATCCGCGCGGTTCGCAACAATTCCACCTCGACATTGCGGTGGACGACCCCGATGCCGCTGAACACGAAGTCCTCGAGCTCGGCGCCACCCGGGTGTCCGACGCCGAGGAGGACTCGAAGTTCCGGGTGTTCCGCGACCCGGCGGGACACACATTCTGTCTGGTCTGGGGCATCGCCGACTAGCGGCGAAGCCGATTTGCTGACGCACGGTTACCACGACGCCGAAGTTGGTACTCACAACCCGTGGTGGCTCCAGGGTTCATTGCCGTGGGCAGCGGTCCTGCCGGGGTGAGCGCCGCGGAGACGTTCCGCAGCAAGCACCCCGACATCCCCGTGCGCATCCTGACCACCGACCCGGCGCTGCCGTATGCCAAGCCGCCGCTGAGCAAGGATTTCCTGTGCGGCCGCGACACCAAGCTCGCCCTGCACAGTGAGCACTGGTTCGAGCGCAACGCCGTCGACCTCGTCCGCGGCATCACGGTCGAGCGCATCGACGTGAACCGCCAGCAGGTCGTGACGGCGGGTGGTCAGCGCTATCCCTACTGGCATCTCGTCATCGCCTCGGGCTCCGTGGCGGTGCGGCCGCCCATTCCCGGGGTCGAGTCGGCGTTGACGCTGCGGTCGTTCGCCGACGCGGTGGCGCTCAAGATGGCCGCCCGTTACTCCGACTGCGCCGTGGTCATCGGCGGCGGCCTGATCGGATGCGAGGCCGCATCGTGTCTGGCCGAGCGGGGCGTCGCGACGATGGTCGTCGCCGCCGAACATGTCCCGCTGCAGCGCCGGTTCGGGCTCGAGGCCGGTGAACGCGTCGCGAAACTGCTGTCGGACAACGGCGTCCGGTTCGCCGGTGAGACGACCGTCGCCGCGGTCGAGGACACCCGTGTGATGTTGGACAGCGGTGAGGCCGTCGACGCCGACCTCGTCGTGTGTGCCACGGGTGTGCGCCCCGACATCCGCCTCGCCGAAGCCGCCGGACTGCAGACGCGCGACGGGCGCATCGTCGTCGACTCGCACATGCACACCTCGGCGCGCAACGTGTATGCCGCGGGCGATGTGGCGCTGGCGCACAACGTCACCGCCGGCAGACCCATCCCGGCCGAACACTGGCGCGACGCCGCGCACCAGGGCCACGTCGCCGGCCTGACCGCGGCCGGTTTCCCCGCGGCATGGGACACCGTGCCCGGGTTCTCCTGCACCATCGGCAGTTCCGTGCTCAAGTACCGCGGTTGGGGTGTCAACTTCGAGCAGGCCCGATTCGTCGACCACCACACCGGGTTCACGGTCTGGTATGAGGCGGGTGGCGACGTCGTCGGTGTGCTGACCCTCAACGCCGACGACGACCACCACCGCGCCGGCGAGTTGCTCGGCGCGCGTTGACCGGTCAGCCCGGCGCTAGCCCGTGCTCG
Source organism: Mycolicibacterium novocastrense (assembly GCF_001499835.1). Taxonomy (NCBI): domain Bacteria; kingdom Bacillati; phylum Actinomycetota; class Actinomycetes; order Mycobacteriales; family Mycobacteriaceae; genus Mycobacterium; species Mycolicibacterium novocastrense. The sequence goes on from NZ_LQIH01000034.1 coordinate 101,713, forward strand.
AGTGCGTACATGCTCGCCCCGATGCGGTTGGAGACGCCGATCTTGGCGTACACGTGCTCGACGTGGTTGCGCACCGTCTTCTCGCTGAGCACCAGCTTGGCGGCGATGTCCTTGTTGCTCGCGCCCTGCGCGACCAGTCGCAGCACCTCGACCTCTCGGCCCGTGAGGCCGTCCGGCCCCGCTTGACGCCTGCCCGACGCGTGCCCCGACGCGTGCAGGACCGCATCGGCGGCCGCCGAGTCCAATTGCCCCTCCGACACCCGTTGCCGCAGGCGCCTCGCCGCTCCCGCGGGTCCGAGAGCCTCGCGGTACGGCCGCGGTTCCAGCGCACTCTGATAGCTGACCGCGCACGCCAGCAGCCGATCAGGCATCGTCAGCTGTCGCGCGGCCAACCCCCGCGGATACCCTGAGCCGTCGAGACATTCGTGGTGGTTGGCCGCCACCGACGCGATGTCCCTGAGGGCCGGCACCTGCGAGAGGATCCGCTCGGTGAGGTACGGGTGCAGCCTCATGCGCTCGAACTCCGCCATGGTCAGCGCCGTGGGTTTCGACCACACCTGATTCGACACACCGATGCGGCCGAGATCGTGCACATACCCGGCGCGCCGCGTCGTCGCGACCGCTTCGTCGTCGAGGCCGAGCGTTTGGGCTGCGGATGCGGCGAGGTCGGCCACCGCGCGTGAATGCCCCAGTGTGAACGGACATTTGAGGTCGACGAATTCGCCGAGGGCCATCAGCAACGTGTCGAGCGAGCCGGAGTCGAGGCGCGTTCCGCGGTCCGGCGCGTGCTGCAGCGCCGTCGCCCACACGTCCCCGGTCGACGGGACCGCCAGCACGTCGACCGGATCGGCGACAAACGCGTCGACGACCGCGGGATCGAACTGGCCACCGCGCCTGCTGCGGGCCATGGCGAGAGCACCGTCGACGCCGTATTCGCGCTGGTGCACCTCGACCATGTCGGCCACCTGGGCCACCCGCATCTCAACCGGTATCCCGTCGCCGGACACGCCGGTCGGCAGCCCGCCGCCGTCGTAGCGTTCGAAGGTGTACCGCAGCACATGCCGCACATCGGTGTCCAGCCCGATACGTTCTGCCAGCAGGCCCGCCGACGTGCAATGCGAGTGAATGAGCTGCGAGATGTTGCCGCGCGCATTGGCATACAGCGTCGCCACCGTCCTCAACCGGGTCAGCAGCGACTCACCGCGGCCGACGTTGGTCAGCAGGAATCGTTGGTACGGCAGCCCGGACCAGTCGACGAGGTACGAGCCTCGCCGCACCGCGATGTCGTCACCGAACCACCGGGCGTACTCATGTGAATCGGCGTGACAGCCGATCCACATGATCAGCGTCGTGTAATAGATGCAATCGCGCTGCTGCGCAGTCAAGTTCAGCCGGTCGGCCAGCCGTGTCGCGATCAGCGCGGACCGCAGCATGTGCTCGGCAGGCTGCCCCAGCCCGAGGTCGACCGCGACCGACAGCGCCGCGAGCACTTCCGCCCTGGTCGGAAGCTCCTGCGGGGTGCGGGCGCCGGTCACAGCCCGATTCTGCACCCTCTGCAACGCCGGATCAGTGCGATAGGTCAAGACGGTCCGCATCTCGGTGACGGGCCACGTCGAACGCCTCGAACCGGCCCTGGGCGACCACACAGATACCGCGTTGCGGTAGTTGGAAGTCGGCCAGGTTGCCCTGTACCGGATGTGGACCGACGGGACCGAGGTCCACCCCCTGCACGACGGCCGACGAGTCGGCGACCGCCCACACCCGCCGGGGTGCGATGCGGAATTCCTGACCGTTGGGCAGATTGCCGGTCAGCCGCACCTTGCCGATGCCCAGCACCGGTCCGACGATGCGGCTCATCGCGATCAGCGTTCGGCGGTTGCGTGCCGCGGCGGCGGGTATGCGCGATCCGACGGCGCTCATCAGACGGGTGGCCGGAGTAGTCCCGATGTCGACACGCCAATCCAGCACTCCGGCAATGGAAATCGACAGCGACCACGGCGTGAGCCAATTGGCGTCGATGGGACAGACAACCGGGTCGACCGGTGTTGCCGAGCTGAAGTACCGCGAGCAGCTCTGCGGGCCGGGCGTGGTGGCGTAGAACGTCCACACCCCGTCCGGCGTGCGGTGCCACACCGACTTGTAGGCGGGGGAGAACGACGTCTCGGGGAAATCCCGGTAGGCGAGGTAGTGGCCGTTGGCGAACGGCAGGCCCATGACGCCGAAGCCGACGACACGCTCCTCGTCTCCGTCGGGCAGGGGCATGGTCTTGGTGGCGGCCGCGAAGGCCTGGGGTGTCTTGGTCATGGTCGTCATCGTGGGGTAGCGGGCCGACCGCCCACATGGGGCAAACACCCCAAACTGTGTTGCGATTTGTGAGTGATTTCGATCGGTGAACGAACGGGATCACTCACAAATCGCCTGGGAGGGTGGGGCGCAGGCCTGCCAGTAGGGAGCGCACGCCCAGGCGCCACCGCTGTTCGATCGAGGGCGCCGACGACCCCAGCCACCGCCCGAGTTCCTGGACCGCCAACCCCTGGGCGAGCGCCAGCAGCACGTGAGCGATGTCGGCGACGTCACCGGTCAGCAGTCCCGCGTCGACGCAGCGCTGGATCCGGCCGGTGAACGCCGCGCGCACCGAGGCGCCGGCAGCCGCTTCGTCGGGCCCGGGCTCCAACTCGGCGAACGGCCGCGCGAACATCAGCTGGGCAAGGCGGGGATACGACCGGCAGAACGACCGGAAGACCGGCACCAGCCGTTCGAGATCGGCGAGGGGATCCTCGGTCAGCGGAACGGTCTCCAGTTCGGCACCCAGCAGCCGGAAGCCCTCGAAGACCATCGCCCGTAGCAGTCCCGCCTTGTCGGAGAACAGCTCGTACACCGCGGGCACCGACGTGCCTGCCCGCTCGGCGACGCGGCGCGTGGTGAACCCCGAGATCCCTTCCTCGGACAGCGTCGCGATCGCCACCTCCAGCAGGTGGTCTTTCAGCTCGGGCGTGCGCTGCTTCGCCCTCGGCACCGTGGCGGCCTAGCCGAGGCTGAATTCGGTTGCCAGCCCGTCGATTCCGGCCCTAATGGCTTGTAGCGCCGACTCGCGGGCCTTCATCTTGGTCGCGACGTGCGCGCTGGTGTGCACGGTGTTCGCCAGTTCCGCGGCCACCTCCTGCGCTCGCGCCAACACGCGATCGGCCTCGACGATTTCGTCGAGCCACCCGCCGTAGACGGCTTCGTCGCCGGCGAACGTCGACGCCAGCGCCGCGGCCCGCTGGTAGACCGCCGGCGTCAGCCGAAACCGCATGATCTCCAGTGCGGCGACCGGGATCGTCATGCCGATCGCCACCTCGATCGCCTGGCAGCGGGTCTTCTGCTGGCCGACCCGGTGGTCGCCGGACAGCAGCAGAAACGATCCCATCGCGATGGCCGGACCCGTCGCGGCCATGACCACCGGCACCGGAAAGGTCAGGCACCGCACCGCAAGCTCGAACCCGCCCGCGAGCATCCCCAGTGCGGCCTGCGCGTCGCCGGACTGAAACACCGTCAGGTCGAAACCGCCGCTGAACACGCGACCGTTGCCCGCGAGCACGACCGCTTTGGCCGCATCCTTCTCCGCGCGGTCGAGCGCCTCGTTGATCGCGGTCTGCATGGCCGGGCCGAGGACATTGACCTTGCCGTCGTCCAGAGTGATCGTGGCGACCGAATCGCGGTGTTCATAGCCAACGGGGCTGCTCATCGCTTCTCCTTCGAATGCGGGCGGCTAATCGTATCGATGTTACGAAACACCGATACGTATGCCAAGAAATCTGGGGTAGTCGGCTACGCGCGACGCCCGACCGCGGCCCTCGTACCGTTCGAGAAGCCCGGTAGCGAGGGGTTGCCGGGCTCCATCGCACCCGCCGGGGCTCACGCGATACGGTGCCGCGCCGTGTTGGTCTTGAGGATCTGGGTGTGCGCTTCTTCGAATTCGGCGTCGATGTCGATCGGCCGACCCGGAATCGCTCCGTTGCGTGGCTTGCGCTGCGGCCCTTCGGTTTCCGTGCGATACCGCTCGCGGATCTCGTCGACCGATGACCGCACCCGGTTGATCTCCTGACGCAGCACGTCTTCGCGGCTCTCGTTGGCCGCGTAGTGGTAGTAGGTCAACAGATGACGCAGCAGCTCCAGCTTCTGCTTCTCCTGACGGGCCAGGTCGTGCGTGGTCAACAGCTCTAGCCGCTCGACCGGGTGCAGCGTCGACCAGTCCAGCACTGCCGTCGAGCGGTACCGGTGACGTGAGCCCTTCTTCTTGGCGTACCCCTGCCGGTCGTAATAGGTGACTGCACCGTCGAACCGGGATGCGATGGCCTCGCCGAGCTCGCGACGGTCCAATGCCGAATCCCAGACGATGCGCCATTCCTGTCCGGGCGCCAGATACGGGATCTCGGCGGGGAGGTTCAGCGGCGCGATGTCGACATAGCGGTCGTCGTAGACGTTCTCGTATTTGGCCACCGTCGGCGGATGCGCGAATTCGAACCGAATGTTGTAGGCCGGCGTCCGGCCGAAGTTCTTGACCACGAGCTCGATCAGGTGCCAGTCGTTGGCCGCCGGCTCCATGAACATCGCCACGTTGGGCTGCATCAGCTCTTCGCTCTGCCGCCGCGCCCGCTGATACTGCCGCCAGGCGTAAACCAGGGCGGCGATCCCCACCACGACGGCGAGCCAGGCGGCCAGCGCCGTCCACATGCCGGCCGAGAGGCCCAGAACCCCATCCGCATCCACGCACCGCTGTATATCATGCAGCCGCGGATCCCACACCCTTTGCTATTTTGGCGTTCACGTCGATTAGAAGGGCCGGCGCCGACGATCTTGACCGGCGCAATTCGTCACGGCCGGCTTGCCGGCGTCAACTCCGCGGTATTGCTGACCAGCTCGCCGAACGACGCGGCGAGCCTCAAGTCGGCCATCACACGATCGGCCGTCGCAGCCCTCGGGTGGACCAATCGCTCACCGCGCGCCGCCCAGTCCAGATCCGACCACGTCACGCGGGTTGGCAACCGCTTCCAATACTGCGGACGCTCGCGCAGGTACAACTCCACACTGGAATGGACGGCCGCGTTGTCGGGCAGCTTGCGCAGCGAGACGGTGTGGGCGGTCTCGGCGAGCGCGTCGTACTGACCGGGTGCGGGCAGCGTGTCCATGCGTTCGTCGGAAATCGACAGCCCGGCGCTCAGCGCGCCGTCGAGCATCCAGTCGAAGCTGATCTCGGCGAGCGGGATGCATGCCCCCGGCCCCCCGGCGACGTCGCAGTGGGCGCCGCGGAACCAGACTTCCTCGATACGCTGCGACGCCGAGGTCGTCAACCGTTCGCCGGGACGCCCGTCGATCGCGACCGCGTGCCTGCCGGATTCGACGTTGGGCATCGGCGCCGGCATCGACCGACGCGTCAAGCCAGGGATGCTCACCGCGTCCCAGATGCCCAAAAACCGCACGGGGACGGGAATTTCGCGCTGCTGGTCCAACCGCGAGGCGATCTGTGTGACGCGCGTCCAGTCCTGTTGGTCGCGTCCGGTCTTCGGCAGGGCATACGCGCCGAGCACGAAATCCGTCAGCTCGGGCAGCACCCCGACGGTGGACAGCAACCGGGTCAGGGTCTGAGCGCAGTAACCGCCGCGACCGACGCCGAACAGATAGATCGGATCACCAGGCTCCCAGCTGTCGACCAGGAACCGATAAGCCTCGGCGATGGCACCGCGGGCGTCGTCTGCGGCGGCCCTGAAGGGGCGCAGCGTCTTCCCGGGGCTCGTGATGGCTCCCGGGTGATACCAGGTGAGCTGGTCGGGGACGTCGTCGAGAAGACGAAAGAGTCGATGCGCGTTGGTTGCCGTCTGGGGTTCGGGATAGCCACGGGTGCGGTCGAAGCACAGCACTAGCTTCTTCATAGTGGCCCCCCGGCCCGAATAATTGACGCTAGGGTCTTCAAGTTTGCCCCCGCGCGGCCATCTTGTCCAGAAATTCGTGCTTCTTGACCCATATGCCGGCAACCTGCGAAAAAAGTCAGTAGCCGAATCGTCGGCAAACTCATGTCGCAGTTGCCCGAATGGTGGCGCACCTTCCGCGCATCGCGTTGGAGCGGGTGCCGGCGAAGGTCAGCCGCCCATCAGCATGCGCCACTGGTCGAGGGTGCTCGCCCGGTAGACGTAGTTGGTCTGGCGCACCTCCGACAGGGAGGCGCTGGGCTCGGCCGAGTACCAGTGGCCGGGGAACACCGTCGGGTCACCGGAGAGCTTCGCCAGCGCCTGCAGGCTGCGGAACATGTCGTCGACGTTGCCGCCGGGGAAGTCGGTGCGGCCGCAGCCCTCCAGAAACAGGGTGTCGCCGGCGACGAGGCGCCCGTCGAGCAGGAAGCACTGGCTGCCGGGGGTGTGACCGGGCGTATGCAGAAGTTCGATGTCGATGTCGCCGACCTTGACGACGTCACCGTGCTGGTGTGCGGTGAGCTCGCTGCGCGCGATGCCCGTGACTTTCGAAACCCAGTCCGCCTCAAGCGCGTTGACGTGCACCGGCACGCTCGTGCGCTCCAACAGTTCGGCGAGCCCCTTGAGTTCGAACCCCATCATCGAGCCGCCGACATGGTCGGGGTGGTGGTGGGTGACCAGCACGCCGGACAGCCGCATGCCGTCGGCCTCCAGCGCGTCGACGAGATCGCCTGCGGCGTAGGCGGGGTCGACGACCACCGTGTCGCCGGTCTCGCGGTCGCCGATCAGATAGGCGAAGTTGCGCATCTGCTGGGCGATCATGTCGCCGGCCGCGAAGTCGCGACCGGACAACAACTGACGGAAGTAGAGCCGATCCGAAGCCATGTCCGTCAGCGTATCGGCGACTCAGTCCTGGCTGCGCAACCGCACCATGCGGATGGTGCTGCTCTCGTCGAGTTCGACGAGGTCGGTGTGCGAACGCAGGAAGTCGCTGAAGGACTTGAATCCGAGAGACTTCTCCGAGAACGACGGGTCCATGCGCCGCATCTGAGCCTTGACCGCCGAGTTGTGCAGCCAGTCGGAGTCGTCCTTGCCGTGCGCGATGCGCAGCGCCCGTTCGAGCAGCGCGGTCGCGGCGGCCTGCGGGTCGGGCTGCTCCGGTTCCTGCTCGGCGTCGGCCTTGGTGCGGCGCCGCTTCGGCGCTTCCGACTTCACCGCCGGAACGCCGGGCAGCGCGTCGTAGGAGACGTACTCGTCGCAAGCTGCGGTGAGCGAGCGGCTGATCGATCCGGTGATGCCGATCCCGACGACGTAGCGCCCGAGGCGTTTGCACCGCTGCGCGAGCGGGATGTAGTCGGAGTCGCCGGCGACGATGACGACGTGGGTCAGGTCGGGCAGCCGGAACATGTCCTCGACGGTGTCGACCGCCAGCCGGATGTCGGCCCCGTTCTTGCTGTACGCCGCGGCCGGGAACAGCTGCACCAGGTCGACCGCGCGTCCGACAAGCTGGTCGCGGTAGTCGGCGTTGACGTCGGTCGACCAGTCGGCGTAGGCCTTGGTCAGCACCAGCGTGCCGAACGACGACGCGTAGTCGATGATCGCGCCGACGTCCACGGTGGCTTGGGTCAGCCGGCCCGGATTCTTGTGAAAGCCCGCCGCCTTGTCGCGCTGAAACGAGTTGCGCCCGTGGATCTGGTCATACCGGGAGATCACGATGTTGTCGAAGTCGAGGTACACCGCCACACGGGTCGCGCCGGGTTCGGTCACTGTTCCGTCCTATCATTCGGCGACTAGAGTCGGACAGTAACGGTTGCGGGTGATCAGCGGTTTGGCGCGGCAATCGGCGAGACTGTACCCTCTTTAAGGCTCGCGCCGCGGTGCGCGAACCTCGAAGTAGGCAGGCCCCCTTAGCTCAGTCGGCAGAGCGTTTCCATGGTAAGGAAAAGGTCAACGGTTCGATTCCGTTAGGGGGCTCGGTGAGCGGGCGGACATCCGCCCGGATCCCGGGGCGGTGTAGCTCAGCTGGTTAGAGCGCACGACTCATAATCGTGAGGTCGGGGGATCGAGCCCCCCCACCGCTACAGGCAACATCGAACGCGCAAACGAAGGACGAAGAACGTGGCCTCCAGTACCGACGTACGGCCGAAGATCACTTTGGCTTGCGAGGTGTGCAAGCACCGCAACTACATCACCAAGAAGAACCGCCGCAACGACCCGGACCGGCTCGAGATCAAGAAGTTCTGCCCGAACTGCGGCAAGCACCAGCCGCATAAGGAATCGCGCTAAGACGAGTCAGCCCGTAGGCGCGTCGCCCCGGGTGCTAGGTAGGTTCACTAACTGTGTCGTTGTCCGAGCGCATCGTCGGGATGCAATACCGCTACCCCGACCACTACGTCGTCGGTCGCGAGAAGGTTCGCGAATACGCGGTCGCGGTGAAGAACGACCATCCCGCGTTCTTCGATGAGGATGTCGCGGCCGAACTCGGCCACAAGGCGCTGCCCGCACCGCTGACATTCATGAGCGTCCTCGGGTACATGGCGCAGATATCGTTCTTCGAGCACGCAGGCGTCGGAATCAAAGACGCGAAGATCGTGCAGGTCGACCAGGTGATCAAGTACCTCAAGCCGATCTTCGCGGGCGACAAGCTCTACTGCGAGGTGCAGGTCGACTCCGTGCGTCAGGCGCATGGCACCGACATCGTCGTGTTGAAGAACATCGTCACCAACCAAGCCGGTGACGTGGTGCAGGAGACGTTCACGACCCTGGCGGGTCGGACGGGTGACGGAGAAGAGGGTTTTTCAGATGCCACTGCGTGAGTTCGCCTCGGTGAAGAAGGGCGACGAGCTTCCCGAGAAGGTGATTCCGCTGACGCGGCAGGACCTCGTCAACTACGCCGGGGTGTCGGGTGACCTCAACCCGATCCACTGGGACGACGACATCGCCAAGCAGGTCGGCCTGGACACCGCAATCGCGCACGGCATGCTGACCATGGGCCTGGGTGGCGGTTACGTCACCGAGTGGGTCGGCGATCCGGCGGCGGTCACCGAGTTCAACGTGCGGTTCACCGCTGTCGTGCCGGTGCCCAACGACGGCATCGGGGCGGAGATCGTCTTCAACGGACGCGTGAAATCCGTTGAACCCGAGACCAAGTCGGTGACCATCGCGCTCTCGGCAACCACTGGGGGCAAGAAGATCTTCGGCCGCGCGGTGGCCGTCGCGAAGCTGGCATAGCCGTGGCTCTCAAAATCGACATCAAGGGAATGGTCTGGGAGTATCCGGAGCCTTATCACGTCGGTACGGAGCAGATTCGCCAGTACGCGAACGCTGTCAAGGCCCACGATCCGCAGAGCCACAGCGTGGAGGCGGCCAAGGCTTCCGGTCATGACGGGCTCATCGCGCCGCCGACGTTCATGTCGATCTTCGCGGTGATGATTCAGCGGCACTTCTTCCAGCACAACGATGTGGGCTTCGAGACCATGCAGATCGTGCAGGTCGACCAGAAGTTCAAGTTCCATCGTCCGATCCGCGCCGGTGACGTGTTGACCGGGACGCTGGAGATTCAGTCGGTGGACGAGCGCTTCGGCGCCGACATCGTCACCACCCGCAACAAGCTGATCGACCAGAACGGCGTGCTCGTGATGGAGTCGTTCACCACCCTGATGGGCCACGAGGGCGACAACTCGATCTCGGCGGGCTGGGATCCGGAGACGGGGCAGGTCGTACGTAAGCCCGTCGTCCACGATCCGGTCGAGGATCCCGATGGCGCCGACAGCGTGAACGGCGAGGCGTCTGTTTGATGGCCGGCTTGCCGGTCGAAGCCTGATGACCGGCTCGCCGGTGGATTAGTAACTCGGACGGGTGGCGCGCTACACTCGGTCCTCGGGGTTTTCCCAGTCCAGCGCGCTGTCCGTCGGTTTGAAGATCGACCGATCGGGGAGCGCGCGAATTGTGTGAGCCCCGAACGGGTGGCCTTTCGCAGTGCCACTCTGAAGGGGCGTAGCTCAACTGGCAGAGCAGCGGTCTCCAAAACCGCAGGTTGCAGGTTCAAGTCCTGTCGCCCCTGCTCAACTGAATACTCGACAAGTGTGGACACTGGAAGGTGACCCACAAACCAGATGACCAGACAAGGGAGCATGCGGTGAGCGACGAGCACGACGATGCCGGCTCCGACACCGAAAACGGCCGCGGCGCCGTCGTGACCCGACCCACCCGTCCGTCGGGCAAGCGGACCCGTCGGGCGGCCGCCGGCGAAGACGCCAGCGAAGCCGTCGACCTGTCCACCGGCACCGCGGCGTCACCCACCAAGAACGGGTCGGGCGCCGCGAAGAAGGCCGCCAAGAAGCGCGCCGACGGACCGTCGCGGAACCCTTTCCTGTTCGTCTGGAACTACCTGAAGCAGGTCGTGGCCGAGCTGCGCAAGGTGATCTGGCCGAACCGCAAGCAGATGGCCACCTACACCGGCGTGGTGCTGCTGTTCCTGGCCTTCATGCTGGCGATGATCGGCGGCGTCGACTTCGGCCTTGCCAAGCTGGTCTCGCTGGTGTTCGGCTGACGAGTACGCGCGACGGATGAGAACTTCGAGAGGACTGACAAGTGACTAGCTTCGAGGGCGATACGCCTTCGGCCGACAGCGTTGACCTGATCGACGAGACGACGGACGCGACGACCGACGCGACCACCGACCCGGCGACCGAGAACGCCGATGTCGCCGGTGACGCCGTGAGCGACGAGGCGGCCACCACGGACGACGCGGCCGGTGAAGCACCCGCCGCTGAAGTCGAGCCCGAGGAAGAGGATCCGGCGGTCGCGCTGAAGAAGGAGCTGCGGACCAAGCCGGGCGACTGGTACGTCATCCACTCCTACGCCGGTTATGAGAACAAGGTGAAGGCCAACCTCGAGACCCGCGTGCAGAACCTCGACGTCGGCGACTACATCTTCCAGGTCGAGGTGCCGACCGAAGAGGTCACCGAGATCAAGAACGGTCAGCGCAAGCAGGTCAACCGCAAGGTGCTGCCCGGCTACATCCTGGTGCGCATGGAGCTCAACGACGAGTCGTGGGGCGCGGTGCGCAACACGCCGGGTGTGACGGGCTTCGTCGGTGCGACGTCGCGGCCGTCGCCGCTGTCGCTGGATGACGTGGTGAAGTTCCTGCTGCCGCCCGCCGCGGCGAAGAAGCCCGGGAAGGCCGCCGCCGCCGCGGGTGCGACCGCCGCGGAGGCCGGGGGCATCGAGCGCGCGCCGATCGAGGTGGACTTCGAGGTCGGCGAGTCGGTCACCGTCATGGACGGCCCGTTCGCGACGCTGCCCGCTTCGATCAGCGAGGTCAACGCCGAGCAGCAGAAGCTCAAGGTGCTGGTGTCCATCTTCGGTCGCGAGACACCTGTCGAACTGACCTTCAACCAGGTCGCCAAGATCTAAGCCCGGCGATTTGGGCACGTCTAGGAGCGCTCGGCGGCGCAACAAACCGTGCACAAATCGCAGAGAACCGAGAGAGGAAACACCACACCAATGGCCCCGAAGAAGAAAGTCGTCGGGCTGATCAAGCTGCAGATCCAGGCCGGGCAGGCCAACCCCGCCCCGCCGGTCGGTCCGGCGCTCGGCCAGCACGGCGTCAACATCATGGAGTTCTGCAAGGCGTACAACGCCGCGACGGAGAACCAGCGCGGCAACGTCATCCCCGTGGAGATCACCGTCTACGAGGACCGCAGCTTCACCTTCAACCTCAAGACACCGCCCGCGGCCAAGCTGCTGCTGAAGGCCGCCGGTGTGCAGAAGGGCTCGGGCGAGCCGCACAAGACCAAGGTCGCCAAGGTGTCCTGGGATCAGGTGCGCGAGATCGCCGAGACCAAGAAGGAAGACCTGAACGCCAACGACATCGATCAGGCCGCCAAGATCATCGCCGGCACCGCCCGGTCGATGGGGATCACGGTCGAGTAGTTCGACCGATTCGTGGGAGGGCCAGCTGCGGCCCGGCGATGAGCGCTCGCGCGAAGAGCGTTCATCACAGACCACAACTCAGCAACTAGGAGAAACGAATGAGCAAGACGAGCAAGGCATACCGCGAAGCCGCCGAGAAGGTGGACCGCAGCCGGCTGTACACGCCGCTGGAGGCGGCGAAGCTGGCCAAGGAGACGGGATCGAAGAAGCAGGACGCGACCGTCGAGGTGGCGATCCGGCTGGGTGTCGACCCGCGTAAGGCCGATCAGATGGTGCGCGGCACCGTCAACCTGCCGAACGGCACCGGTAAGACCGCCCGCGTTGTGGTGTTCGCGGTCGGCGACAAGGCCGAGGCCGCGGAGGCCGCGGGTGCCGACGCCGTGGGTAGCGACGACCTGATCGAGCGGATTCAGGGCGGCTGGCTGGACTTCGACGCGGCGATCGCGACTCCCGACCAGATGGCCAAGGTCGGCCGCATCGCGCGGATCCTGGGCCCGCGTGGCCTGATGCCGAACCCGAAGACCGGCACCGTGACGCCCGACGTCGGCAAGGCCGTGTCCGACATCAAGGGCGGCAAGATCAATTTCCGCGTCGACAAGCAGGCCAACCTGCACTTCGTCATCGGCAAGGCCTCGTTCGACGAGAAGGCGCTGGCGGAGAACTACGGCGCCGCGATCGACGAGATCCTGCGGGCCAAGCCGTCGTCGTCGAAGGGGCGTTACCTCAAGAAGATCGTCATCTCGACCACGACCGGCCCGGGCATTCCGGTCGATCCGTCGGTGACGCGCAACTTCGCCGAGGCCTGAGCAAACCCGTGGCGCGGGTTTGCGCCACGGCGTGGGGCCATTGAGCCGAGAACACCCTCGGGGCGCTTCGCCCGAGTGATGGCGAGCGGTAGCTGGTAGTTGCGCTAAGCGACTCAGGGCCCGTTCTTCGGTCGGCTCGAGATGACCGACCGACGCCTCGGGAAAGTCCACGTCGTCGGCGGCGCAGCGGGGACGACGGCTGCGTTGGGCGAGTAGCGAACTGGCCAACCGAAATTCCCTCGGCGAACTTCGCCTGTTTGGTCGTCGCTGGCGCTGCTCCTGTGTGAAAGTTGACCCATGCGTAAGTGCATTCGGGTCGCCTTTCTTACTTTGCTAGGCCTGCTGAGCGCTGCCGTCCTCAGCGCCGCGACCGCGCTGCTGGCGGCGGTCAGCCTGGCGGCCACGACCGCACTGATCGTGCCGGGTACCGGAACGCCGAACGCGAACGGCATCAACCTCTACATGCCGAACTTCCGCGACTACTACATGCAGAGCACGCCGTGCACCAACAGCACAAACTGCGGTACGTACAACCAGAACCAGCCTCGGAACGGAGGACTACTCGGCATCAATTACTTTGCATCGTTCTGGCCCATACCGTTGCCGGGCTGGTGCGACCCGGGTCGGTGCGAGAAGTTCGACGTGTCCGTCGCTGACGGCGTGAAGAACCTGACCACCGCACTGCAGGCGATACAGAGTCTCGATCCAAACTACGGGGGCGACATAGTGATCGCCGGCTACTCCCAGGGGGCTCGCGTCGTCACCATCGCGAAGATGCAGTTCGCAAATGGCGATTGGCAGGCGTTCCTCAACAAGGTCAATTCCGTCGAGTTCGTTTATATCGGCAACCCGAACCGCCCGAATGGTGGCATCCTCTCGCGCTTCGGCGCCTTGGGTCACATTCCGATACTCGACGTGACCACGGGGCAGCCGACGCCGACCAACACGCCGTTCGAAACGCACGATTGGGCGATCCGATGGGAGGGCATCGCGGATTTCCCGCAGTACCTGCTCAATCCGCTGGCGATCATCAACTCGGTCATGGGTTTCTACTACGACCACGGCACCTACCTGGCGGTCAACCAGGACAGCGACCCTGGTGAGTTGCCCGCGGGCTACACCGAAGCCGAATGGCGGGAGCTCACGAAATATCCGGAGAAGCATCCGGACCTCGTCCAGATTCAGGAGTACGGAGACACGACGTACTACACCGTCAGGCCGAAGGTGCTTCCGTTCGTGCGCCCGCTGCACTCCATCCCATTGATCGGCAAGCCGATCGCAGATTTTTGGGAACCGATACTCGAGGTGCTCATCGAGGAGACTGGATACAACCGCAACATCCCGTTCGGGCAGTACTCCCCGATCGGATTGATCCCGTTCTTCAACCCGATCACGCTGGTGCTCAGGATGATTCCGGCTGTGTTCCAGGGCGTCGTGAACTTCCTTGGCAACTTCATCCCGTCGCTGGCGCCGAAGCCGATTGAGATCACGCCCGAACCGGTGACCACGTCGCTCGCGCCTGGGTCGGATGAGGACGAATCGCTGGACAATGAGGTCGAGAATCTGGCGGATGCCGGCGAGAATCAAGGTGACAACCTGCGGCGATTCGCCGCGCGGGGAGACGCCGAGGGAACGGTGCTTTCCGTCACCGGCAACGGAGAACTTGCGCTGACTGCAGGTGCGGAAGACCCGGCCATCACCGATCCGGCCGAGGGCGAGATCATCACAGACCCGAATGAAGGCGAGGTCATCGAGGGTGAGGAGTTGCCGGGGGCCGTGCTCGAGCCCACCCCGATCTCCGACCCGGAAATCGTGGAGGAGAAGATGACCGACCCGGCCGGCGGCAACGCCCTGGTTGCCGTGAAGGATCCGGAGGTCAAGACGGATCCCCCACAGAACCGGATCGACGCGAACGGTCGCAGCGTGTCGTTGAACGCCTCGCCGAACCAGTCCGGTGAAACGCCCAAGGATGCCGGTAACGGCGCCGTGCAGAAAATCACCGCGCCGAGCCCGGAGCCCTCTGAGGACCTCACGACGAACCCCGGACCCACCGGGGCCATCAAAGACGCCCAGGACGCCGACGACGCGGACGTCTCGCAGGATTCCGAACCGGCCGCGGCCTGATCGCGCTCAACCGTCGGGACCAGCGTCTCTCTGCGAGTGCTAATTCGCTGTGTGTCACGATTGGTCGCGTGAGGGGCATTATCTTGGCTGGCGGGAGTGGCACGCGTCTGCACCCGATAACCCTGGGTGTGTCGAAGCAATTGGTGCCCGTCTACGACAAGCCGATGGTGTACTACCCGCTCTCGACGCTGATGCTGGCCGGCATTCGCGACATCCTGGTGATCACGACGCCCCACGACGCGGAGGGCTTCGAACGCCTGCTCGGTGACGGATCGCGCTTCGGAGTGTCGATCACCTACGCCAAGCAGCCGTCTCCGGACGGTCTGGCACAGGCTTTCACGATCGGCGAGACGTTCATCGGCACCGACAATGTGTCCCTCGTGCTCGGTGACAACCTGCTGTACGGGCCCGGCCTGGGCAGCCAGCTCAAACGCTTCACCACCATCGACGGTGGTGCGATCTTCGCCTACTGGGTCGCGGATCCGTCCGCGTACGGCGTGATCGAATTCGACGACAACGGTTTGGCCATCTCCCTCGAGGAGAAACCCGACCGACCCAAGAGCAATTACGTCGTCCCGGGTCTGTACTTCTACGACAACGACGTGGTCGAGATCGCCAAGGGCCTGAAGCCCAGTGCCCGCGGCGAGTACGAGATCACCGACGTCAACCGCTGCTACCTCGAGCGGGAGCGCCTTCAGGTGCACGTGCTGCCCCGCGGAACCGCGTGGCTGGACACCGGCACCTTCGACCAGATGACCGACGCCGCCGAGTACGTGCGCACCATGGAACGGCGCACCGGGCTGAAGATCGGCGCTCCCGAAGAGATCGCCTGGTTGCAGGGCTGGATCAGCGACGACGAATTACGGGAACGTGCCACGCCTTTGGTGAAGTCCGGCTATGGGAACTATCTGTTGAACCTCCTGGAGAGAGGACGCTGATGTCGCGACTTCTCGTCACCGGTGGAGCGGGCTTCATCGGCTCGAATTTCGTGCGGTACGTCATCGACCACACCGACCATCACGTCACGGTGCTCGACAAGCTCACCTACGCCGGCAATCGCGCCTCTCTCGCCGGATTGCCCGAAGACCGAATGACTTTCGTGCACGGCGACATCGCGGATGTCCCTCTGGTGGACGAATTGTTCGCCGACGCCGACGCGGTCGTGCATTACGCCGCCGAATCGCACAACGACAACTCACTCGCGGACCCCGAGCCGTTCCTGCACACCAACCTCGCGGGCACCTTCACCCTGCTGGAGGCCGCGCGCAAGCACGCCACGCGCTTCCATCACATCTCGACCGACGAGGTGTACGGGGACCTGGAACTCGACGACCCGCGCCGGTTCACCGAGCAGACGCCGTACAACCCGTCGTCTCCGTACTCGTCGACGAAGGCGGGAAGCGATCTACTGGTGCGGGCGTGGGTTCGGTCGTTCGGTGTGGCCGCGACGATCTCGAACTGCTCCAACAACTACGGTCCCTATCAGCACGTGGAGAAGTTCATTCCGCGACAGATCACCAACGTGCTACGCGGGATCCGCCCCAAGCTCTACGGCGAGGGCCGCAACGTGCGGGACTGGATTCACGCCGATGACCACTCCTCGGCGGTGCTGACCGTCCTGGACAAGGGCCGTATCGGCGAGACGTACCTGATCGGTGCCGACGGTGAGAAGGACAACAAGACCGTCATCGAGTTGATCCTCACCCTCATGGGCCAGCCGGCCGACGCGTACGACCACGTCACTGACCGAGCCGGCCACGACTTGCGGTACGCCATCGATTCCACCAAGCTGCGGGACGAACTCGGCTGGCGACCGCGATATCAAGACTTCGAGAAGGGTTTGATGGCGACGATTCAGTGGTACCGCGACAACGAAGACTGGTGGTCCCCGGCCAAGGATGCCACCGAGAGTTTCTACGCACGCCTGGGCCAGTGAGAGAACTTACGACAATGACTGAATCTCCAAAAGCACTGCGCGCCAACGAGACTCCTATACCTGGCCTGGTGATATGGGAATTGCCGGTGTTCGCGGACAATCGCGGGTGGTTCAAGGAGAACTGGCAGCGCGAAAAGATGGTCGCGCTCGGCCTGCCCGACTTCAAGCCCGTGCAGAACAACATCTCCCATAACGGTCCGGCGGGCACGACCCGCGGAATTCACGCTGAACCGTGGGACAAGTTCGTTTCGGTTGCGACCGGACGCGGCTTCGCTGCCTGGGTCGATTTGCGAGCCGGCCCCACGTTCGGCACGACGTTCAGCACCGAAATCGACCCGTCCCGGGCGGTTTTCGTTCCCCGCGGCGTCGGCAATGCGTTCCAAACCTTGGAACCCAACACCGTCTACGTGTATCTCGTCAACGACCACTACTCACCTGATGCCCAGTACACATCTGTGAACCTGGCAGACGAGACGGCCGCGATCGACTGGCCAATCCCGCTCGATAAGGCCGAGATGTCAGCCAAGGATCGCGACCATCCGCGCCTGGCCGACGTCAAGCCGATTCCGCCGCGGAAAACGCTGGTCCTAGGTGCCGGTGGTCAGCTGGGTCGGGCACTTCGTGAGGTGTTCGCCGACACCCCCAGCGTTGAATTCGCCGAACGCGGCGATATCGATCTCACTGCCCCCGGTATCGAATCCGCGCGCCGCTGGCGCGAATACGAGACCATCATCAACGCCGCCGCCTTCACGGGTGTTGACGCGGCCGAGACGCCGGAAGGCCGTGCGGCGGCGTGGTCCACCAACGTCGCCGGTGTGGCCGCGCTGGCGCGCACTGCGTCCGACAACAACATCACGCTGGTACACGTCTCCAGCGACTACGTCTTCGACGGCCACGTCACGAGGGCGTACCGCGAGGACGATCCGGTTTCACCGCTTGGTGTGTACGGCCAAACCAAAGCGGCGGGCGACCTTGCCGTGGCGACCGTGGATCGGCACTACATCCTTCGGACTTCGTGGGTGATTGGTGACGGCCACAACTTCGTGCGCACCATGCTGTCTCTAGCCGAACGTGGGGTGAACCCGTCTGTCGTCAACGACCAACACGGCCGGCTGACGTTCACCTCTGAACTCGCACGAGCGATCCGGCATTTGATCGAGACGCGCGCCCCGTACGGCACGTACAACGTGACGGGCTCCGGTCCGGTGATGACGTGGGCTGAGGTCGCGCGGCGGACCTTCGAATTGGCTGGCCATGATCCCAACCGGGTGACGGATGTGACCACCGAGCAGTACTTCGTCGACGCTGCGAAACCTGCCGCCCCTCGACCGGCCAACAGTGTTTTGGATCTAGCCAAGGTTCAGGCCGTCGGTTTCGAGCCCGCTGATGCAGGCGGGACTCTCGCGAATTATGTGCGCGAGCAAGTGCCTGCTGCACAATAGATCTCGGCGATCCGCACCTGCTTAACGGCAGACTCTCAACGGTGCTCGCCGAATACGCGGCCCAGTTCTGCCCGTGATCTGATTCCGAGTTTCCGGTAGATGCGAGACAGGTTCGTCTCGACCGTCTTGGGGCTGATGAACAGCGCGGTGGCCACATCCTTGGTCGTCATACCCGATGCGGCGAGTTCGGCGACGCGGTGCTCCGACGGCGTCAGACCCAGATGTCCGTTGCTCGACGCGCCGGCTCGCGCGAGTTCGGCGCGCGCCCGCTGCGCCCACAGAGGGGTGCCCAAGCTCTCGAACACGTGCAAAGCCTCGGTCATCGTGGTGCGCGACGCTTCCTTCTGCCGCTGACGCCGCTGTAACTGGCCGAGTAGCAACAGCGTTCGGGCGCGCTCGAAGGGCATCGGCAGGCGCTCGTGATGGGCCAGCGCTCGCCTCGCCATGTCGGCCGCCTCGTCGACCTCACCCTGGGCTGCCAGCCAGAGGCTGCGGCACCGTGCGGCCATGGCCAGCATCCACGGCCTGTCCAACAGCCTCCCGTTGGCTTCCAGCGCCTCGATCATCGGCTCGGTTTCCGCTGCGCGGCCGAGCGCGACCATCGCCTCGACCGCGTCGGGGACGAATCCCGCGGTGATGATCTCCGTGCCGGGCAGGAACGGGAACCGGTCGACCAACGGCTGCAATATGTGCAGCGCCTGCTCGTAGTGTCCCAACGACACCTCGAGGAACGCCAGGTTGACCGAGGCCCAATCCGCCAGCCGGGGCGAACCGCAACGTTCGGCGAGGTCGATCGCCTTCCGCGCGACAGCGCGGGTCTCGTCCTGCCTGCCGGCATACGCCGCGACCGCGGACTGGATGGTCTTGGCGACCACTCGCATGTGCTCGCCGCCGAGCTGTTGTGCCCGCTCCACGGTCTCCTCGGCGATGCGGGTCGCCTCCTCGTAGCGTCCCCGCCAGATCTCGATCAGCGCACTGAACACCGCGACGAAGATCAGATCGGTTTCGGCCCCTCGCTCGTTGCAACGCGCACGCACGAAGGCCATCTGATCGATCGCCTCATCCAACCGTCCCGTGAACGCCAGCAGCAGAGCGTGATTGGCTCTGGCGCGGAACGCGATTGGCGCCTCGCTGGTCAGATCCTGCAGTGCCAAGGCTCGGCTGATGCCCGCCCAGTCGACGCCGCGACCGCACATGCAGGCGATGTTGGTGCGCACCGCCAGGACCTGACTCGTGAGGTCGGCGATCCCCACGTCTTCCGCGTACGCGGCCGCCCGTTCCGCGCTCTGCAGCGCTGCCCCGAACTCGCCGGCGTTGAGCCGTGCATATGCCAAGAGCAGCAGCGTGCGCACGCGAACCTCGCGGTCGCCCTCGTCATGGTCGAGCGCCTGTTCCAGGAGGACGACGGCATCGGTGAAGTTGTTGTGCTGAATGTGCATGCTGGCCAACAAGTTCAACGCCTTCGCCCGGTGCACGCCACCCGTCACGCGCTCGGTCAACCCGTCGAGCAGCGAACGCGTGCGCTCCAGATCGCCGGCATGCAGGTAGTGGTCAGCCGCGCGAATCCGCCGCGCCGGTGTGTCACCGCCCAGACCGATTGCGAGCTCGAGCAATTCGCCGGCCGCCGCGGGCGCACCGCGTGCAACCGCCGTATCAGCCGCGATGTCCAGTGCCTCCAGGGTGGCCGGGTCGGCGCTGGCGGCTGCCAGAGCCATATGCCTGGCTCTCGATTCGTCAAGAATCACCGCCTCGGCCAGCGACCGGTGCATCGCGCGTCGCTCACTCCGTTTGGCATCGGTGTAGACGCTGCGCGCCAACAGCGGGTGCGAAAACGCCACTGCGTCACCGTCGATGGTCACGATGCCCTTGCTTCTGGCGTCGGCCAGCAGTTCGGCCGTGCGATCGGCCGTGCTGCGGGTGACCCGCGCCAGCAGGTCGACGGTCGGGGCGGCCTCGCACGCCGCGGCCAGCAGCAGGACCTGGATCTCAGGTTCCAGACGGCCGATGCGTCGGCGCATCAACTCCGCGAGCGTCGCGGGCAACACCGACTGGGAACCGCCCGCGTCGATCGCCCGTGCCAGCTCGAGTGCGTAGAACGGGTTGCCGCCGGAGATCTCGGCAATCCGGACCATCGTCGGGCGAGGAAAGGTCCGGCCGAGCCGCGTCGAGATCAGGGCGTGCAATCCGCCGAGACTCAACGGACCCACGTGTACCCGGCGCACCCCGGATCCGTCGCCCACCTGCAGCCAACACGCCGCATCGGGTCCCTCGTGTTCGGTGCGTTCGGTGACCAACATGCCCACGTGCCCGCTGAGCCGCCGCGCGGCGAAGGCCACCACGGCTTGGCTGGACGGATCCAGCCACTGCACGTCGTCGAGCGCGATGAGCACCGGCGCGTCTCCGCAGAGTTGCTCGACGGCGGCGGTGAAGGCGGCCGCCACCGCTCGCTGGTCCGTCGGTGGGCCGTCGCCGTCAGCGCGAAGCAGCACGCGATCCACAGCGAGGCGCTGCAGGTCCGGCAGGTCGGCGAAGGCTTCAGAGGGCATGTCGCCGAAAAGGTCGGCGACGGCCGCATAGGCCAGGGCGGTCTCCGCCTGTCCGGCTCGCGCCGTCAGCACACGGAAGCCGCGTTCGCGGGCCGCCGATATACCCGTCAGCCACAGGGTGGTCTTGCCGGCTCCGGCATCGCCCTCGATGACCAGTGCACAGGGCCCGCTGCCGGCGGATTCCAGGAAATCGCTCACCGCCCGAAATTCGGCCGGACGCTCGATTACGCCGGACACCAGAACCACACCCCTCATCGACAGCAAATCGAGGATATCCGCTGACGTATGAGCGCAGAAGTCGTAGGCCCGGGGATATGCAGCTAAGAGGTGTGCTTAATCGGCGGAGCCGGGAAGGGCGCGAAGTACGGCAACGTCATGTTCGGTTATGGCGCCGGATCCGGGTGCCCACCGGAGCGGACAGCCGCTGGTGTGGCGCACCCGCGGCGAGGCAGGTCCGAGAGACGATCTCTCGGGAGCCGGCGCCGAAGACGCCGTAGAGCACCTCGTCGCTGGGGACGGCCAGCGTGATCAACAGCTCGACGGGAGTCCCCTCGCCGGTGGCGGCGGCCGCCGCGGCGTCAAGACGCGCGACGAGGTCCTCGACGGATTGCTCGGTGAGCTCGGGCAGGTACCACTCCGCCAGGTAACACGCGGACTCCCCACTCCCGCTCATCTGTCGAACGGTAGCGATTCCTCACGCCGGGCGAATCAGGTATTTCCCTACGTTCTGTCCCTACGCGGCCGCGCCGGACTTGAGATAGGTGACCAGGCTGACGTCGATGCCCTCGTCGATGAAGTACCACTGGCAGCCCTTGAGGTACCGCATGTAGCGGTCGTAGTTCTCTTCGCCGGCGGCCGCGATCGCGGCGTCCTTGTTGCGCTCGAGGCGGTCGGCCCAGATGCCCAGCGTCTTGATGTAGTGGTTGCGCAGAGAGATGGCCTCGGGAACCTGAAAGCCGGCCTTTTCGCCGTGCTCGATCATCATCTGCGTCGTCGGAAGGCGGCCGCCCGGGAAGATCTCGGTGATCATGAACTTGATGAAGCGAGCCATCTCGAAGGTCAGCTTCTTACCGCGTGCGGCCAGGTCATAGGGGTGATAGCCGACGCTGCTCTGGATGGTCATCCGGCCGTCGTCGGGCAGGATGTCGAAGCACGTCTTGAAGAAGTCGTCGTAGCGCTCGAACCCGAAGTGCTCGAACGCCTCGATGGAGACGATGCGGTCGACGGGGGAGTGGAACTGCTCCCAGCCCTCCAACCGGACGTCGTAGGTGCGCTGGGTGTCCAGCTTGCTCAACAGCTGGTTGCAGTAGGCCTGCTGGTTCTTCGACAACGTCAGCCCGATCACGTTGACGTCGTACTTCTCCATCGCACGCTGCAGCGTGAGGCCCCACCCGCAGCCGACCTCCAGCAGCGTCATACCGGGTTTGAGGTCCAGCTTGTCGAGGTGCTGGTCGACATTGGCGATCTGCGCCTCTGACAGCGTGACATTCGGGCCGGTGAAGTATGCGCAGCTGTACTTGCGCGTCGGATCCTGGAACACGCCGAAGAAGTCGTCCGACAGGTCGTAGTGCGCCTGGATGTCCTCGAAATGAGGCCGCATGTCCTTCGTGCCGGTTGAGTTGTCAGACATATTTCCCCTGCTTGGCCTTTCCCAATGCGTGACTCGGGCCTGCACGCCGTCACGCGATGATCTGGTCGACACCATATCGTTCGGCGCTTGCCAGACCCTAATTCGGCTTGCCGCCACGGGGGCGGCGATTTGTGAGGCCGGGGCTATTTCTGGAGCGTGAACTGGTTGACGTCGATGTATCCGACGCGGAAGCCGTGCGCGCAGCCGGTCAGGTAGTGCATGTAGCGGTCGTAGATCTCCCGGGATTGGATGGCGATCGCTTCGTCCTCGTGGGTTTGCAGCGCCGCTGTCCAGCAGTCGAGGGTGCGCGCATAGTGAGGCTGCAGGCTTTGGCGCCGGGTCAATTCGAAGCCGGCCTTTTCGGCGTGCTCGCCGACCAGTTCGATGGTCGGCAGATAGCCGCCCGGGAAGATCTCGGTGAGGATGAACTTCACGAACCGGGCGACCGAGAACGTCAGCGGCATACCCCTCTCGGCCATCTGCGGAAGCGTGAGCGCGGTGATGGTGTGCAGCAGCATCACCCCGTCATCGGGTAGGACGCGATGAGCCATGCCGAAGAAGTCGTCCCATCGGTCCCTGCCGAAATGCTCGAACGCGCCGATCGACACGATTCGGTCAACAGGTTCGTCGAACTGTTCCCAGCCCTGGAGCAGCACCCGCTTGGACATCGGGCTGTCGGACGCCGCGAAGACCTTCTCGACGTGGGCGTGCTGGTTCTCGCTCAAGGTGAGTCCGACGACGTTGACGTCGTACTTCTCGACCGCCCTCATCATCGTCGAACCCCAGCCGCAGCCGACGTCGAGCAGCGTCATCCCCGGCTCGAGTCCCAATTTGCCCAACGCGAGGTCGACCTTGGCGCGCTGAGCTTCCTCGAGCGTCATGTCGTCGCGCTCGAAATACGCGCAGCTGTAGGTCTGCGTCGGATCCAGCCAGAGCCGGAAGAACTCGTCCGAGAGGTCGTAGTGCGCCTGCACGTCGGCGAAGTGCGGTGTCAAGTTGCGTGTTGCGGCCACAATGGTGCCTTTCTGGGCGGAATCAGAGCTCGCGTCGCCTGTGACAGTTCAAGCCCGAAGCACTCGGGACGAATGTACGCGCAGCCGTGCCGGCCGGCCAATCGTGGAACACTTGCGCCGACGTCAAAAAGACGCGGCGAAAATGGATTTCAGTTCACCGATGATGTCGTCCCACAGCGGCTCGGGCAGTTCGTGACCCATGCCGTCGAACAGCACCAGCCGGGCGTCCTCGATGGCCTTGGCGATCGCTCGCCCGCCGGACGGTCGCATCAATTTGTCGGCCTTGCCGTGCAACACCAATGTGGGCGCCGTGATCTCGCGGTCGTAGTGCAACAGGCTGCCGCTGCCCAGGATCGCTGCGAAATGCCTGCCGATCCCGGCCGGGTAGTAGCAGCGGTCGTAGTCCTCGATCGCGTCGGCGCGCAGCCGCTCCTCGGACGCGGGGAAACCCGGGCTGCCGATGATCTTGCTGACCCTGATGGCGTTCTCGATGACCGCCTCGCGCGTGTTGCCCTTGGGCCGGCGCAAGATTGCGAGCAGCTGTCGCGGACCCGGCGGCGGCAGCAGCGCCTGGTTGTTGCTCGAGAAGATGATCGCCAACGACTGGGTGCGCGGTTTGTGCCGGGCGGCGAACACCTGGGCGATCATCCCGCCCATCGACGCGCCGACGATGTGGGCGCGCTCGATCTCGAGATGGTCCAGCACGGCGGCCGCATCATCGGCCATGTCTTCGAGTGTGTAAGCGGCCGGGCTGCTCAGCCCGAGCAGCGAGCGCAGCATCCGCGGCACCAGCGGTGCGTCGGTGTGCAGTCCGCGCAGCTTCGACGAGAGGCCGACGTCGCGATTGTCGAATCGGATGACTCGCAGGCCCTGGTTGATGAGCCGCTCACAGAAATCCCTGCGCCACATCACAAGCTGCGCGCCGAGCCCCATGATGAGTAGCACCGCCGGATCGTTCGGGTCGCCCATGTCCTCGTAATGGATGTCGAGATCGCCGGACTTGGCATCTTTCGACTTGGCGATGCCGGCTCGGACCTGCATTCAGTTCCGAACCTCGCTGTCGAGTTCCGCGTCATGCTCTCGGCTGACCTCGACCATGAAGTTGGCGAAGTAGCCGGTCAGCTGCGGATCCGACATCATCTGCCACTTCGGCGCGAGCAGTTTCATGTAGCGCTCGACATAGAGGAACTGCTTGCCGATCAGCACCAGTTCGCGCGGGAGCTTGACGTCGTAGGCCTCGGCGAGTGTCGACAGTTGCTTGCCGATCTCGGCGTAGCTCATGTCGCCCAGCGTCGACATGGTCAGCGGGGTCGCGAACTTTTCCAAATCCTTGGCCGCCTGCGCCTCGGGCTTCATGGTGCCGACGGCGCCCATCAGCACGACGATCTTGCCTGCAGCGGCGTGGTCCTTTTTGACCAGCAGCGCGTACACCAGTTCCCGCAGCAGCCAACGGGTTCGCGGGTCGATGCGGCCCATGATGCCGAAGTCGAAGAACACGATTTTGCCGTCGTCGTCGACGTAGAGGTTTCCCGCATGCAGGTCGCCGTGGAACAGGCCGTGCCGCAGGCCGCCCTCGAAGACGCTGAACAGCAGGGCCTTGACCAGTTCGGTTCCGTCGAAACCCTTCTCGCGGATGGCTTTCACGTCGTCGATGCGGGTGCCCTGGATGCGTTCCATCGTCAGCACTCGTTCACTGGTCAGGTCCCAATAGACCTGCGGCACACGGATGTTCTTGCCCAGCGGCGAGGCGTGCATGTGCGCGACCCAGGCGTCCATCGACTGCGCCTCGAGCCGAAAGTCGAGTTCCTCGGCCAGGTTGTCGGCGAAGTCGGCGACGACGTCCTGAGCGCTCAGGCGCTGACCCAGCTTCGCGAATTCGACCAGCCGCGCCCCGCGCTTGAGGATCTGCAGATCCGCGGCGACCCGCCTGCGGATGCCGGGCCGCTGGATCTTGACGACGACCTCTTCCCCGCTGTGCAGCGTCGCATAGTGCACCTGGGCGATCGACGCGGATGCGAACGGCTTCTCGTCGAAGCTCTTGAACAGGTTCGCGGGTTCGTCACCGAGGTCCTCGACGAACAGCTTGTGCACCTCCTCTGGGTCCGCCGGCGGAACCCGGTCGAGCAGGCTGCGGAACTCCTTGGACAGCGGCTCACCGAACGCGCCGGGGCTCGAGGCGATGATCTGGCCGAACTTCACGTAGGTGGGTCCAAGGTCGGCGAAGGCCTGTGGGACCTGCTTGATGACCTTCTGCTGCAGCGAACCGCGGCCGCCGATCTTGGAGACGACCCGCGCGCCGGTTCGGGTGATCTGCCAACCCGTGGCACCGACGCGGGCAGCCTCGATCGGCAGGGGGACCCTGTCCAGTTTGGCTACATCGCGGTGCTGCGTCTTTCGCGTGGCACTCATGGGAGCCAGTGTCTCAAAGTCCGCGGTGGCACGTAAAAACCTGTGGACGGGCTCACAATCGGCCTACTACGGGGCCCCGTGGCGCCGAAATTGCATTCCAGCAGGCCGTTACCCGTACTTTTCCAGCTGGAATGCCATTTCGCGGCGGTCTTCATGCCTCGGCGAAACTGCGCTCGACCTCGTCGCGGCTGAGGACCTGGTCGTCGCCCAACCGGTACGCCGGCAGCGTGTGCGGTACATCGGTTCCCGACGCCACCCTGTCCTGAGCCTGGCGGAACTCCGGTATCGGGCCCTGCGCGAGGTGCAAGCCGTTGATCACCGACCAGACGGTCGCCCGGCGCGCGGTGCGCTCGAGGATGTTGGGGTCCTTGTGCTGGATCAATTGCTTGGCCCAGCGCGGCATCGTGTCGCGGATGGCCCAGTTGATCGCGCTCTGCGCCAGCGGCAGGCCGGGTCCTGTGGCGAGCGCCGTGCCGTGCGTGACGGCCAATCGCGGTAGGTAGGACTCGAGGCAGTCGGCGACCTCGGCCTTGGTCTCGGGCAGGTCGGCGCCGCCCAGTGCGTGGCCGACCCGCACGAACTCGCGGTAGTAGCGGTCGATCTTGTTGCCGCGCAACGGGTTCGGATGGTAGAGCTCGTGCGCGGTGGCCAGGCCCCACACCACGGTGGCGTAGTTCCATCGCAACCAGTCCGGGTCGTCGGCGTCGTAGCGGGCGCCGTCAGGACGTGTGCCCTTGATGGTGTGGTGCATCGAGCGGACGGCCTTGGCCAGGCGCTCGGCGGTCTCGGTTGAGCCGTAGGCGGTGCCGATGAAGAACGCGATCGAGTGGCCCAGGCGTACCGCCGCGCCCTTGGGGTCGATCTCGGGAACGGCGACCCCTGTTTTCGGGTCGCGCTTGACCAGCCGTGAGTGGTGCATGCCCATCCAGTAGATCGACGGATCGAGCCGCTCCATGAACGCCGCGCACTGCAGACCGAAGATCAGCGCCTGCATGTGCGAGTGCACATGCCAGACCGCGCTGCCGGGGCCGAACCAGCCCGGATCGCCCACCGGCGCGGCGAACTCCATACCGCGGAAGTAGTTGCGCCGGATGTCCTTGTCGAAGCGCTGGTTGAGGGCCTCTCCGAGGAACTGGTGCGGCAGCAGAATCACGTCGGCTCCTAGGTCAAACTCTGGTCACGGCTGTAGCCAGAATACATTTTGGTCACGTATGTGACCAGAGTTGGCGCGATGCCGCCTACGCTGGGATGGTGTCCAGTCCGACCCGATGGGCGGGCGTGCCGCTGACGGACCGCCGCGCCGAGCGCCGAGCGCAGCTGATCGACGCGGCCTTCCGGCTGTTCGGCGATGGCGGCGAGACCGCCCTGTCGGTGCGGTCGGTGTGTCGTGAATGCGGGCTGAACACGCGGTATTTCTACGAGAGTTTCGCCGATACCGATGACCTCCTCGGGGCCGTCTACGACGAGGTGAGCGCCCAACTGACCGACGCGATCGAAGCGGCCATGTCGCAGGCCGGCGAATCTCTGCGGGCCAGGACACGGGCCGGGATCGCGGCGGTGCTCGGGTTCAGCTCCGAGGATCCACGCCGCGGCCGGGTGCTGTTCACCGATGCGCGATCGAATCCGGTGCTGGCGGCTCGGCGTGCGGCGACGCAGGATCTGTTGCGTGAAGGCGTGCTCACCGAGGGCTGGCGACTGGAGCCGGACTCGGATCCGATCGCGGCGCAGGTGGGTGCGGCGATGTACACCGGCGCGATGGCAGAACTGGCCCAGCAGTGGCTGACGGGCCGGCTCGGGACCGATTTGGACGCGGTCGTCGAGCACGCCGTGCGGCAGTGGCTGCGCTAGGCGGGGCACCACCTGTTTCTCTGCCAGCCTCTGAGCGACTTTGTCGCTGAAACGATGACGGCCGATAGTAGATGAGCGACATTGTCGCTCCGAGGCTGGCAGAGAGGCACATACTCCCGCAGGGCGCCGGTTATCCACAGGGCCGGCCACGACGGCGGTTCTGTGTCGGTGGCCGATGCCACCGTCGAGGTATGACGCGACGGAAAGTGTTGCGCGGCACCGAGCTACGTCACGTGTTGACGATGTATCTCGCGGTGCACGGTGCGACCGGCGTCGACGCGTTGATCCGGTTACTCGACCACCACTTCTTCACGGTCGACGGGCGGCCCTCCAAAACGGTGTCCGACGCGCTGCGGTGGGAGGTCCGGCGTGGCCGCGTCCGTCGGCTCCGACGCGGCCACTACGGCCCCGGCGCGATGCCGCGCTCCACCGAGCACTACATCCACCGGCGTGTGATGGCGCTGCGCGAGGAGGCCGCCGCGCTCGCGGCCGACGACGAGTCCGACAGTTTCTGGAACCGGCTGTGCGGCGACGAGCTATGACGCCACGGCGGGACGCCACCGCTTGACGAAGTCCGTCTCCGGCCACTCCTCATTGGCGGCCATCAGCTCGTACATCGTTGCGCCGTCGATCGATTCGCGGATGATGTCGGCGTGGCCGGCGTGTCGGGACAGCTCCTCGATCAGGTGCAGCGCGACCCAGCGCACGTCCCAGTGGTCGATGTCGTGCGGGAACCACGGCACCTCGTGCGGAATGGGAACCGGAGTCGACAGATCGGCTTCACGAAGGGCCTGCAGCGTCAACTCGTTCTGTGTCCGCAGCGTGTCGAGCAGGCCGGCGAGTGTCTCGTCGTCGCGCATCACGTACTGGTCGGCGTACTCGGCCATGATCTCGTCCATCGGACGGTCGTCCTTCGGCGGGAAGTGCGGCGCCGCGACGATGCGCTCCGTCCAGCCCTTTTGCACACCGGCGGCATGTTTCACCAAACCGCCGATCGACAGCGTGCTGACCGACGGCGTCGACCGTGCCTGCTCGTCTGTCAGTCCGTACGCCACCGAGAAGAACGCGTTCTGCTGGAAGGCGAGGAAGTGCACCAGCGTCTGACGTTGGTCTGCGGCGGGCGGCGGCATTCCTGGCATGGTTACTTTCCCTTTCGATCGGTGTGGGCGTACAGGTCTCGAAGGCAAGCGATTTCGGCGCCATGGTGGATGAACTCGCGATTGATGTGCAGGACGAGCGCGATGATCGGATACTCGGCGTACGGACCTTCTGCCGGCCCGCACGGTCGGTTCAGATCCTCGTCGGACAACCCGCGCACACCGTCGATCCAGGTTTGGTACTGCTCGTCGAGCTGCCGCAGCGCCGTCGCGGCGTCGGTGGCGTACTGCCAGGACTGGTAGTCAGCGGACGGGGCGCCGAAATGGCTGTGGTTGCGCATCGCGAACACGCCGACGATGACGTGCGCGAGGCGCCAGGCGATCGTCGTGAACGGTGCCGGCGTCGGTTCGGGGTAATCGAAGTCGATCGACCCGTCCGGATGCACGGTCCAGCAGTCGGGGACCGGCTGCCAGAAGTATTCGTCGTCGGTGAGCCCCTCGAACCGGGGGCGGAGGAAGTTGATCCAGTGGAAGTCGGCCTGTTCGGCCAGCTCGTGCGAGATCCTCGTCGGCATAGAATCACTCTGACAGAGTTATAGGACAGTTTCGGTCCTTTGAATGAGGCAGGCTGCATTCATGTCGGAGACGACGAGCCGGATACTGCAGCTGTTGGGGTTGCTGCAGTCGCGGCGGGTGTGGACGGGCGAGGAGCTCGCCGAGCGGTTGGGGGTGACCACCCGCAGCGTGCGTCGCGACGTCGAACGGCTGCGCGACCTCGGGTATCCGGTCCACGCCAGCAAGGGCCACGGCGGCGGTTATCAACTCGGCGCCGGTGCGGCGTTGCCGCCGTTGCTGCTCGACCCCGATGAGGCCGTCGCGATGGCGGTATGCCTGCGCCTGGCCGCGGGCGGAACCGTGGCGGGCGTCGGCGAATCGGCGCTGCGGGCACTGAGCAAGCTCGATCAGGTGATGCCTTCCAAGCTGCGGTCCCAGGTGGCCGCGGTGCACGATTCGACCGTCACGCTGACGGCGCCCACCTCCGATACGGTCGAACCCGACGTTCTGATGACCCTCGCGCGGGCCTGCCGCGACCACGAGCACGTGGCGACCGGCTACGTCGACATCCGCGGCAATGCGACCATGCGTCGGGTGGAGCCCTATCAGCTGGTCACCACCGGTCGGCGCTGGTACCTGCTGGCCTACGACCGCGACAAGCAGGACTGGCGCAGCCTGCGACTCGACCGGATGAACGACGTGCGCGCGCAGGGCAGCACCTTCGTGCCGCGCGAGGCGCCCGACGCGGCGGCGTACGTGCGGCGGTCGATCAGCAGCTCACCGTACCGCTACGTCGCGCGCGTTCACTTCAGTGCTCCGGAAAGCGTTGTCGCACAGCATTTCTCGCCGTCCTCGGCGATGGTCGAGCCTGACGGTCCGGACGCATGCGTCGTCACGGCCGGCGCCGACGACCCCGAACGCATGGTGCTCTACTTCGCGGCGGTCGGATGCGATTTCCGGGTGCTCTCACCGCCGGAGGTGATACACGCGGCGGAGGCGGTCTGGAAACGCCTGCGACGAAGCGTCAGCCGGTGAGCCCCAAGCGGTCGGCCAACATCAGGAACGCCGAGGCGAACGGGTTGTCGGCGGTCTCGGCGCGCAGTTGCTCCCAGTCCAGCTGTTCGCGAACCGCACGCACGGCGGGAAGCAGTGCGGCGAAGTCGCAATGGTGTTCGTTGAGGGAGTTCAGCTTCTCGCGCATGACCTCGGTCGGCGCCAGCACACGCATCCGGACCGCGAGCACGTCGTACTCCTCGGCCGCCAGGATGCTCTCCTTGTCGACCGGAACGCCGTTGAGCCGGTGCAGGACGTCGATGACGAAGTCGTCCTCGACGCATGCCTTGAACAACCAGTCCTCCGGTGTGCGCTCGACGCGGAAACCCGCCTCCTCCAGCGTCGCCGCGGCTTTCTCGGTGTCGGGCTCGGCGACAACGAAATCAACGTCGTGCACGGGTTCTGGACCCCCGAACACCCACAGCGCATAGCTGCCGCCCAAGGCGAAATCGGGGCCCTGTGCGCGCAACGCCGACGCGGCACGTTTGAGCGCGTCGCGCAGATCATCGTTTCTCTGGGGCACTACTCTCCTGGGGCCGGCTGATCGGCTAGCAGCCATTGTGGGTAGCTAGTACCCATGCAGATGCGGATGGCCACCTTCAACATCTTGCACGGACGCAGCGTGCACGACGGGCTCGTTCACCG
Organism: Mycolicibacterium novocastrense; assembly: GCF_001499835.1. NCBI lineage: Bacteria > Bacillati > Actinomycetota > Actinomycetes > Mycobacteriales > Mycobacteriaceae > Mycobacterium > Mycolicibacterium novocastrense. Next base: position 132,702 of record NZ_LQIH01000034.1, read on the forward strand.
AGACCGCCTCGTGGAGGCCGTCCGGGAACTCGACGTCGACATCCTGGCCCTGCAGGAAGTCGACCTCGACCAGCCGCGGTCGGGGATGGCCGACCTGACCGCGGTCGCCGCCGAAGCGATGGGTGCGGTGAGCCACCGGTTCGTGGCGGCGATCTCCGGAACGCCCGGAGCCACCTGGATGGCGGCCACCGGCGACGAGCAGCCAGGAACCGCCGCCTACGGCATCGCGCTGCTGTCGCGATTCCCCGCCGAGTCGTGGCAGGTGCTGCGCCTACCGCGGATCCCGGTGCCCTTTCCGATGTATCTGCCGGGACCGAACCGGGTGCAAATCGTCAACGAGGAGCCTCGGGCGGCGGTGGTCGGCCAGTTGAACACTGCGCTGGGTTCGCTGACCGTCGCCAACACGCATCTGTCGTTCGTGCCGGGGTGGAATCGGGTGCAGTTGCGCAGGCTGCTGCGCGACCTGCGTGGCTTCCCGTCGCCGCGAGTGCTGATGGGCGATCTGAACATGGTGCCGCGAACGATCCGTCGCTGGACCCGCCTGCGACCGCTCGCCTCGGCAGTGACGTTTCCGGCCGACGGGCCCGACCGCCAACTCGACCACATCGTCACCGACGACCCCGGCCTGCGGGTGGAGCGGTGCTGCGCCCCTTCGCTTCCGATATCGGATCACCGCGCCCTGGTCGTCGACATCTCCCGAGCCTGATTTCCACCGCGATGCGGGGGTGACCGCACGTAGGGTTTGGCTGTGCGGGTCATTTCGGCGGAGTCGACGGATCTGTTCGTCGGGCCCGCGGACGCGCCGTCGCAGATCGTGCGGGTCACCTATACCGATGGCGCGGGTGAGGTGCGCGTCGACGGTGACGGGCTCGAGGGCCACGCGCGAGCGGCGGCCGGCGACGGCAGCGTCGAGGTGGCGGTCACGGTCACCGACCCGGTCCCCGGTGAGCGGCGCCCGGCGCGGATCGTCACGGGCGACGGCATCACACCGTTCGTGTTCACCGTCGCCGAACCCGGCTGGACGATGTACATGATCAGCCATTTCCACTATGACCCGGTGTGGTGGAACACGCAGGGGGCGTACACCAGTGTGTGGAGCGAGGATCCGCCGGGCCGGTGCCGCCAGACCAACGGCTTCGATCTGGTCAGCGCCCATCTCGAAATGGCCCGCCGGGAACCGGAATACAAGTTCGTGTTGGCCGAGGTCGACTACCTCAAACCGTTCTGGGACACCCACCCCGAGGACCGCGACGATTTGCGCCGCTTCGTCGCCGAGGGTCGCGTCGAGATCATGGGCGGAACGTACAACGAGCCGAACACCAACCTCACCAGCCCCGAGACGACCATCCGGAATTTTGTGCACGGCATCGGGTTTCAGCGCGATGTGCTCGGCGCCGACCCGGCCACAGCCTGGCAGCTCGACGCGTTCGGCCATGACCCGCAGTTTCCGGGTATGGCCGCCGACGCCGGGCTGACGTCGAGTTCGTGGGCCCGTGGCCCACACCATCAGTGGGGCCCGATGGCCGGCGGCGGCGACCCGGAGCGCATGCAGTTCAGCAGCGAATTCGAGTGGCTCTCCCCGTCCGGGCGCGGACTGCTGACGCACTACATGCCCGCGCACTACGCGGCAGGGTGGTGGATGGATTCGGCACCGACGTTGGAGGCGGCCGAAGCCGAGACCTATGGACTGTTCACGTCACTGAAGAAGGTGGCGTTGACTCGCAACGTCCTCCTGCCGGTAGGCACCGACTACACGCCACCGAACAAGTGGGTCACCGAGATTCACCGGGACTGGAACGCCCGATACACCTGGCCGCGGTTCATCTGTGCGGTGCCCAAGGAGTTCTTCGCCGCGGTCCGCGCCGAACTGGCCGAGCGCGGCGCCGAGGCCTCGCCGCAGACCCGGGACATGAACCCGATCTACACCGGCAAAGACGTCTCCTACATCGACACCAAGCAGGCCAACCGGGCGGCCGAGGACGTCGTGGTCGACGCCGAGAAGTTCGCGGTGTTCGCCGGGCTTCTCGGTGGTGCGACCTATCCTCAGGCCGCTCTGGCCAAGGCGTGGGTCCAATTGGCCTACGGCGCGCACCACGATGCGATCACCGGCTCGGAATCCGACCAGGTGTACCTCGACCTGCTGACGAGCTGGCGAGACGCATGGGAGCTGGGCAGGACCGCCCGCGACCATGCGCTGGCCGTGTTGTCAGGGGCCGTCGACGAATCGGTCGTCGTGTGGAATCCCGTCGCGCACAAGCGCACCGACGTCGTCACCGCCCGCATCCCGCAGGCTGCCGGAGCGGTGCGGGTTGTCGGTTCCGCGGGTGAGGAGATACCCGCTCACGTCGAGCACGGCGGACGAACGGTCACCTGGCTCGCCGGTGACGTGCCTTCGATGGGGTGGCAGTCCTACCGAATCGAGCGGTCGGACGGCTCGGCGGCGGGCTGGAAACCGGTGAGCGGGAACGAGATCGGCAACGACCATTACCGGCTGAGGGTCGACCCGTCACGAGGCGGTGCGGTCGAGTCGTTGGTCGAATGTGGTTCGGGCCGGTCCTTGATCGCTCCCGGCCGGGTCGGCAACGAGTTGGTGGTGTACGACGAGTACCCCGCGCATCCCGAGGCGGGAGAGGGGCCATGGCACCTTCTGCCCAAGGGCCCAGTCATCGGCTCCTCGTCATCGCCTGCCACGGTGCAGGCTTACCGCGGTGTGCTCGGAGAGCGTCTGGTGATCGACGGCGCCGTTGCCGATGTGCTGCGCTACACGCAGGTTCTGACCCTGTGGCACGGTGTGGCGCGCGTCGACTGCCGAACCACGATCAACGAATTCACCGGCGCCGACCGGCTGTTGCGGTTGCGCTGGCCGTGTCCGGTTCCCGGGGCGATGCCGGTCAGCGAGGTCGGTGACGCGGTGATCGCACGCGGGTTCGCGCTGCTGCACGAACGCGGCCGGGACACGGCGATCGACGCCGCGACGCATCCGTGGACGCTGGACAACCCCGCATACGGCTGGTTCGGGTTGTCGTCGACGATGCGGATCCGGGTCGGCAAGGCGTGTCGCGCGGTCTCGGTTGCCGAGGTGATCACCCCGACCGAAGACGAAGCCTCGATGGTGCGGCCGTTGATGGTCGCGCTCGCGCGCGCAGGTGTCACCGCGACATGCAGCGGCTCCGACAGGCCGCGCTACGGCGATCTCGCCGTCGACTCCAACCTTCCGGACGTGCGGATCGCACTCGGTGACTCAGACCAGAACCGCTTCACTGCAACAGTTCTCGATGCCGCCGATTCGTCGTACGCCGAAGAGGTGAAGCGACAGCTCGACGCGACCGGCGCGGCCAGGGTATGGGTACCGGCGGCCCGTCGCCTGGAAGAGGCGTGGGTGCCGAGCGCGGATCTGCGCGATGTGCGCGCGCTACCGGTGCTGATTCTGGCCGGGTCGGCCCTGGACCATGTGGTGCAGGGTGTTGTCGACGACCTGCGCGGTTGGGAGATCGTCGTCGAGCAGGCCGCGCCGGCCGATATCGAACCGTTCGAAGACCGGACGGTCGCGCTGCTCAACCGCGGCGTGCCCGGGTTCGCCGTCGAATCGGATGGAACGCTGAACCTTTCGTTGATGCGGTCATGTACCGGTTGGCCCTCGGGCACGTGGATCGATCCGCCGCGACGCACCGCACCGGACGGGTCCAACTTCCAACTGCAGCACTGGACACACACGTTCGACTACGCGCTGGTCTGCGGGGACGGTGACTGGCGCCGGGCCGGTGTTCCGGCTCGCAGCATCGAGTTTTCAAATCCGCTCCTGGCGGTGACCGAGAAGTGGGGCACGGTGGGCGGTCTGCCGCCGTCGGGTTCGCTGTTGGAGATTCAGCCGACGGGCTCGGTGCGGCTGGCCGCGCTCAAGGCCGCGGGCAACCCGCTCGCGAGCGGTAGCGCGCGGCCGGTCCACCCCTCTGACGGCGTCGCGATGAGGTTGGTCGAAACCACCGGGAGCACAACCGACGTCACGGTCACTTCGGGGTTGCGCCGGGTATCCGCCGCGGTCCGGGTGGATCTGCTCGAGCAACCGCGGGTGCAGGAGGTGACGCCCGAAGGCCTGTCGTTGCACGGTTTCGAGGTCGCCACCGTTCTGGCCCGGTTCAATCTGCCGCAGGTTCTACAGGCCGATCATGCCGCCCTCGCGCCGGAGGCGGAGCAGGCCCAGCCGCTGTATGCCAGGTACTGGCTGCACAACCGCGGTCCGGCCCCGCTCGGCGGCCTGCCCGCCGTCGCCCATCTGCACCCGCAACACGTGGTGTCATCGGGTTCGGCGCTGCAGCTTCGTCTCACCGTGGCCAGCGATTGTTGCGACGAGATTCTGCACGGCCGGGTGCGGCTGCTGTGTCCGGATGGTTGGGCGGCAGAACCCGATGTGTTGCCGTTCATGCTGCCGCCCGGCGAATACGTGGACACCACCGTGAACGTCACCCCGTCGAATGCCGTGTCACCCGGGCTGTATCCCATACGTGCCGAACTCGCGTTGACCGGTGCGCACGTTTCGATCCCGCCATCGTGGCGCCAGGTGGTCGAGGACGTGTGTGTCGTCGGGGTCGACGCGCCTCCGGACGACGCCCTGTTGCGCCTCGTCGCTGGACCGGAGCCGGTCGACGTGGTGGCCGGTGACACGGCCCGTATCGGGGTCACCGTCGGCACCGACGCGTGCGCCGACGTCGCGGTCGAAGCACACCTGATCAGCCCGTGGGGTACATGGGAATGGTTTGGCCCGGCGGTATCCGGTGTCGAGCTGAGCGCTCGCGGCACGAGTGAGATCGACTTCGACGTCGCCCCGCCGGAATGGGTCGAACCGGGTGAGTGGTGGGCGCTCATCCGATTGGCCGCCGCCGGACACCTCGTCTATTCACCCGCGGTGAAGGTGACGGTGCGGTGAACGATTCCGGGAGGGCCGGCGTCGCGGCTACCGTGGACGGTGTGCCGGTGTCGGTCGACGAGGTCGATGCTCGCGAAGCCACCCTGCGCGCCTCACCGATCGCGTCCTCGCTGCCGCGCCCCGGCACCAGCGAAGGTCGACAGCTGCGGCGTTGGCTGACCCAGCTCCTGGTTGCCGAGCGCGTCGTGACGACCGAGGCCGCGGCACGCGGAGTGAACGTCGATGACGCGCCGGCCGAGGCCGAGGTGCTGCCGGACATGACCGTGCGGATGGAGATCGGCAGCGTGGCTGCTTCGGTGCTCGCCGACCCGTTGGCCCGCGCGGTGTTCGCCGAGGTGACGGCCGGTACCGACGTCACCGACGACGAGGTGGCCGCGTACCGGGAGCGAAACCCGTTGCGCTTCAGCGATATAGCTTCGGCCGCGGCGCACCTGCGTGCCGCCGCGCGGCGCCGGGCCTTCCGGCTCTGGCTGGACGCCCGCTGTGCGGCGGTCGTCGAGCTCGCCCCGGGCTATGAACATCCCGGGGATCCCCGTCAGCCCGACAACACCCACCGGCACTGATGGCCGACCTCGTTCTCGCGCTCGACATCGGCGGCACGAAGATCGCCGTCGGTCTCGTCGACGATGCGGGCACGCTGGTGCACAGAGCCACATTGCCGACACCGGACGGTGATGCGGAAACGATCTGGGCCGTCGCGGATTCGCTGCTCACCGAGGCCTTGGCCACCGCCGACGGACGGGTCCGCGGCGCCGGGATCGCCTCGGCCGGACCGATCGATCTGTCGGCGGGCACCGTCAGTCCGATCAACATCGGCTCGTGGCAACGGTTTCCGATCGTCGAGCGGGTGGCGATGACCGTCGGCGCACCGGTGCGACTTGCCGGCGACGGCCTGTGCATGGCGATGGGGGAGCACTGGCGCGGCGCCGGACGCGGCGCCGACTTCCTGCTCGGGATGGTGGTCTCGACCGGTGTCGGCGGAGGCCTGGTGCTCGACGGCGCCCCCTACGACGGCCGGACCGGCAACGCGGGCCACGTCGGGCACCTCGTCGTCGACCCGAACGGCGCGCCATGCACGTGTGGCGGGCGCGGCTGCGTCGAAACCATCGCCGGTGGCCCGCGCATGGCGCAGTGGGCCCGCGAGCACGGGTGGGTGGCCCCCGCCGATGCCGACGCCAAGGAACTCGCCGATGCCGCCAATGCCGGAGACGCGGTGGCGCTGAGCGCCTTTCGCCGCGGTGCGGCGGCGGTGGGGGCGATGATCGCGTCGGTCGGCGCCGTCTGCGACCTGGACCGGGTTGTGATCGGCGGTGGCGTGGCCAAGTCGGGGGCGCTGCTGTTCGACCCCGTGCGGGAAGCGCTCGCGTCCCACGCCGGGCTGGACTTCATCCGCGGCGTCGAAGTGGTGCCGGCCGAACTCGGCGGCGACGCCGGCCTGGTCGGGGCGGCCGCCCTGCTACACGAGCACACGGGGGGACGGCTGACCTGAGCCGGTTGCGTGTCCTCCTGTGCCTGCCTGGAGTGCGTGCGGCCCATGTCTTTCGGCCCCAGTCGCGCAGGCTCTCCCAAGCTGCCGAATGTGTCAGTACCTTGTTTTGTGTCAGCGTGATGGGCACGGTCGAGGTATGGACGCAATTGTTCACGTGCTGACCCTGCTGATCGTCGGACCGTTGGTCGGGGTCGAACTCGCGGTCGCGGTGTTCCTCAACCCGGTGCTGGGCCGGCTGCCCGACGAAGCGTTCGCGCAGGCTCGCAGCGACAGCGGGCGGGTACTGGGAAAGGTGATGCCGTTCTGGTACGCCGCGGCGCTTGTCGTTCTGATCGCGGCGGCCGTGCTGTTGCGGAGGGATTGGCTGTTCATCACCGCGGCCCTGACCATGGCGCTGGCGGTGGTGGCGACCGTGGCGTTGATGGTGCCGATCAACAACCGCATCGGGCGCTGGTCCTCCGGTGCCGACGTCGACCGCGGGTTGGCGCGGCAGTGGGATCGGCTGCATTGGCGTCGGGTGGCCTTACTTGTGGTGGTGTTCGGGCTGGCGGTCGTCGCGGTGGCGGGGGTTTAGGCGGTTTGCGCACGCCCGTGTCCGGGTGAGGGTGCACGAGCTGCTGGAAAATTGCGGTGTGTCGTGGGCAGACGCGCACTGTCGCGCGGAAAGAATTCGCGTGGATCGGGTGCGTTTTGGCTGATGAGCAGGTAGTCGGCTATTCTCGACGGCGTTCCACCGAAGACCGTCGGTCACCGAGCAATCGGTTGAAGGTCCCGGACCACCCGGGCGGCCCACGCAGGAGGACGAGGCTACAGCTATTGCGCGCCCCGACCTGTCTGCGTCGGGGCGTTCGTCGTTTCCGGCCCCGCAACCCTTACTCGGCCCACGGTTCCCATCCACGAGGAGGCATGCATGGCCAAGGCTGACAAGGCCACCGCGGTTGCCGACATCGCCGAGCAGTTCAAGGAGGCTTCGGCGACGCTCGTCACCGAGTACCGCGGGCTGACGGTGGCCAACCTCAAGGACCTGCGCCGTTCGCTCGGTGATTCCGCCACCTACACAGTCGCCAAGAACACGCTGGTCAAGCGTGCCGCGGCGGAGGCGGGCATCGAGGGGCTCGACGAGTTGTTCGTCGGCCCCACCGCGATCGCGTTCGTCAAGGGCGAGGCCGTCGACGCCGCCAAGGCGATCAAGAAGTTCGCCAAGGACAACAAGGCCCTCGTCATCAAGGGCGGCTACATGGACGGCCGCCCGCTGAGCGTGTCCGAGGTCGAGCGCATCGCCGATCTGGAGTCGCGCGAGGTGCTGCTGGCCAAGACGGCCGGCGCGATGAAGGCGAACCTGTCCAAGGCCGCCGGTCTGTTCAACGCCCCGGCGTCGCAGGTCGCACGGCTGGCCGCCGCTCTGCAAGAGAAGAAGGCCGGCGAAGGCGAAGAAGCCGCATAACCACCCACCATCCCCGCGGTTTGTGGAGCCGCACCGGCGCTGACCGCCGGTAACACGCCACAAATCGCACTGAAAGTAAGAATCAGAAAGGACCACTCATGGCCAAGCTGTCCACCGACGAGCTGCTCGACGCGTTCAAGGAACTGACGCTGCTGGAGCTCTCCGAGTTCGTCAAGAAGTTCGAGGAGACCTTCGAGGTCACCGCCGCTGCCCCGGTCGCCGTCGCGGCTGCCGGCCCCGCCGCCGGTGGTGCGCCCGCCGAGGCCGCCGAGGAGCAGTCTGAGTTCGACGTCATCCTCGAGGGTGCCGGCGACAAGAAGATCGGCGTCATCAAGGTCGTCCGCGAGATCGTCTCGGGCCTGGGTCTCAAGGAGGCCAAGGACCTCGTCGACGGCGCTCCCAAGCCGCTGCTCGAGAAGGTCGACAAGGCTGCCGCCGACGACGCCAAGGCCAAGCTCGAGGCCGCGGGCGCGACGGTCACCGTCAAGTAGCACCGCGCCCGCAGTACCACAACTGTGGGGTCGATCCAGCAAAGCGGGTCGGCCCCACAGTCGTTTTCTCGATGGGTCACAATCAACCCCAGACTCGTGTTGTGGCCAGGAGCGGTAGGCTACAGTGACTCAAGCCACAAGCGGTGAGGCCTGTGGCGTGACGATTATTGGCGGAAGGATCTCGCGTGGGCATTGGTATCCAGATTGAGGGACTGACCAAGTCCTTCGGCCCCCAGCGAATCTGGGAGGACGTCACATTCGACCTGCCGCCGGGTGAGGTGAGCGTTCTGCTCGGCCCCTCCGGTACGGGTAAATCCGTGTTCTTGAAGTCGCTGATCGGGCTGCTGCGCCCCGAGCGCGGCAAGATCATCGTCGACGGCACCGACGTGATTCAGTGCACCGCCAAGGAGCTTTACGAGATCCGCACGCTGTTCGGTGTGATGTTCCAGGACGGCGCGCTGTTCGGCTCGATGAGCCTGTACGACAACACCGCTTTCCCCTTGCGTGAGCACACCAAGAAGAAGGAAAGCGAAATCCGCCAGATCGTCATGGAGAAGCTCGAGCTGGTGGGTCTGGCCGGTGACGAGAACAAGTTCCCCGGCGAGATCTCCGGTGGTATGCGCAAGCGTGCCGGCCTGGCCCGCTCCCTGGTGCTCGATCCGCAGATCATCCTCTGCGACGAGCCGGACTCGGGTCTGGACCCGGTCCGTACCGCGTACCTGAGCCAGTTGTTGATCGACATCAACGCGCAGATCGACTGCACGATCCTGATCGTGACGCACAACATCAACATCGCCCGGACGGTGCCCGACAACATGGGCATGCTGTTCCGCAAGCACCTGGTGATGTTCGGTCCGCGCGAGGTGCTGTTGACCAGTGACGAGCCGGTGGTGCGGCAGTTCCTCAACGGTCGGCGTATCGGTCCGATCGGTATGTCCGAGGAGAAGGACGAGTCGACGATGGCCGAGGAGCAGGCCATGATCGACGCCGGTCACCATGACGGTGGTGTCGAGGAGATCGAGGGTGTGCCGCCGCAGATCCAGGCGACGCCCGGTATGCCGGAGCGCCAGGCCGTCTACCGCCGGCAGGCCCGGGTGCGCGAGATCATGCACACCCTGCCGCCCAAGGCTCAGGAAGCCATCCGCGCCGATCTCGAAGGCTCGAACACCCATGCGGGCAGCGCCTTCCCGGATGCCACGACGGCTCGGCACACCACGGTCGACGAAGAAGCACCGACCGGCGCCATCCCGCGCGCGCAGCAGTAGGCCGCCCGATGTGAACGTCGACGACCGCTTGCGCTGAGAGATGACGCGCGAGCACCGGACGACGTTCTGCCGGATCTGCGAGCCGCTGTGCGGCATGATCGCGACCGTCGAAGACGGCCGACTGGTTGAGCTGCGCCCCGACAAGGACCATCCGCTCTCATCGGGATTCGCCTGCCAGAAGGGCATCGCCTTCACCGAGGTGGTCAACGACCCCGACCGGGTGACCACGCCGCTGCGACGCACTCGTTCCGGGTTCGAACCCGTCGGCTGGGACGAGGCGATGACCGACATCGCCGCCCGACTCTCCGTCATCCACCGCAGGCACGGTGCGGGCGCAATCGGCTGGTATTTCGGTAACCCGGGCGCGTTCAGCTACTCGTACACTCTGGGCCTCAACATGCTGATGGGCGGATTCGGGCTCGGGCTCCTCGGCGGTCCCGGCCGCGGCCTGCACGTGTTCACCGCCGGCTCGCAGGACGTCAACAACCGCTTCGTCGCCAGCCAGTTGCTCTACGGGTCGCCGCTCGCACTCCCGATACCCGACCTGCTGCGGACGGACTTACTGGTGGTCATCGGCGCCAACCCGGTCGTCTCGCACGGCAGCGTGCTCACCGCGCCGCGGATTCGGGATCGCATGCACGACATCGTCACGCGCGGTGGCCGCGTGCTGGTCATCGACCCGCGCAGGACCGAGACCGCAGCGCAGTTCGAGTGGCTGGGCATCGTCCCCGACGGCGACGCCTACCTGCTGCTGTCCCTGCTGCATGTGATGTTCGGTGAGAACCTGGCCGACCGCCGAGGGCTCGCAGAGCGGGCCGACGGCGCGGCCTGGCTCGAGCGGCTGGCCACACCGTTCAGCCCCGAGGTCACCGAGGCGCGCACCGGGATCGACCCCGAGACCGTCCGCGCCCTGGCCCGCGACTTGGCCGGAACCGAACGGGCGGCGGTCTACGGTCGCGTCGGCACCAGCGTCGGCGAAAACGGAACGCTGACGACTTACCTGCTCGACGCCGTCAACCTGGTGGCAGGGAACCTTGATGTGCCCGGCGGCAGCATGTTCGGCCGGCTCGGTATCCCTGGGGAGCGGTGGCTGAACAAGGCCGGCGGCGCACTGCTGCGCGCCGTCTACACGCGCAAACGGTCGCGCATCGGCGGGTTTCCCTCCGTCCTCGGTTCCGAACCCGCGGGCGTGATGGCCAAGGAGATCACCACGCCGGGACGCGGGCAGGTCAGGGCGCTGTTCGTCGGCGCGGGCAACCCCGTGCTTTCAGTGCCCAACGGCGACGAACTCGAGACCGCGTTGGAGTCTCTCGAGTTGTTGGTCGGCATCGACCTCTATCTCAACGAGACGCTGGCGCACTGCGACTACGTACTGCCCGCCACGTCGATGTACGAACGCGACGACTTTCCGCTGCCGTTCCAGACGCTGCAACCCACGCCGTTCCGGCAAGCCACCGAGGCCGTTGTCGCGCCGGTGGGCCAGGCCCGCGCGGAGTGGGAGATCATCGACGACCTCACGGCCAGGATGTGGCGGGCGACGCCCGGCCTGGCGGTGCTCGCCGGCGTGCGAAAGGCATTGTCCGCGTTCGGGGTCCGACTCAGCCCGCGGATGCTCGCCGATGCGGTGATCCGGTTGGCCGCGGGCGGCGACCGGTTCGGCCTGCGACGCGGCTTGAGCTTCTCGAAACTCACCGCCAACCATCCGCACGGCACGGTGCTGGCGGACCATCTGCGGGCCGGTGTGCTGGGCGACATCGTCGTCTACCGCGGTGGCCGGGTGCGTCTGCGTCACGACGAGGTCGCCGCCGAAGTCGACAAGCTGTCGCGCCGCCGCGTCGCCGACGACTATCCGATGCGGCTGATCGGCATGCGCGAGGCGCGGTCGGAGAACTCGTGGATGCACAACTCGCCGCTTCTGATGCGCGGTGAGCGTTCGCACCGGGCACTCATGCACGTCGACGACGCGGCCGCCGCCGACATCGCCGACGGTGACACCGTGCGGATCACCTCCCGACATGGCCAGATCGAGATTCCGGTCATCGCCACCAAGGACATCGTCGTCGGCGTGATCGCGGTCCCACACGGTTGGGGACACAAGGGCACGGCCGGATGGCGCATCGCCAACGACGCCGGCGGCGCGAACGTCAACCGATTGATGTCCAGCGATCCGGCGGAGATCGAGAGCCTGGCCGGAATGGCCCGGCTGACTGGTGTCCCGGTGCGCGTCGAGCGGGTCGCGTCGGTAGCCCCGCAACCCGAGCGTGCGCAAACTTTCGGATAAGGCCGGTTCGCGGCCAGCAAACCCGTTATCTTTCTCCCGTCGTCGAGCGGGAGAGGTCATGGTCGACCGGTTTCTGATCTGGGTGAGAGCGGGTGTCGTCACCGCGGGACTGTCGGCCGCGGTGCTCGCCGGTGCGGGTGCGGCGATCGCCGACGACGGTTCGTCGTCAGATGGCGGTGGGTCCACGGCCTCGGGGTCGTCGAATTCCGCTGACAGCACGAAGGATTCGGTCGCCGGTGAGTCCTCGGTCCCGACCGGTGGCCGGTCCTCGAACGCGCGCACCACCCGCACGAGCGGCGACGCCCCGCGCACCCGCGTCGGCGCGAAGGCTCCCGACGATACGAAGGATGCGAAGGGTTCCGAGGCCACCAGCGACACCGACCGTGGCGAGGAGCGGAAAAAGCCCGCTTCGAGCCCGACGGACGCCGCCGACGCCGCAACAGATCAGGCAAAGGACGACAAGACCGCCGACACCCGGACCACCGACGACGCCGCGGGCGCCGACGCCGTGGTCGAGCAACCGGTGGTCGACGCCGTGGTCGAACAGCCCGTGACCGACTCCGAGGTGATCGAGGAGGTCGTCGCGAAGTCCGACTCCGACCGTGACCACACGGTCCAGCAGGCGGCGGCCCGGGTCTCTGCGAACGTCCCCACGGTCACCTCGGACATCGACACCACCGACCGGACCGAGCCGGACCGGACCGAGAAGAAGGCCGCACTCGTCGCGGAGACAGGCGACACCGGCGACCCGACCGCCCCTGAGCAACGCACGGCGGTGGTCCTCGAACAACCGGTCGCCAGCGTCGTCGAGGACGTCGAGGAAGTCGGTGTCCAGGCGGTGGCCTTCGCGTCGGCGCCACCGGGGGTGACCACTGCGACCGCCCCCCAGGTCCCCCTCATCCTGCGGGTGATCGGCACGATCGTGTTCGACCTGTACGCCGTCGCGACCCGACTGCTGGGCGGCCCACCGATCCTGCCGCCCAACAGCACGGTCAGCGTGCGCTCGTCGACGCTGCGGATCGACTGCGCCTGTGCAGAAGGTGAAGGCAAGGAAGTGCCCGCGGACTGGTACATCCCGGAGACGGCAACCGGCGAGCCGCCCGAGCGCCTGATCTACCTGCAGCACGGCTTTTTGGCCAGCGGCCCGTGGTACAGCCACACCGCCGCCGCGTTGGCCGAGCGGACCCAGAGCATCGTGGTCGCACCGTCGATCAGCTCCAACTTCTTTGCCGTCGACGGATGCTGGCTCGGCGGGGCGCCGATGCACGAGGCGATGGCGGGACTGTTCGACGACGGAAACACCGCGCTGGAGGACAGTGCGCGAGCCGCCGGGTACGCAGGGGACATCCCCGACCGCGTCGTGCTGATGGGCCACTCGCTCGGCGGCGGCGCGGTGTCGGGGATCGCCGGCTACCTGGCCGACGACGAGCGCATCGACAGGCTGGCCGGGGTCGTGCTGCTCGACGGCGTGGCGCTGGGCGACCCGGCGCGGATGACGGAATCGCTGAGGAAGGTCCCCGTCGACGTCCCGATCTACCAGCTCGCCGCACCGGTCTACATGTGGAACAACTTCGGCGCCGGCCTCGACGCTCTGGCCGCCGCGCGACCGACCGGGTTCATCGGCGTCACATTGGTCAACGGCTCACACGTCGACGCCATGCGGGGCGGCAATCCGCTCATCCAGTTCGCCCAGGAGCTGGTGGCCGGCTTCTCGCGGCCCGAGAACGCCGCCGCCGCGCAGATACTGATGGTTGGCTGGGTCAACGACATGTTCGCCGGTGACCGGAAGACGGGTATCTACCTCGAGCGCGGCGAGCAGTTCCGCTTCGACACCCCGGCCGGGCAGGCCACCGTCGTCGCACTGCCCAATACGTTGACCAAGCCGTACCTGCTGAACTTCCTGAAGCCGTTCATGCCGTTGGCCGACGGGTTGTTCGCCATGGACCCGGTGTGTGTGCGCGAATCGGTCGGCTCGGCCGGGTCCGGACACTGCAGCAACACGATCGCCGCCTGACGCAAAACTCCACAACAACGCGTGTTATCTCTTGACGGGAAGCCGTAGAGGGGCCAATCTGTTCTGCAGCAATGTATGGACGGATGAGAAGGATCGAGTCGCCAGCCAGCGCCCCGATGCGTGCCATACATGCGGTTGGGTTGTGGATGTTCTGCGGATGTTGAGGAATACGCCGTCCTGCGGTACTGTTGGACGTTGCGCTGGCTGCATCCTGCCCACCTAAACCCGCACCTGACACCGATGTCCTAGCCTGAGCCCAGCTCAGTGATCTAGTCGCGTGCCGTGCGTTCGGGAAGTTTGTGGTCGTGAGTGGCCAGCCGAACCGACGCAGATATCGCGACGAAACGGACCGGTGGTCTACCGGCACGATAGTCGCATGAGGTGCTGGAAGGATGCATCTTGGCAGGGTCCCGCCCAAGCAAGACAGCAGAAGCTACTAAAAACTCCGTCCCAGGAGCACCAAACCGAATTTCCTTTGCAAAGCTCCGTGAGCCCCTCGAGGTTCCCGGGCTTCTCGACGTTCAAACCGAGTCTTTCGAATGGCTGATCGGCTCCGACGCCTGGCGTGAAAAGGCCAAGGAGCGCGGCGAGGAAAACCCCGTTGGTGGCCTCGAAGAGGTGCTTTCCGAGCTGAGCCCGATCGAGGACTTCTCCGGCTCGATGTCGCTGTCCTTCTCCGATCCGCGCTTCGACGAGGTCAAGGCCCCCGTCGACGAGTGCAAAGACAAGGACATGACGTACGCGGCTCCGCTGTTCGTCACGGCCGAGTTCATCAACAACAACACCGGTGAGATCAAGAGCCAGACGGTCTTCATGGGCGACTTCCCGATGATGACCGAGAAGGGCACGTTCATCATCAACGGCACCGAGCGTGTCGTGGTGAGCCAGCTGGTCCGGTCGCCGGGCGTCTACTTCGACGAGAGCATCGACAAGTCCACCGAGAAGACGCTGCACAGCGTCAAGGTGATCCCTGGCCGCGGCGCGTGGCTGGAGTTCGACGTCGACAAGCGCGACACCGTCGGCGTGCGCATCGACCGCAAGCGTCGTCAGCCGGTCACCGTGCTGCTCAAGGCGCTCGGGTGGACCAACGAGCAGATCACCGAGCGGTTCGGCTTCTCCGAGATCATGATGAGCACGCTGGAGAAGGACAACACCGCCGGAACCGACGAGGCGCTGCTGGACATCTACCGCAAGCTGCGCCCGGGCGAGCCGCCGACCAAGGAGTCCGCGCAGACCCTGCTGGAGAACCTGTTCTTCAAGGAGAAGCGCTACGACCTGGCCCGCGTCGGTCGCTACAAGGTCAACAAGAAGCTGGGCATCACCGAGAACCCGGCGCAGACCACTTCGACCACGCTGACCGAAGAGGACGTCGTCGCCACCATCGAGTACCTGGTGCGGCTGCATCAGGGCGACAAGACGATGACCGTCCCGGGTGGTGTCGAGGTTCCCGTCGAGGTCGATGACATCGACCACTTCGGCAACCGTCGTCTGCGCACCGTCGGCGAGCTGATCCAGAACCAGATCCGGGTGGGCCTGTCGCGCATGGAGCGCGTCGTGCGTGAGCGCATGACCACTCAGGACGTCGAGGCGATCACGCCGCAGACCCTGATCAACATCCGTCCCGTCGTGGCGGCGATCAAGGAGTTCTTCGGCACCAGCCAGCTGTCGCAGTTCATGGACCAGAACAACCCGCTCTCGGGCCTGACCCACAAGCGCCGCCTGTCGGCGCTGGGCCCCGGCGGTCTGTCCCGTGAGCGCGCCGGCCTCGAGGTCCGCGACGTGCACGCGTCGCACTACGGCCGCATGTGCCCGATCGAGACCCCGGAGGGTCCGAACATCGGCCTGATCGGCTCGCTGTCGGTGTACGCGCGGGTCAACCCGTTCGGCTTCATCGAGACGCCGTACCGCAAGGTCAAGGACGGTGTTGTCACCGACGACATCGAGTACCTGACCGCCGACGAGGAGGACCGCCACGTCGTGGCGCAGGCCAACTCGCCGATCGATGACAACGGCCGCTTCCTGGAGGAGCGCGTCCTGGTCCGCCGCAAGGGCGGCGAGGTCGAGCAGATCTCGTCGAGCGAGGTGGACTACATGGACGTCTCGCCGCGCCAGATGGTGTCGGTCGCGACGGCCATGATCCCGTTCCTCGAGCACGACGACGCCAACCGCGCCCTGATGGGTGCCAACATGCAGCGCCAGGCGGTTCCGCTGGTGCGCAGCGAGGCCCCGCTGGTCGGCACCGGTATGGAGTTGCGTGCCGCGATCGACGCCGGTGACGTCGTCGTCGCCGACAAGGCCGGCGTGATCGAGGAGGTCTCGGCCGACTACGTCACCGTGATGGCGGACGACGGCACCCGGCACACCTACCGGATGCGCAAGTTCGCGCGCTCGAACCACGGCACCTGCGCCAACCAGCGCCCGATCGTGGACGCCGGCCAGCGGGTCGAGGCCGGTCAGGTCATCGCCGACGGGCCGTGCACCGAAAACGGTGAGATGGCGCTGGGCAAGAACCTGCTCGTGGCGATCATGCCGTGGGAGGGGCACAACTACGAGGACGCGATCATCCTCTCCAACCGCCTGGTGGAGGAGGACGTGCTCACCTCGATTCACATCGAGGAGCACGAGATCGATGCCCGCGACACCAAGCTGGGCGCCGAGGAGATCACCCGGGACATCCCGAACGTCTCCGATGAGGTGCTGGCCGATCTCGACGAGCGCGGCATCGTCCGCATCGGCGCCGAGGTCCGCGACGGCGACATCCTGGTCGGCAAGGTCACCCCGAAGGGTGAGACCGAGCTGACCCCGGAGGAGCGGCTGCTGCGTGCGATCTTCGGTGAGAAGGCGCGCGAGGTCCGCGACACGTCGCTGAAGGTGCCCCACGGTGAGTCCGGCAAGGTGATCGGCATCCGCGTGTTCTCCCGCGAGGACGACGACGAGCTGCCCGCCGGGGTCAACGAGTTGGTTCGCGTGTACGTCGCGCAGAAGCGCAAGATCTCCGACGGCGACAAGCTGGCCGGGCGCCACGGCAACAAGGGCGTCATCGGCAAGATCCTGCCCGTCGAGGACATGCCGTTCCTGCCCGACGGCACCCCCGTGGACATCATCTTGAACACCCACGGTGTGCCGCGTCGTATGAACATCGGTCAGATCCTGGAGACCCACCTCGGGTGGGTGGCCAAGAGCGGCTGGAAGATCAACGGTTCGCCGGACTGGGCGAGCGCGTTGCCCAAGGAGCTGCTCGAGTCCGAGCCGGGAAGCATCGTCTCGACACCGGTGTTCGACGGTGCTCGCGAAGCGGAGCTGCAGGGTCTGCTCGGGTCCACGTTGCCCAACCGCGACGGCGAGACGCTCGTCGACGAGGACGGCAAGGCGATGCTGTTCGACGGTCGCAGTGGCGAGCCGTTCCCGTACCCGGTGACGGTGGGCTACATGTACATCCTCAAGCTGCACCACTTGGTGGACGACAAGATTCACGCCCGTTCCACCGGCCCGTACTCGATGATCACCCAGCAGCCGCTGGGCGGTAAGGCGCAGTTCGGTGGCCAGCGGTTCGGCGAGATGGAATGTTGGGCCATGCAGGCCTACGGCGCGGCGTACACGCTGCAGGAGCTGTTGACCATCAAGTCCGACGACACCGTCGGCCGGGTCAAGGTGTACGAGGCGATCGTCAAGGGCGAGAACATCCCCGAGCCGGGCATTCCCGAGTCGTTCAAGGTGTTGCTCAAGGAACTTCAGTCGCTGTGCCTCAACGTCGAGGTGCTGTCGAGCGACGGCGCCGCGATCGAGATGCGCGACGGCGACGACGAGGATCTGGAGCGCGCCGCGGCGAACCTGGGAATCAACCTGTCGCGCAACGAATCCGCGTCCGTAGAAGATTTGGCCTAAATTTCTAGTCCCGCAAGGGGAAAGGGAGTTACGTGCTAGACGTCAACTTCTTCGATGAACTCCGCATCGGTCTTGCCACCGCGGACGACATCCGTAACTGGTCGTTCGGTGAGGTCAAGAAGCCGGAGACCATCAACTACCGCACGCTGAAGCCGGAGAAGGACGGCCTGTTCTGCGAGAAGATCTTCGGACCGACTCGCGACTGGGAGTGCTACTGCGGCAAGTACAAGCGCGTCCGCTTCAAGGGCATCATCTGTGAGCGCTGCGGCGTCGAGGTCACTCGCGCCAAGGTGCGTCGTGAGCGGATGGGCCACATCGAGCTGGCCGCGCCCGTCACGCACATCTGGTACTTCAAGGGTGTGCCCTCGCGGCTGGGCTATCTGCTCGATCTGGCCCCGAAGGATCTCGAGAAGATCATCTACTTCGCCGCCTACGTGATCACCGCCGTCGACGACGAGATGCGCCACAACGAGCTGTCCACGCTCGAAGCCGAAATGGCCGTGGAGCGCAAGGCCGTCGAGGATCAGCGCGATCTCGATCTGGCCGAGCGGTCCCAGAAGCTCGAGGCCGACCTGGCCGAGCTGGAGAAGGAAGGCGCCAAGAGCGACGTGCGCCGCAAGGTGCGCGACGGTGGCGAGCGCGAGATGCGCCAGATCCGCGACCGGGCCCAGCGGGAGCTGGACCGGCTCGAGGAGATCTGGAACACCTTCACCAAGCTGGCGCCCAAGCAGCTCGTCGTCGACGAGGTGCTCTACCGGGAGCTGCAGGACCGCTACGGCGAGTACTTCACCGGTGCGATGGGTGCCGAGGCGATCAAGAAGCTCATCGAGAACTTCGACATCGAGGCCGAGGCCGAGGAGCTGCGCGAGGTCATCCGAAGCGGCAAGGGGCAGAAGAAGCTTCGCGCACTGAAGCGGCTCAAGGTGGTCGCGGCGTTCCAGCAGTCTTCCAACTCGCCGATGGGCATGGTGCTCGACGCGGTTCCGGTGATCCCGCCGGAGTTGCGCCCGATGGTGCAGCTCGACGGTGGCCGGTTCGCGACGTCGGACCTCAACGACCTGTACCGCCGCGTGATCAACCGCAACAACCGGTTGAAGCGACTGATCGATCTCGGCGCGCCCGAGATCATCGTCAACAACGAGAAGCGCATGCTTCAGGAGTCGGTGGACGCGCTGTTCGACAACGGCCGCCGCGGCCGTCCGGTCACCGGACCGGGCAACCGTCCGCTCAAGTCGCTGTCGGATCTGTTGAAGGGCAAGCAGGGTCGGTTCCGTCAGAACCTGCTCGGTAAGCGCGTCGACTACTCCGGCCGTTCGGTCATCGTGGTCGGCCCGCAGCTCAAGCTGCACCAGTGCGGTCTGCCCAAGCTGATGGCTCTCGAGCTGTTCAAGCCGTTCGTGATGAAGCGTCTGGTGGACCTGAACCACGCGCAGAACATCAAGAGCGCCAAGCGCATGGTCGAGCGTCAGCGTCCGCAGGTGTGGGATGTCCTCGAAGAGGTCATCGCCGAGCACCCGGTG
This sequence comes from Mycolicibacterium novocastrense, assembly GCF_001499835.1. NCBI lineage: Bacteria > Bacillati > Actinomycetota > Actinomycetes > Mycobacteriales > Mycobacteriaceae > Mycobacterium > Mycolicibacterium novocastrense. The sequence goes on from NZ_LQIH01000034.1 coordinate 152,015, forward strand.
CTGCTGAACCGCGCACCGACGCTGCACCGCCTCGGTATCCAGGCGTTCGAGCCGCAGTTGGTGGAGGGCAAGGCCATTCAGCTGCACCCGCTGGTGTGCGAGGCGTTCAACGCCGACTTCGACGGCGACCAGATGGCCGTGCACCTGCCGCTGAGTGCGGAGGCGCAGGCCGAGGCGCGCATCCTGATGCTGTCGTCGAACAACATCCTGTCCCCGGCGTCGGGTCGGCCGTTGGCCATGCCGCGTCTGGACATGGTGACCGGCCTGTACTACCTGACGACGATGATCGAGGGCGACACCGGTCAGTACACGCCGGCCGCCAAGGATCAGGCGGAGACCGGTGTGTACAGCTCGCCCGCCGAGGCGATCATGGCGATGGACCGCGGTGCGCTGTCGGTGCGGGCCAAGATCCGCGTGCGGTTGACGCAGCTGCGTCCGTCCGCCGATCTGGAAGCCGAGCTGTTCCCGGAGGGCTGGAAGCCCGGTGACGCCTGGACCGCGGAGACCACTCTGGGTCGGGTGATGTTCAACGAGCTTCTGCCGCACGGTTATCCGTTCGTCAACGAGCAGATGCACAAGAAGGTCCAGGCGCGGATCGTCAACGATCTCGCCGAGCGCTACCCGATGATCGTGGTCGCGCAGACCGTCGACAAGCTCAAGGACGCCGGCTTCTACTGGGCCACCCGTTCGGGTGTCACCGTGTCGATGGCCGACGTGTTGGTGCCGCCGCAGAAGCAGGAGATCCTGGACCGCTACGAGAAGGAAGCCGACCAGATCGAGAAGAAGTACCAGCGCGGTGCTCTCAACCACGACGAGCGCAACGACGCACTGGTCAAGATCTGGCAGGACGCCACCGAAGAGGTCGGCGAGGCGCTGCGGGCGCACTACCCGAAGGACAACCCGATCATCACGATCGTCGACTCGGGTGCCACGGGTAACTTCACGCAGACCAGGACGCTGGCCGGCATGAAGGGTCTGGTGACCAACCCGAAGGGTGAGTTCATCCCGCGTCCGATCAAGTCCTCGTTCCGTGAGGGCCTGACGGTGCTGGAGTACTTCATCAACACCCACGGCGCCCGAAAGGGTCTGGCGGACACCGCTCTTCGTACCGCAGACTCGGGTTACCTGACCCGCCGTCTGGTCGACGTTTCGCAGGACGTCATCGTGCGCGAGACCGACTGTGAGACCGAGCGCGGCATCAATGTCACGCTGGCCGAGCTACAGGGCGACGCGTTGGTGCGCGATCAGCACATCGAGACGTCGGCCTATGCCCGGACGCTGGCCACCGATGCGGTCGACAAGGACGGCAACGTCGTCGTCGAGCGCGGCCACGACCTGGGCGATCCGGCGATCGAGGCACTGCTGGCCGCCGGCATCACCGAGGTGAAGGTCCGCTCCGTGCTGACCTGCGCCACGGGCACCGGCGTGTGCGCGATGTGCTACGGCCGCTCGATGGCCACGGGCAAGCTCGTCGACATCGGCGAGGCCGTCGGCATCGTCGCCGCGCAGTCCATCGGTGAGCCCGGCACGCAGCTGACCATGCGCACGTTCCACCAGGGCGGCGTGGGTGAGGACATCACCGGTGGTCTGCCCCGTGTGCAGGAGCTGTTCGAGGCCCGCATCCCGCGGAACAAGGCGCCGATCGCCGACGTCACCGGCCGGGTGCAGCTCGAAGAGGGCGAGCGCTTCTACAAGATCACCATCATCCCCGATGATGGTGGCGAAGAAGTGGTGTACGACAAGCTCTCTCGTCGTCAGCGCCTGAAGGTGTTCAAGCACGACGACGGCACCGAGCGTCTGCTCGCCGACGGCGACCACGTCGAGGTGGGCCAGCAGCTGATGGAAGGTGCGGCCGACCCGCACGAGGTGCTTCGTGTCCAGGGCCCCCGCGAGGTGCAGATCCACCTCGTCAAGGAGGTCCAGGAGGTCTACCGCGCTCAGGGCGTGTCGATCCACGACAAGCACATCGAGGTCATCGTCCGGCAGATGCTGCGTCGCGTCACGATCATCGACTCGGGCTCGACGGAGTTCCTGCCCGGCTCGCTGACCGAGCGCGGCGAGTTCGAGACCGAGAACCGTCGGGTGGTCGCCGAGGGCGGCGAGCCCGCGGCCGGTCGTCCGGTGCTGATGGGTATCACGAAGGCGTCGCTGGCCACCGACTCGTGGCTGTCGGCGGCGTCGTTCCAGGAGACCACCCGCGTGCTCACCGATGCGGCGATCAACTGCCGCAGCGACAAGCTGCAGGGTCTGAAGGAGAACGTGATCATCGGCAAGCTGATCCCGGCCGGTACCGGTATCAACCGCTACCGCAACATCCAGGTGCAGCCGACCGAAGAAGCCCGCGCTGCGGCGTACACGATCCCGTCGTACGAGGATCAGTACTACAGCCCGGACTTCGGCCAGGCCACCGGTGCCGCGGTGCCGTTGGACGATTACGGCTACAGCGATTACCGCTAACAGTCCACGGAAAGGCCTCCGGGTTTCGACCCGGGGGCTTTTTCGTGCCTCGAGGGTTGCGCCGAACGTGGGTTACCCGCACGTCCTGCGCGGTCTGTGCGTGACACGAGCCCACACTCGGCGGTGAGGATCTGATGCTGGCGAACGCCGCGTGGTTCCTGTTCGGACTGGGCGCGTTGATCGTCGGCGCCGAGGTCATGGTCCGCGGTGGCGCGGAAGTCGCTGTGCGACTGGGAATCAGCCCGATCGTCATCGGGCTGACCATCGTGTCGATCGGCACCAGCATGCCCGAACTGGCGGTCGGTGTGGTGGCCGCCGGGGAGGGCAGCGGCGCGCTGGCGGTCGGCAACATCGCGGGCACCAATGTGGTCAACGTCCTGCTCATCCTCGGTCTGAGCGCCGTGCTGGTGCCGTTGACATTGCAGTCGCGCACCATCCGTTTCGAACTTCCGATCATGGCCGCCGCGGCGCTGCTGCTGTGGACGCTGGCGGCCGACGGTGTGCTGACGCGTCTGGACGGCGCCATCCTGGTCGGCGGCGCGTTCGTCTACACCGTCGCGGTGATCTGGTCGGCACGTCGCGAATCCCACGCTGTCGTCGAGGAATTCGCAGCCGAGCTGGTCGCTGAGTACGCCACCGAAGAGGTGGGCGCGGTGGCCACCAAGGGGCACCGCACCTCGATCAACGTCGCGATGACGCTGGGCGGTATCGCCGTCGTCGTGCTGGGAGCCGACTGGCTTGTCGACGGTGCGGTCGGGATGGCCAGACAGTTCGGGGTGTCCGACGCTCTGATCGGTCTGACCATCGTCGCGATCGGCACGTCGGCGCCGGAGTTGGTGACCACCATCATCTCCACCATCCGCGGCGACCGCGACATCGCGATCGGAAACCTGATCGGCAGCAGCATCTACAACATTCTGCTCATCCTCGGCGTGACCTGTTTGGTGCCGGCTCAGGGGCTGAACCTGCCGTCCAGCCTGGTGACCATCGACCTGCCGGTCATGGTGGCGGTCGCGTTGCTCTGTATCCCGATCTTCATCTCGGGTCGGCGCGTCACCCGCGTCGAAGGCGCGCTGATGGTTGCGGCCTACGCGGCGTACCTGATCTTGCTGCTGACCGTCCGGACCTGACGGAACGTGTAGGCGGGGTGGGGCGGTCCTGGCTGGCCCGCCGACGCCGACGCAGCCGCCACGGATGCTTCTCATGCGGCCACATCTTTTCGATCTCGGCGTTGAACTCCGCACCCAGCAACACCGCGAAGGCCGTGATGTAAAGCCACCCGACGACGGCGATCGGCACGGCGAGCTGGCTGTACACGGCGTCGTCACGTGCGCTCACCGACAGATAGGCGCGCAGCCCCGCCGATGCCACCAACCACAGCACCATCGCCAACACCGCCCCCGGAATGTCGCGGCGCCACGGCAGTCGCCAGGGCACACCGAGGTGATACAGCGTGACCAATCCGACCAGGATCAGCAGCGCCACCCCGGGCCAGAACAGCAGATCTAGTGCGCGCAAGGTGCTTTCGGTCAACGGGTCGGGCGTCACCCACGCCACCAGGTCGGGCCCGAGGACGAGCGGCGGCAGAATCGCCACGGCACCGAGGAGTCCGCCCGCGGTCAGCCCCAACGCCAGCAGCCGTCGTCGCCAGGCAGGCCGGGGCTCGACACCGTAGGCGATGGTGATTGTCTCCAGGTACCGGTTCACCGCCCGCGAACCCGACCACAGGCTGAGCACGATTCCGATGGAGACCACGCTTCCACGCGATTGCGTGAGCCCGGCCTCGACCATGCGACGGTATGACTCGAAGGTCCGCTCGGCAAGGAAGGAGCTGGGCACCTCGAGCAGCAGCCGATGCAGTCGCGCCGTGCCTTCAGGGCCGAGCGCTTCGGCGATGAAACCGAGCGAGCCGAGCACCGCGATCAGGAGCGATGGCAGCGAGATCAAGGAGAACAGCGCGACCTCGGCCGCCAGACCGGGCACGCGGTCTCGGAGCGTGTCGTTGACGGTTCGGACGATCAGCCGGCCCGCCTGCCGCACCGGCCGGGGCGCACGAGACAACATCGAAAAGGCGCGTCGTTGCAGAGTCGAACGGGCGGAGGTGACCGCGTCGGACAACGACGAGAACGGAGACGGGTCGCTTCCAGATCCCACGCTCCGAGCCTAGGCGGCGCCCTCACGCATGCGGCGAACGCAAGTGGTGCGATCGAGTGCCGTGACCGTGGGCCGGTGCGGTGGCCATGTCGGTGGCCCTGCCTAGACTGGGCGTCGTGCTGATCGGTTCGCACGTCCACGGTGACGACCCCCTGGCCGCCGCGGAGGCAGACGGTGCCGACGTGGTGCAGTTCTTCCTCGGCAATCCGCAGAGCTGGAAGAAACCCAAACCGCGCGAGGACGCCGATGTACTCAAGGCTTCGAGCGTCCCGCTGTACGTGCATGCGCCGTATCTGATCAACGTCGCATCGGCCAACAACCGGGTGCGAATCCCGTCGCGCAAGATCCTGCAGGACACCTGTGACGCCGCCTCGGAGATCAGCGCGACGGCGGTCATCGTGCACGGTGGGCACGCCGACGACAAGGACTGGGAAGCCGGCTTCGAACGCTGGGTCAAGGCGCTGGACTATCTCGAAACCGATGTGCCCGTCTACCTGGAGAACACCGCGGGCGGCGACCACGCGATGGCCCGCCATTTCGACGTCATCGCCCGGTTGTGGGACCACATCGGCGACAAGGGCATCGGCTTCTGCCTGGACACCTGCCACGCGTGGGCCGCGGGGGAGAAGCTGATCGACGCCGTCGACCGGATCAAGGCCATCACCGGGCGCATCGACCTGGTGCACTGCAACGACTCACGCGACGCCGCCGGTTCGGGCGCCGACCGGCACGCCAACTTCGGCACCGGCCAGATCGATCCTCAGCTGCTGGTCGCGGTGGTGCAGGCCGCCGGCGCACCCGTCATCTGCGAAACCGCAGACGAGGGCCGCAAAGACGACATCGCCTTCCTGCGCGAGCACATCACGACCTGATAACCGAACCGCAGTCGAACGCTCGGCAACTGCGGGGTGAACTAGATTCAACGGAGTGTCTGCGGTCGACGAGTCGTCAGTTGCGTCGCAGCGCTCCCCCGAGGCAGCCCAGACGCGGGAACGCCGGCTCAAGTACGTGCGCCGGACCGCCGTCGCGATATGGGCTGCCGTCATCGTGTTTCGCACGGTCACCGAAGGTTTTGCGTTCAACCGCGAGCTCGTGCTGCTCTACATCGCCACCGGTCTGCTGGCCGCGAGCATCGGTCAGGTCCGCCGCATGCTCTACGTCATCCGCGACTGGCTTCCCTTCGCGTTGATATTGATCGCCTACGACCTGAGCCGTGGCGCCGCCGACATGATCGGGCGCCCGACGCTGTGGGAGTGGCCCGTTGAGGCCGATCGTTGGCTCTTCTTCGGCACCGTGCCGACCGTATGGCTTCAGGAGCAGCTCAAACAGGGACATCCGCCGTGGTGGGAGGTGGTCCTGAGCTGCGTTTACATGTCGTTTTTCATCCTGCCGTACGCGGTGGCCGGGGTGCTGTGGCTGCGTGACCGCGCGGAGTGGAAGGCGTTCGTGCGTCTGTTCGTCGGCTTGAACTTCGCGGGCTTGGTCATCTACGCCCTGGTGCCTGCCGCGCCGCCGTGGGCCGCGGCTCGCTGCACCCCGGACGACGTCGAAGGTGGACCGGCCTACGCGCGCTGCATGTTCCGCTCGGCGCGCGGAGTGCCCGACGGCGGTGTGCTCGGGGCGATGCAATCCAGCCATGACGGGGCGAACCCGTGGATCGAGCGGATTGTCGGCCGCGGCTGGGGCAATCTGAACATGCACACCGCCAGCGCGCTGCTCGATGCGGGGCAGGCCAGCGTCAACCTGGTGGCGGCGATACCCTCCCTGCACGCCGGGATGACCGCGGCGGTCGCGGCCTTCCTGTGGCGTCGCGTGCACGGAGCGTGGCGCCCACTGCTCGTGGCCTATGTGCTCCTGATGGCCTTCACGCTGGTGTACACCGCCGAGCACTACGTCATCGACATCCTGCTCGGCTGGGCCCTGGCGGCCGCGGTCATCGTCGTCCTCCACCGCTACCAGGGGTGGCGGCGGGGGAGGGCGGCGCGCTCGGCGGACCGCGCGGGCGAGATGGTTCCGCTCTACGACCGGCGGGACGATCCCGCGGTAGCGACCGAGTCGAGCCCCGCGGTCGAGTCCCAGCCTGTCGCCGAGCCGGAACCCGTTGACGAACCTGAGCCGCGCCGGCGGGACGTCGTCGCAGAGGTCGACAGCCGCTGACCCCTTCCGCGGCTGTTGTTACGACTATTGTGCAGCTGTTCGTGAAAGTGTAATAGTGGTCTCATGGCCGATACCCATGTCGTCACCAACCAGGTCCCGCCGCTGGAGGACTACAACCCGGCGACCTCGCCCGTACTCACCGAGGCGCTGATCCGCGAGGGCGGTGAATGGGGCCTCGACGAGGTCACCGAGTTGGGCGCGCTGTCGGGCTCGCGGCAGGCCCAGCGGTGGGGCGAGCTGGCCGACCGCAACCAGCCGATCCTGCGCACTCACGACCGCTACGGCCACCGCGTCGACGAGGTCGAGTACGACCCCGCCTACCACTCGCTGATGACGGTGGCCATCAAGCACGGCCTGCATGCCGCGCCGTGGGCTGACGACCGGCCCGGCGCCCACGTCGTGCGCGCGGCCAAGACCTCGGTGTGGACCCCCGAACCCGGTCACATCTGCCCGATCTCGATGACCTACGCCGTGGTGCCGGCACTGCGGCACAACCCCGAACTGGCGGCGGTGTACGAGCCGCTGCTCGTTAGTCGCGAGTACGACCCCGAGCTGAAGGTGCCCACCACCAAGGCCGGCATCACCGCGGGCATGTCGATGACCGAGAAGCAGGGTGGGTCCGATGTGCGCGCGGGCACCACCGAGGCGACCCCCAACGGCGACGGCAGTTACTCACTGCGTGGGCACAAGTGGTTCACCTCGGCGCCGATGTGCGACATCTTCCTGGTGCTCGCGCAGGCGCCCGGGGGGCTCTCGTGTTTCTTGTTGCCGCGGGTCCTGCCCGACGGCAGCCGCAACCGGATGTTTCTGCAGCGGCTGAAAGACAAGCTCGGCAATCACGCCAACGCGTCCTCCGAGGTGGAATACGACGGCGCCGTCGCGTGGCTCGTCGGCGAAGAGGGCCGCGGCGTCCCGACCATCATCGAGATGGTCAACCTGACGCGTCTGGACTGCACCCTCGGCAGCGCGACCAGCATGCGCAACGGACTGGCGCGCGCCATCCATCACACCCAGCACCGAAAGGCGTTCGGCGAGTACCTGATCGATCAGCCGCTGATGCGCAACGTGCTGGCCGACCTCGCGGTCGAGGCCGAGGCGGCCACGATCCTGGCTATGCGCATGGCCGGCGCGACCGATGCCGCAGTGCGCGGCGACGCCCGCGAGACCTTGCTGCGGCGCATCGGCCTGGCGGCCGGTAAGTACTGGGTGTGCAAACGTGCCACCCCGCACGCGGCCGAGGCGATGGAGTGCCTGGGCGGCAACGGCTATGTCGAGGAGTCGGGCATGCCGCGGCTGTATCGGGAAGCGCCGCTGATGGGCATCTGGGAGGGGTCGGGCAACGTCAGCGCGTTGGACACGTTGCGGGCCATGGCGACTCGCCCCGAGTGCGTCGACGTGCTGTTCGACGAACTCGCTCGGACCGCGGGTGTAGATGCGCGACTGGATGCGTTTGTGGAGGCGTTGCGACTGAGCCTGGGTGACCTCGAGACCATCCAGTACCGCGCCCGCAAGGTCGCCGAGGACATCAGCCTCGCGCTGCAGGGTTCGCTGCTGGTGCGCCACGGGCATCCCGCCGTCGCCGAGGCGTTCCTGGCCACCCGCATGGGCGGCGCCTGGGGCGGCGCGTTCGGAACCCTGCCCACCGGACTCGATCTCGCGCCGATCATCGAACGCGCGTTGGTCAAGGCTCCGGACGCGGGCAGGACCGACAACGGATGACCCACGCGATCAGGCCGGTCGACTTCGACAACCTGACAACGATGACCTACGAGGTCACCGACCGGGTGGCCCGCATCACGTTCAACCGGCCGGAGAAGGGCAACGCCATCGTCGCGGACACGCCGCTGGAATTGTCCGCGCTCGTCGAACGTGCCGACCTCGACCCGAACGTGCACGTGATCCTGGTTTCCGGTCGGGGCGAAGGGTTCTGCGCCGGATTCGATCTGTCCGCCTACGCCGAGGGGTCGTCATCGGCCGGTGGCGGCAGCCCCTATCGCGACACCGTGCTGTCGGGCAGGACGCAGGCTGTCAACCACCTGCCGAATCAGCCGTGGGATCCGATGGTCGACTACCAGATGATGAGCCGGTTCGTCCGCGGCTTCTCTAGCCTGATGCACTGCGACAAGCCGACAGTGGTGAAGATCCACGGGTACTGCGTGGCCGGCGGCACCGACATCGCACTGCACGCCGATCAGGTGATCGCCGCCTCGGACGCCAAGATCGGCTACCCGCCGACCCGCGTGTGGGGGGTGCCCGCCGCCGGGATGTGGGCACACCGCCTCGGTGATCAGCGTGCCAAACGCCTTCTGCTGACCGGTGATTCGATCACCGGCGCACAGGCCGCCGAGTGGGGCCTGGCGGTCGAGGCGCCGTCACCCGAGGACCTGGACGCGCGCACGGAACGACTGGTGGAGCGGATCGCCCGCGTGCCGATCAACCAGCTGATCATGGTCAAGCTAGCGATGAACTCCGCGCTGTATTCACAGGGGACGGCCAACAGCGCGATGGTCTCGACCGTGTTCGACGGCATCGCCCGCCACACACCCGAGGGGCACGCATTCGTCGCGCAGTCGCGCGAACACGGATTCCGGGAAGCGGTCCGCCAACGTGACGAACCGTTCGGCGATCACGGCCGCAGGGCGTCAGAGGTCTGATGGCGAAGTCGCTCTCGCGGATGACGGCCCGATCCGTCGTGCTGAGCGTCCTGCTCGGGGCGCACCCGGCGTGGGCAACCGCGAGCGAACTGATCAAGCTGACAGCCGATTTCGGCCTCAGGGAGTCGACGGTGCGGGTCGCTCTGACCCGGATGGTCGGCGCCGGTGACCTGGTTCGTTCCGAGGACGGCTACCGGTTGTCCGACCGCTTGCTGGCACGGCAGCGACGGCAGGACGAGGCCATCAATCCCCGGCTGCGGCCGTGGCGGGGCGACTGGACCACGGTGGTGATCACCAGCGTCGGCTCCGACCCCCGCTCGCGGGCCGGGTTGAGAAACACCTTGCAGAACAACCGGTTCGCCGAACTGCGCGAGGGGGTGTGGCTTCGACCGGACAACCTGGACGCGGCGTTGCCGCCCGAGGTGTTGCAGCGGGTGCGGGTGCTGGCTTCCCGTGACGCCGAACCCGCCTCGTTGGTCTCCCTGCTGTGGGACCTGTCGGCGTGGGCCCGGGAGGGCCGGTTGTTGCTCGACGAAATCGGTTCGGCGCCAGACGTTCCCGATCGGTTCGTCGCAGCGGCCGCCATTGTGCGCCACCTGCTCACCGATCCGGTGCTGCCGGAGGAACTGCTGCCCGACGACTGGCCGGGCACCGCGCTTCGCCAGGCCTACAACGACTTCGCCGCGGAGTTGTCTGCGCGGCGCGACAGCACCGGATTGTCGCAGACGCGACGTGACCAATTGATGGAGGCGAGATGACGGGCGGAGTGCGGGTCGAGAGGAACGGTGCCGTGACGACGGTGATCATGAATCGTCCGGAGGCGCGCAACGCCGTCAACGGCCCGGCCGCCGCGGGGTTGTACGCCGCCTTCGACGAGTTCGACAAGGACGAGTCGGCCGCCGTCGCGGTGTTGTGGGGCGACAACGGGACATTCTGCGCCGGAGCGGATCTGAAGGCGTTCGGGACGCCCGATGCCAACCCGGTGCATCGCACCGGTCCCGGCCCGATGGGACCCAGTCGAATGGTGTTGTCCAAACCGGTGATCGCGGCAGTCAGCGGCTACGCCGTGGCCGGCGGTCTGGAATTGGCGTTGTGGTGCGATCTGCGGGTCGTCGAAGAGGACGCGATCATGGGGGTGTTCTGCCGGCGCTGGGGGGTGCCGCTCATCGATGGTGGAACCGTTCGGTTGCCGCGGTTGATCGGGCACAGCCGGGCGATGGACCTCATCCTCACCGGTCGCGCCGTCGATGCCACCGAAGCCCTTGCGATGGGTCTGGCCAACCGGGTGGTGCCCACGGGCGAAGCGCGTCAGCGGGCCGAGGAACTCGCCGCGGAACTGGCCGCGCTGCCGCAGCAGTGCATGCGCGCGGATCGCCTGTCGGCTCTCAACCAGTGGGGCCGCTCGGAGCCCGAGGCGATGGACTTCGAGTTCGGCAGCATGTCGCGCGTCGCCGCCGAATCCCTTGAGGGGGCAGCCCGTTTCGCGGCCGGTGCGGGCAGGCACGGCGCCAACGCCTAGCGGCAGTTTGCGGGCCCTCGCCCTGGTGTGAGTGACCGCAAAGGGCCGGGAATTCGCGGCGTGTCGTAGAGCAAACACGGACGCTCGCGGCAATGACGACAGCGAGGGGAAGGGTTTTCAGCCCTTGGTGATCTTGTTGTTGTTGCCGGTGTCGTTGATCTTCGGATCACCGTCTCTGTACGTCACCGTGTTGTTGAGGCCGACGACGCTGATCTCCTTGTCGACCCGCTCGAAGGTGACCTTGTTGTCGGCGCCGCCGATGTTGACGTTCGCGCAGGTGCCCTTCACCGTCAGGGTGTTGTTCGACCCGCCGATGTTCAGCGATTTGCCGTCGGCGCAGTCGATGTCGGCGGTCGTGCCGAAGGATCCGTAGTTGATCGTGTTGCCGACCTCGACCTGGGCGCCCGACGTGCCCGCCGTCGCGGTGGGGGTGTTGGTGTCCGAACTTTCCGATCCGCACCCCGCGAGCAGAAACGCGGCGGCGGTGGCACCGATGAGCGGATAAGCGATGGATGTGGCGCGCATGCTCACGCGGGTACCCGGTTGATGCGGTTGGTCATCCCCAATTCACGTCCGCGGTCCAAGACGATCGGGTTGCCGTTCTTGTACAGCACGGTCTGATCCCAGCCGTAGACCGTGATGTCGTTGATCACGTTGTCGGCGACGACGACATTGCCGTTGCCCTGCATCGTCACTGCCCAACAGGTCCCCAGCGTGGTGATCTGGTTGTTGGCGCCGTTGACGAGCAGCGTGGAGTTGGCGCAGTCGATCGTCTCGACGACGCCGATACCCGTGATGGTGGTGTCGGTTCCCTGATGGCGACCCACGACACTGTTATCGGCGCACTCACGCGCCAACGGATTGCAGACCACCGGTTCCGCCTGCGCCACGGGGGCGGCGAGAATCAGCGGAAACACCGCGGCCGATGCCGCAAGCGACCGACTCACAGCTGTCCACATCATGGAGGAAGCGTACGACGCGACCGGTGAGATCCACAGACGTTCACCCGAGTCGCTATTAACGGTGGCGCTGGGTAGCGTGAGCAGCGATGCGTTGGCGGTTTCCGATTGCTGTCGCGGCGGTCGTGGCGGTGGTGACGGTGGCGGGGTGTGCTGAGACCGTCAGCGGAACCGCGCAGCGGGCCACACCCGCGGTACCCGATCCCAAACGCAACTACGGTTACGTCGACGACCGCTGCGCCCTGCTCGACGACGACACCGTCCAGCAGATCCTGGGCGCCGACAGCGTCGTGCGGCCCTACAGCGGAGCGGTCTGCCAGTACGTGTCGTTCCGCGGCGACGTGATCATCGACGCGACCTTCTCCTGGTTCCAGACCGGAAGCCTCGATCGCGAACGCGCGCTTGCCGTCGGGCGCGGCGCGACGATCACCGAAACCGTGGTCGAGCGCCACCCGGCGTTCGTCGCGCGCCGGGACATCACCGGCGCGGCCTGCTCGGTCACCGCCGCCGCGGGCACCGGGGTGCTGAGTTGGTGGGTGCAGTTCCGCGATCAACGCACCGGTGATCCATGCCAGGAAGCGCAGAAGCTCCTTTCGGCCACCCTGAAGTCGGAGATGTGACCGTGTTCGCCTGCTGGAATCGGCGGTTCGTCGCGCTCACCGCTTGCGCCGCGGCGCTCACAGCGTGCGGATCGACCGACGAGGCGCCGACCTCTCCGGCGACCGCCAACCCGGGCGCCGGGTTCCGCAGCGGGGACTGCAACGGCATCACCGACACCGACATCGCGGCGGCCGCCGGGTCAGACGAGTTCACCAGGGCTGTCGTCAGCGACGCAGGCTGCTTCTGGCAGGAGAACACGATGTTCGGCACCGTCGGGGCGGGAATGGGGATCTCGACCTGGTGGTACCGCGGCAGCGATATGGACACCGAGCGGTCGCTGGAACAACAGGCCGGCCGCACCTTGACCGAACTGTCCCTCGACGGCAACAAAGGGTTCAAGGCGTTCGACGGCAATGCGTGCAGTTTCTACGTGGCCAAGGGCGGCGACGTCATCACGTGGTCCATCCAGACGATGAACCCCGCGACGCTGCCCGATCTGTGCTCGATCACCGAACAACTCGCCGAGCTCAGTCAGGAGCGCGTCAACTGACCGCGAGGGAACTAGAGGTGTTAGTTTTCTCCGGGTATCAGCAAGGGCAGACGAGACGGCAGGGGGGCGAAGCGCGCATGGCACAACCCCCGGGCACCTCGGCCAGGAGAGTCCCCCGGCTCAGCCGCGAGACCATCGTCAACGCCGCGCTGACATTCCTGGATCGCGAAGGCTGGGACGCGCTGACCATCAACGCGCTCGCCACCCAGCTCGGCACCAAGGGCCCGTCGCTGTACAACCACGTCAACAGCCTCGAGGACCTGCGCCGAACAGTGCGGATGCGCGTCGTCGGCGACATCATCGGGATGCTCACCAACGTCGCAGAGGGCCGCACCCGCGACGACGCGGTCACCGCGATGGCCAGCGCCTACCGCAGCTACGCCCATCACCATCCGGGACGGTATTCGGCCTTCACCCGGATGCCGCTGGGTGGTGACGACCCGGAGTTCACCGAAGCCACCCGGGCCGCGGCCGCGCCGGTCATCGCGGTCCTGGGTTCCTACGGACTGGAGGGTGAGAACGCGTTCTATGCGGCGTTGGAGTTCTGGTCGGCCATGCACGGTTTCGTCCTGCTGGAGATGACCGGGGCGATGGACGGTATCGACACCGACGCGGTATACAGCGACATGGTGATGCGGCTGGCCTCCGGGATGGAGCGTCGTTAGCCATACACTCCGCGGCCTTCGGAGAAGGCGATCTGACCTGCGGTTAGGGCGCGGAGCGCGGGTTTGGAGCGCTGCCCCTGTGCTGGTATTGTGGACGATCGTGCCTGGCAGATAAGGCGCTTCGCGGGTGCGTGGACGAAATGGACCTGCTAAGCGTGCCTGCACGCCGGGCCAATTCGCATGTCGCCATGCTCCGAGAATTGAGGCAATGCCTTCAAGTTGCCTTCGACTTGCTTCGGGCGGGCGCGTGCGACACACCCGGTCGCGGGGTACGTGTCCGGGACAAAAGCGCAGTACACAGACTTGACCAGAACTAAAAAGCAGCAACACAGAAAGCCGGTAGATGCCAACCATCCAGCAGCTGGTCCGCAAGGGTCGCCACGACAAGCCCGCCAAGGCGAAGACCGCGGCCCTCAAGGGCAGCCCGCAGCGCCGCGGAGTGTGCACCCGCGTGTACACGACCACCCCGAAGAAGCCGAACTCGGCGCTTCGGAAGGTCGCGCGCGTCAAGCTGACCAGCGCGGTCGAGGTCACCGCCTACATCCCGGGCGAGGGACACAACCTGCAGGAGCACTCGATGGTGCTGGTGCGCGGCGGCCGTGTGAAGGACCTGCCCGGCGTGCGCTACAAGATCATTCGCGGCTCGCTGGACACCCAGGGCGTGAAGAACCGCAAGCAGGCGCGCAGCCGCTACGGCGCCAAGAAGGAGAAGAGCTGATGCCGCGCAAGGGACCGGCGCCCAAGCGTCCGTTGGTCAACGATCCGGTGTACGGGTCGCAGCTGGTGACCCAGCTGGTCAACAAGGTTCTGATGGACGGGAAGAAATCGTTGGCCGAGCGCATTGTCTATGGTGCGCTCGAACAGGCCCGCGACAAGACCGGCACCGATCCGGTGGTCACCCTCAAGCGCGCTCTGGACAACGTCAAGCCGGCACTCGAGGTTCGTAGCCGTCGCGTCGGTGGCGCCACCTACCAGGTTCCCGTGGAGGTGCGTCCGGATCGCTCGGTCACGCTGGCACTTCGCTGGCTGGTCAGCTTCTCCAAGGCCCGTCGCGAGAAGACCATGGTCGAGCGCCTGGCCAACGAGATCCTCGACGCCAGCAATGGTCTGGGTGCCGCCGTGAAGCGGCGTGAGGACACCCACAAGATGGCCGAGGCAAACCGCGCGTTCGCGCACTACCGCTGGTGATGTGACGCCCCGGAGTCGCGAGCGACGAGATGGCACAAAGCGGTGTCGCCGGGGCGAAATGACAACAGCAACTACCAAGCGAAAGAGAAGACTTCTGTGGCACAGAAGGACGTGCTAACCGACCTGAACAAGGTCCGCAACATCGGCATCATGGCGCACATCGATGCCGGTAAGACCACGACGACCGAACGCATCCTGTACTACACCGGTGTCAACTACAAGATCGGTGAGACGCACGACGGCGCTTCGACCACCGACTGGATGGAACAGGAGCAGGAGCGCGGTATCACCATCACCTCCGCGGCCGTCACCTGTTTCTGGAATGACAACCAGATCAACATCATCGACACCCCGGGCCACGTCGACTTCACCGTCGAGGTGGAGCGCAGCCTGCGTGTGCTCGACGGTGCCGTTGCGGTGTTCGACGGTAAAGAAGGCGTGGAGCCGCAGTCCGAGCAGGTCTGGCGCCAGGCCGACAAGTACGACGTTCCGCGCATCTGCTTCGTCAACAAGATGGACAAGCTGGGCGCCGACTTCTACTTCACGGTGCGCACCATCGAGGAGCGCCTGGGGGCGACGCCGTTGGTGATCCAGTTGCCGATCGGCGCCGAGAACGACTTCATCGGCGTCGTCGACCTGGTCGAGATGAAGGCCAAGGTGTGGCGCGGTGAAACCGCCCTCGGCGAGAAGTACGAGGTCGAAGACATTCCGGCCGAGCTCGCCGAGAAGGCCGAGGAGTACCGCACCAAGCTGCTCGAGGCCGTCGCCGAGACGGACGAGGCGCTGCTGGACAAGTACGTCGGCGGCGAGGAACTCTCGGTCGCCGAGATCAAGGCGGCGATCCGCAAGCTGACCGTCGGCTCGGAGCTGTACCCGGTCCTGTGTGGCAGCGCGTTCAAGAACAAGGGCGTGCAGCCCATGCTCGACGCTGTCATCGACTACCTGCCGTCCCCGCTGGACGTGGAGTCCGTGCAGGGCCACGTGCCGGGCAAAGAGGACGAGGCCATCAGCCGCAAGCCGTCGACCGACGAGCCGTTCTCGGCCCTGGCGTTCAAGATCGCGGTGCACCCGTTCTTCGGCAAGCTGACCTACGTCCGCGTCTACTCCGGCACCGTCGAGTCCGGTTCGCAGGTCATCAACTCCACCAAGGGCAAGAAGGAGCGGCTGGGCAAGCTGTTCCAGATGCACGCCAACAAGGAGAACCCTGTCGAGCGGGCCTCCGCGGGGCACATCTACGCGGTGATCGGCCTCAAGGACACCACCACCGGCGACACCCTGTCCGACGCCAACGAGCAGATCGTGCTCGAGTCGATGACGTTCCCGGACCCGGTCATCGAGGTGGCCATCGAGCCCAAGACCAAGAGCGACCAGGAGAAGCTCGGCACGGCGATCCAGAAGCTGGCCGAAGAGGATCCGACGTTCAAGGTCCACCTGGACCAGGAGACCGGCCAGACCGTCATCGGCGGTATGGGCGAGCTTCACCTCGACATCCTCGTCGACCGGATGAAGCGCGAGTTCAAGGTCGAGGCCAACGTCGGCAAGCCCCAGGTGGCCTACCGCGAGACCATCAAGCGCAAGGTCGAGAAGGTCGAGTTCACCCACAAGAAGCAGACGGGTGGTTCGGGCCAGTTCGCGAAGGTTCTCATCGACCTCGAGCCGTTCACCGGCGAGGACGGGGCGACCTACGAGTTCGAGAACAAGGTCACCGGTGGCCGTATCCCTCGGGAGTACATTCCGTCGGTCGACGCCGGCGCCCAGGACGCCATGCAGTACGGCGTGCTGGCCGGGTACCCGCTGGTCAACCTCAAGGTGACGCTGCTCGACGGCGCCTACCACGAGGTGGACTCGTCGGAAATGGCCTTCAAGGTCGCGGGTTCGCAGGTGCTGAAGAAAGCGGCACAGGCTGCGCAGCCGGTGATCCTCGAGCCGATCATGGCGGTCGAAGTGACCACACCCGAGGACTACATGGGTGACGTGATCGGCGACCTGAACTCCCGCCGTGGTCAGATCCAGGCCATGGAGGAGCGATCGGGTGCCCGCGTCGTCAAGGCGCTGGTACCGCTGTCGGAGATGTTCGGCTATGTCGGCGACCTTCGGTCGAAGACCCAGGGCCGGGCTAACTACTCCATGGTGTTCGACTCGTACGCCGAAGTTCCGGCGGCCGTGTCGAAGGAGATCATCGCGAAGGCGACCGGGCAGTAACCCCGGTTGCGTCGCGGCGAGAAACAACTGCAAAGATCAACACTGCTTTAGACAAGCACTAACAGTCCAGGAGGACCACACAGTGGCGAAGGCGAAGTTCGAGCGGACGAAGCCGCACGTCAACATCGGGACCATCGGTCACGTTGACCACGGCAAGACGACGCTGACCGCAGCAATCACCAAGGTGCTGCACGACAAGTTCCCGGAGTTGAATGAGTCGCGCGCATTCGACCAGATCGACAATGCGCCTGAGGAGCGTCAGCGCGGCATCACGATCAACATCTCCCACGTGGAGTACCAGACCGACAAGCGCCACTACGCGCACGTCGACGCCCCCGGTCACGCCGACTACATCAAGAACATGATCACCGGCGCCGCCCAGATGGACGGCGCGATCCTGGTGGTCGCGGCGACCGACGGCCCGATGCCGCAGACGCGTGAGCACGTGCTGCTCGCCCGTCAGGTTGGCGTGCCCTACATCCTGGTCGCGCTGAACAAGGCCGACGCCGTCGACGACGAGGAGCTCATCGAGCTCGTCGAGATGGAGGTCCGCGAACTGCTGGCCGCCCAGGACTTCGACGAGGACGCTCCGGTCATTCGCGTGTCGGCGCTCAAGGCCCTCGAGGGCGACGAGAAGTGGGTCAAGTCGGTCGAGGAGCTCATGGAGGCCGTCGACGAGTCGATCCCGGACCCCGTCCGCGAGACCGACAAGCCGTTCCTGATGCCCGTCGAGGACGTCTTCACCATCACCGGCCGCGGCACCGTGGTCACCGGTCGCGTCGAGCGTGGCGTGATCAACGTGAACGAGGAAGTCGAGATCGTCGGCATCCGCCCCGACACCACCAAGACCACGGTCACCGGTGTCGAGATGTTCCGCAAGCTGCTCGACCAGGGCCAGGCCGGCGACAACGTCGGTCTGCTGCTGCGCGGCATCAAGCGTGAGGACGTCGAGCGCGGTCAGGTCGTCGTGAAGCCCGGCACCACGACGCCGCACACCGAGTTCGAGGGCCAGGTCTACATCCTGTCCAAGGACGAGGGCGGTCGTCACACGCCGTTCTTCAACAACTACCGTCCGCAGTTCTACTTCCGTACCACGGACGTGACCGGCGTGGTGACGCTGCCGGAGGGCACCGAGATGGTGATGCCCGGTGACAACACCGACATCTCCGTCAAGCTGATCCAGCCCGTCGCCATGGACGAGGGTCTGCGCTTCGCGATTCGCGAGGGCGGTCGTACCGTCGGCGCCGGCCGGGTCACCAAGATCGTCAAGTAGTTTCCGACTGCTGCGAAGCGGCGCTCACCTTTCCGGGGCGCCGCTTTCGTATGTGCGCTTCGCGAAACGTACAACAGGGCTGCGATTCTTCGACGACCGCGACCCTGGTGTACATCTCGCGAATGTGGGGAGTAACGCCGGTGGACGCCGCGACGATGTATTTCGCGTATGCCCTGGTCGGGGCGGAGAAGGGTAAGGGTTCATGTTCGGTCGTCTCACCACGCTCGCCAGCGCCGCCGCGATCGCGGGTGCCGCATTCGCGGGTCTTTCCACCGCTTCGGCGCAGGCCGCACCCGGCTGCCCCGATGTGCACTGGTTCGGCGCCGCGGGGTCGGGACAGCGGGACGGCGACCTGAGCTCGAACGCCGGAATGGGCGACGACATCTACCAGTCCTACCTCGACGTGCAGCAGCTGGTGACCGCCGACGGTCGCACGATGACGGCCGAGGCTGTCGAATATCCCGCTGTACCGGTGCCCGATGACGACGGCGGCGTCGGGGAATGGATGGGCTTCATGGGCAGCGTCGACACCGGCGCGGCCGCGCTCGAGTCGCAGTACACGGCGTTCACTCAACGTTGCCCCGAGTCGAAGGTGGTGCTCGCCGGGTATTCGCAGGGCGCGATGGTGGTGCACCGCAATCTGCACGCCGCCGGCACGAATCCGAACGTGGTGGCCGCGTTGCTGATCGCCGACGGCGACCGCCTGCCCGCCGACCCGACCATCAACATCGGCTCGGTCACCAGCGTCCCGGGCGCCGGCAAGGGGGTTGCCCAGGACTGGCCGATTCTCGCGCACGCGCCCAAGCCGCTCCCGCCGGCCATCGGCGCACGCACGATCAGCGTGTGTGAGCTCGGCGATGCGGTCTGCGACTACGACCCCGACGCCGAAGAAGTGTCGAAGGTCTCGACGCTCATCCACACCAGCTACACGAAGTCCTCGGGTGGATACCGCTGGACTCAGCCGCTGTATCAACTCATCGGCCCCGGCCCCGTCACCACGCAGGCTCCCGAGGCGCTTCCGGTCATCCCGCTGGCCGCTGCGACGCCGATGGCCGCGACGGCGCCGAGCGAGTAACCGATCGCCGGGCGGTCCACAACACGACCGTGCCCGCCGCCAGGAGAAGCACGCCGAGCACGGCAAGTATGGCGTCGATCGCACGCGCTGTCGGTATTCCGTTGCGTTGCAGCATCTCCAGCACCGTCGACGACACCGCCACGCCGACGCCGGCCAGCGATACCAAGACCGTCAGCGTGACCCCGGCCGCCTCTCCCGCCCGCTCGGGAGGCACCACCGCCTGCGTCGCGACAGTGGTGAAGGCATAGACCAGGCCCAGCGTCAGGCCGCATGCGCTCAGCGCGAGCAGATACAGCGTCCACCCGCGGAGTCCAGCGAGTGCACACAGGCTCAGGGCGGCGACAACCGTCGTCGCGGCCATCACCGATACCGGTGCACGACGGGCGGCGAGCCGGCCGGCCAGCACACCGCCGAGGGCTGCGCCCGCCGACGGGCCGAGGAAGATCAGTCCCGCGGTCAACGGATCGAGTCCACGGACCTCCTGTAGGGACAGCGTGGACAAGAAGATGGTCACCGCGTACGCGATGTTCGCGACGGCGCCGGCCATCACCAGGATCGTGAATCTTGCGTTGCGCGCGAGCGACAGATCCACCAGCGGCCACCGAACTCTGTTCTCGACGACGACGAACGCGGCGAGCGCAAGCAGTGATCCGGCGAGCGCGATCATCGTCGTAACCGAAAGCCAGCCCCAGCTGGGCGCGCGGTCAAACGTCAACGTGAACAATCCGATTCCGGTGCTGATGAGCGCCAGTCCCGCCACGTCGATGCGCCGTGGCGCCGACTCATCGAACGATTCGCTGATGACCCTCGCCCCGATCACGAGCGACACCAACGTCAGCGGCAGGTTCAGCCAGAAGATCCACCGCCAGCCGATGGTGTCGGTGAACACCCCGCCGATGAGTGGACCCGCGGCGTTCCCCAAAGCCGCTATGCCATAGGCCAATCCGATAGCTTTGCCGGCCCTGGCGGTCTCGTAGGCGTTGGTCAGCACGCTGATCGACGCGGGAAAGATCAGGGCTGCGCCGATCCCTTGCACCGCCCTGAAGGTGATCAGCATGCCCGGCGACGGTGCCAGCGCGCAGGCCACCGAAGCCGCGCCGAACAACGCCACGCCTGTCAGCAGCGCCCGGCGGCGGCCGAAGATATCAGCGATACGGCCCGCGGGCACCATGAAGGCCCCCAGAGCGAGCATGTACACGCTGATGATCCATTGCAGTTCCGCTGTGTCGGTGCCGAACTCGACGGCGATTCTGGGGAGGGCGAGATTCATCGCGAAGTAGTCGATCTGTACACAGAACAGTGCCATGGCGACCGCAGCCAGGGTCCATCGCGACCGGGTGCCTGCTCCCGCCGCCATCGCCCGACGATACGGCTCGCAAGCGGTGATTTGGCGTTAATCTGACACGCAGATCACGGACGACGGGAGCGTGGCAGGCGATGTTGTGGCGTTACATCAAGGTCCAAGCCCTCGTGCTGCTGTGCGGGATCGTCGGACCGATCTTCCTGGTGGTCTACTTCGCCACGGGTGGCGACCCGCTGCTGAAGTGGATGTTCTGGACGGGGCTGCTGATCACCGCCGCTGATGTGCTGATCGCGTTGGCCATCACCGCGGGAGGAGCCCGGTCGGCCGCCAGGACCGCCGCGCTCGAGCAGACCGGAGTGCTGGCGTTAGCCCAAGTCACCGGTATTCACGAAACCGGAACGCGTATCAACGAACAACCGTTGGTGAAGCTGGACCTGCAGATCTCGGGACCCGGTATCGCGCCGTTCGCCAGCCAGGATCGGGTCATCGCTTCGATTTCGAGGCTGCCGATGATCACCAACCGAAAGCTGGTCGCGCTGGTCGACCCGATGACAAGCGAGTATCAGATCGATTGGGAGCGAAGCGGCTTGGTCAGCGGGATGATGCCCGCGACTTTCACCATCGCCGAGGACAACCGAACATACGACTTGACGGGCCAGGCCGAGCCGCTGATGGAGATTCTGCAGATTCTCAAGGCCAACAACATCGGTCTCAACAACATGATCGATTTGAGGTCGAATCCCGCTGCCCGCCAACAGGTTCAGGAAGTGGTGCGCCGCGCAGCCACTCACCAGGCACCGGCCGGCGCGGTGCCGTCGCCCCCTCCTGCCGCGCCGACGGCGGCCGCCTCGATCGCACCGCCTCAACCGTCGACCGCACAGCGCCTGCAGGAACTCGAGACGCTGCGCGCGATGGGTTCGATTTCCAACGACGAATACACCGCGAAGCGCCAGCAGATAATCGCTGACCTCTAGTTTATCGCCTCAACCCCGTCGCCGGCTGATACCGTTTCGTCGTGCTGCCTCGCGCCTCCGTGGGGTGCTGCCATGACGGACTCGCTCGAGCAAAGGGCGATCCGGAGTCCGTCGCTGGCCGATGCCATCATTCCGTTGGTCGCGCTGACCGTGCTGATCGGCAGCTCGATAGCGCTTTTCGGACTGGATGCCCTCGACGGGCCCATTCAAGTGGCGTTGGTGATGTGCTGCGCGGTCGCGGCCCTGATCGCGCTGAAGAACGGGCACCGTTGGAGCGCAGTGCAGGAGGCGGGCCAAGGCGCGCTGTCGTCGATCACGAGCGCGCTGTTCATCTTGCTTGCTGTCGGCGCACTGATCGGAACATGGAACCTGTCCGGCACCATCCCGACGTTGGTCTATTACGGCATTCAGGTGCTCTCGCCGGGTTACTTCTACGTTGCCACCGCGATCATCTGTGGTGGCGTAGCGATGTCGATCGGAAGTTCATGGACCACAGCGGGAACCGTCGGCGTCGGTCTGGTCGGCATCGCGACGATGCTGGGGGTGTCACCGGCCATCACCGCCGGTGCCGTCATCTCGGGCGCCTACCTGGGAGACAAGCTCTCACCGTTGTCGGAAACGACGATCCTGACCGCGCAGATGGTCAAGGTCGACCTCTACACGCACATCCGCAGTCAGGCGTGGACATCGGTGCCGGCGTTCGTGATCGCGGCGGTTGTGTTCACGATCCTGGGTGTCGCCGGTCCACCGCCTCTGGACACCGTCGGTGAGGAAGTCGAACTCGCCAAGCTCAGCCAGATCTTTTCCATCACCCCGTTGAACCTCCTGCCCCTGGCGGTCCTCGTCATCTTGTCCGCCCGCAAGGCGCCCGCGTCGTTGGCATTGCTGGCGGCCTCGCTGTGGGCCGGCGCCCAGGCCGTTGTCCTGCAACACGATGTCGTCGAAGGCTTCGTTCGCGAGATTCACGGCAGCACCAACGTGGTCATCGGTTCAATACAAGCTGTTTGGCGTGCGATGGCCAACGGGTTCACCATCAACTCGGGGATCGGCGAAATCGACCGCCTGCTGTCCCGCGGTGGTATGGACAGCATGCTGCTCACCATCTGGTTGATCATCGGCGCGGTGACGTTCGGTGCGTTGCTGGAGCAGTTCGGGCTGATCGACAGGCTCGTCAATCCGATGATCGCAGCCGCGAAATCAACTGGCCGACTCTATCTTTCGGTGTTCGCCACCGGCATCGGGCTCAACATCGTCGCGGGCGACCAATACATCGCACTGGTGCTCCCGAGCCGCGTCTTCCGGCTCGAGTTCGAGAAACGCGGTCTCGCGCCGCAGAACCTGTCTCGCCTCGCCGCAGACAGCGGCACGGTGACGTCGGCGCTCGTTCCGTGGAACTCCTGCGGCGCGTTCATGAGTGCGGTTCTCGGAGTGTCGACACTTGCGTACCTGCCCTTCGCGGTCTTCAACATCGTCAGCCCGCTTCTCAGCGTGGTGTACGGCTACACCGGCTTCAAACTCGTCAAGGCGTCACCCACCAAGGAAGCAGAAGCGACATGACCTCAGCCGAGACTCGCACCGAGCAGTCCGAACAGAAGGTCAGCCTGCCGACCCTGACCGCGATGGTGGTCGGGTCGATGATCGGTTCGGGCGTCTTCCTGCTGCCTCGACGCTTCGGAACCGAGACCGGCGTGCTCGGTGCGATCATCGCCTGGACCATTGCCGGCTCCGGGATGTTGATGCTGGCGTTCGTGTTCCAGCGCCTGGCGATCCGTAAGCCGGATCTGAACGCGGGCATCTTCACGTACGCCAAGGCCGGCTTCGGGGACTACGTGGGATTCAACTCCGCCATCGGTTACTGGGCGTCGGCCTGCGCGGGCAACGTGTCGTACTGGGTCCTGATCACCACGACGCTCAGCGCGGTGGTTCCGGCGTTCGGCGCGGGCGACACCGTGCTGGCCGTGGTGGTTTCGGCCATCGGGGTGTGGCTTTTCGCTGCGCTGGTCATGCGCGGGGTCAGGGACGCCGCGGTGATCAACTACATCGTCACCGTCGCCAAGGTGCTGCCGATCCTCGTGTTCATCGTGATCGCCATCATCGCGTTCGAAGCCGGCGTCTTCGCGGACAACTTCTGGGGCGCCGACGGCGGATACTCGTTCGCATCGATCTGGGATCAAGCGACTGGCACGATGCTGATCACGGTCTTCGTCTTTCTGGGCATCGAGGGCGCGGCGGTGTATTCGCGCATGGCGCGCAAGCGCGAAGATGTCGGGCGGGCAACGGTCTTCGGCTTCCTCGGCGTCCTCAGCGTCTTTGCGATGGTCACGCTGGTCTCCTACGGTGTGCTGCCGCAGGACGAACTGGCAGGTGTCAGCCAACCGTCCATGGCGGCGGTACTGGAATCCATCGTCGGCCCCTGGGGCGCGGTGTTCATCAAGGTCGGCGTGATCGTCTCGGTGCTCGGGGCCTACCTCGCATGGACATTGATGGCCGCTGAGGTGCTGTTCATCCCCGCGAAATCGGATGACATGCCGCGGTTTCTGGCGCGGACCAACCGCCACGATGCTCCCGTCGCCGCGCTGGTCATGGCCGCGGCGCTGACCACGCTCCTGCTCGTCGCGCTGCTGTTCGCCGCGGACGCGCTCGATTTCATGTTGGACCTCACCGCGGCGCTGTCGCTGATCCCGTATCTGCTCGCGGCGGCCTACGCCCTGAAGCTGACGGCCACGCGCGAGACCTACGAGGACGGCAGGTCACTCGTCGGCGATATGAGCATCGCCGCTATCGCAACCGTGTACACCCTGTTCCTCGTCTACGCCGCGGGGATGGACAAGCTACTGCTGTCTTGCATCCTCTATGCGCCGGCCGCCGCGCTGTACTTCAGGGCCCGCAGGGAACGGGGCCTGCGGGTGTTCCGCCCGGCTGAGGCTGTCCTGTTCGGCGTGATCGTGCTCGGCGCGATCATCGCCGTCGTGTCGCTGTCAACCGGCGCGATCGAAATCTAGTGCACACGAGAGGAATCGAAGTGTCCGACCGATCTGCCGACTATGGTGTCCACTCCGAGGTCGGCAAGCTGCGCAAGGTGCTTGTCTGTTCACCCGGACTCGCCCACGAACGCCTGACCCCGACCAACTGCGATGCGTTGTTGTTCGACGACGTGCTGTGGGTGCAGAATGCCCGGCGCGACCACTTCGACTTCATCGACAAGATGCGCGAGCGCGACGTCGAGGTGGTCGAACTGCACGAGCTGCTCGCCGACACGATGGCCATCCCGGAGGCGAAGGCGTGGCTGCTGGACCGCAAGATAGTCGCCAACGAAGTGGGTCTCGGCCTCGTCGACGACACACGCGGATTCCTGGAGGAGCTACAGCCGCAACGGCTGGCGGAGTTGCTGATCGGCGGCATGTCCATCCGCGACCTGCCGAGCGAACTGCACTCCGGCTACCGGTCCCTGGCACGCGAAAACGCAGGGGTAACCGAGTATTTGATGCCTCCGCTACCCAACACGCTCTACACCCGCGACACCACCTGCTGGATCTACGGTGGACTGACGCTCAACCCGCTGTTCTGGCCCGCGCGGCACGACGAGACGTTGCTGATGAAGGCGATCTATCAATTCCATCCCGACTTCGTCGGCTCGCGGGTGTGGTGGGGCGATCCGGAGCAGTCGTGGGGTCTTGCCTCCTTCGAAGGGGGCGATGTCCTGGTGCCCGGCCAGGGCGTCGTAATCATCGGCATGAGCGAGCGGACGTCGCGGCAAGCCATCACCCAGGTGGCCGCGAAGCTGTTCGATGAAGGCGTGGCGACCCAGGTGATCGTCGCCGGTATGCCGAAGCTGCGGGCGGCCATGCACCTGGACACCGTCTTCACGTTCGCCGATCGCGACGTGGTGACCATCTATCCCGAGATCGTCGACGCCATGGAGACATTCACGCTGTACCCGGCCGACGCCGCCCCCGGCGTCGAGGTGGTCGAGGCGCACAAGCCCTTCATCGAGGTCGTGGCATCCGCGCTCGGGTTGAGCGAACTGCGGGTGGTGGAGACGGGCGGAACGGCCTATGACTCGGAACGTCAGCAGTGGGACAGCGGCAACAACCTGGTCGCCGTGGAACCCGGCGTGGTGTTCGCCTATGACCGCAACACCCACACCAACACGTTGCTGCGTCGCGCCGGTGTCGAGGTGATCACCATCGTCGGCGCCGAGTTGGGCAGGGGCCGCGGTGGCGGGCACTGTATGACCTGCCCGATCATCCGCGACCCCATCGACTAGCCTGTGCGCAGGCTCTCACCTCCGGCGAGCGACCGCGGATGTCCGCGCCGGGGCGGTGTGTCGCGTACAGACACGGTCGCTCGCGGTGGGGCAGGTTCCCGGAAGGAGCGGCGGTGACGGCGATCAACCGACCACTTGAAGGCCGAGTGGCATTCATCACCGGGGCCGCGCGCGGGCAGGGTCGGGCGCACGCGGTCCGACTGGCCGGCGAGGGCGCCGACATCATCGCGATCGACATATGCGCCCCGATCTCGGAGACCATCACCTACCCGATGGCGACGTCGGAGGACCTGGCCGAGACGGTGCGCGCGGTCGAAGCGACGGGCCGCAAGGTGCTCGCCCGTGAGGTCGACATCCGCGACCTGGCCGCGCTGCAGCAGGTGGTCGCCGACGGTGTCGAGCAGTTCGGCAGGCTCGACATCCTGGTCGCCAACGCCGGTGTGCTCAGCTGGGGCCGCATCTGGGAGATGTCGGAAGAGCAGTGGGACACCGTCATCGACGTCAACCTGAACGGGACGTGGCGCACCATCCGGGCGGCGCTGCCCGCGATGATCGCTGCGGGTCACGGCGGATCGGTCATCATCGTCAGCTCGTCGGCCGGGCTGAAGGCGACACCCGGCAACGCGCATTACGCGGCGTCCAAGCACGGGCTGACGGCGCTCACCAACGCGTTGGCTATCGAGGCCGGTGAGTTCGGGATCCGGGTGAACTCGATCCATCCGTACTCCATCGAGACGCCGATGGTCGAGAAGGACGCGATGATGGCGATCTTCGCCAAGCATCCGAGTTATCTGCACAGCTTCGCGCCGATGCCATATAACCCGCTGGACGAGGAGAACAAGGGTCTGCAGGGGTTCATGGAGCCCGAGGAAGTGGCCGACGTCGTCGCGTGGCTCGCCGGTGACGGCTCGAAGACGCTCTCCGGCAGCCAGATCGCCGTCGACCGCGGCGCGATGAAACACTGACCTTTCGCGCGCGAAGGGCTAGCCGGCCAGGACGGCGGCGAACTGGTCGATGGCCCAATCGATCTCGTGCTCGGTGATCACCAGCGGGGGAGCGAATCTCAGGGTCGAACCGTGGGTGTCCTTGACGAGGACCCCGCGCCGCGCCAGGCGCAGGCTGACCTGTTTGGCGGTGCCCAACGCCGGATCGATGTCGACGCCGGCCCACAGCCCCTTGCCGCGGACCGCCACGACGCCGTGACCGGTCAACTGTCGCAATCTGTGGTGCATGTGCGCACCGAGTTGTGCTGAGCGGCATTGGAATTCGCCACGCCGTAAGATCGCCACCACGGTCGAGCCGATGGCCGCGGCCAGTGGATTCCCGCCGAAGGTGGAGCCGTGCTCACCAGGATGCAGCACGCCCAGGATCTCGGAGTCGGCCACCACCGCCGACAACGGCAGCACCCCTCCGCCGAGCGCCTTTCCGAGCAGGTAGACATCGGGAACAACGCCCCAGTGCTCGCAGGCGAACGTCTTCCCGGTTCGGGCGAGCCCGGAGTGAATTTCGTCGGCGATCAACAGCACGTTGCGCTGCGTGCACAACGCGCGAAGCCGCGGCAGGAAGTCGTCGGGCGGAACGATGATTCCCGCCTCACCCTGGATCGGTTCGACCAGCACCGCGACGGTGTTGTCGTCGATCGCGTCGGCGAAGGCGTCGGCGTCACCGAACGGCGCAGCACGAAATCCGGGGGTGTACGGACCGAAGCCGCGGCGGGCCGTCTCGTCGTCGGAGAAGCTGATGATCGTGGTCGTGCGGCCGTGGAAGTTGTTGTCCGCCACCACGGTATTCGACGCGCCGGCGGGAACACCCTTGACGTCGGTGCCCCATTTGCGGGCCACCTTGATCCCGGTCTCGACCGCTTCGGCGCCGCTGTTCATCGGCAGCACCATGTCCTTGCCGCAGAGTTCGGCCAGCGCCGCGCAGAAGGGTGCGAGCCGCTCGGAGTGGAACGCGCGGCTGACCAACGTCACGGTGTCCAGCTGCGCGTGTGCGACGGCGGTGATCTCCGGGTTGCGGTGGCCGAAGTTGACCGCCGAGTATGCGGCCAGGCAGTCCAGGTAGCGGCGGCCCTCCACATCGGTGATCCACGCGCCCTCGGCGCTCGCTGCGACCACGGGAAGCGGTGCATAGTTGTGCGCCACACAGCGATCGTCGATCGCGATCGCGGCTCCCGTCGCTTCCAGCGTGGTCACGAATGTACCTCCAACGTGCAGCATTTGATGGAGCCGCCGCCCTTGAACAGCTCGGACAGGTCGACGCCGATGGGGTTGAATCCCGCGTCGCGCAGTTGGGCGGCGAAGCCGGTCGCCGCGGCAGGCAGCACGACATTGCACCCGTCGGACACCACGTTGAGGCCGAAGACGTAGGCGTCGGTGCTCGCCACCTCGATCGCGTCGGGGAACAGTGTCCGCAGGCTCACCCGCGAGGCGTTGCTGAACGCCGGCGGGTAATACGCGACCGTCGTGTCGTCGAGTACCGCAAGGGCGGTATCGAGATGGTAGAACCGCGGATCGACCAGTTCGAAGCTGTACGTCGGTCGACCGACCAGTTGCGCGATTTCGCCGTGTGCACGGCGATCGGTCCGAAATCCATACCCTGCCAACAGGATCGAACCCGCGACCAGCAGGTCGCCCTGGCCTTCGTTGGTGTGGCGCGTCTGTACGGGTTCGTATCCGTGGCGGACCATCCAAGCGCCGTACGCGGCTGTTTCGCCCGCGCGCTGCGGGTAGGCGAACTTCGCAACCACTGCTGTACCGCCGACCACCAGGCCGCCGTTGGCGGCGTACACCATGTCAGGCAGTCCGGGGACAGGCTCGACGAGGTCGACGACGTGTCCGAGTTCCTGATATGTGCGCCGCAATCTCTCCCACTGAGCCAGGGCCAGTGCGGGGTCGACGGGCGCCTCGATATCCATCCACGGGTTGATCGAGTATTCGACGGCAAAGTACGTCGGCGGTGTCATGACGAAGTTGCGCAGTCGGACGTCGCGCCGGCGCCGGTGACCGGACCGGGAGGCGGCAGCCACACCGAAGGACGTCATGAATCAACGGTAGATACCGGTCCTGATGCAATCAATTTCCGTTCGTTGCGTGTCTAGCAGCGGTTTGTTGTGTACAGTGCGCGAAAGCGATGATCTATTGCGTGTGGAGGTGACGATGGACCGCCTCGACGCGACCGACGAGCAGATTCTCGCCGCACTCACCGATGACGCCCGCGCGACCTACGCCGAGATCGGGGAGCGGGTCAACCTGTCCGCCCCCGCGGTGAAACGCCGAGTCGACCGCATGCTCGACAACGGCGTCATCCGCGGCTTCACGACCGTTGTCGATCGGACGGCGCTCGGATGGACCACCGAGGCGTACGTGCAAGTGTTCCGTCGCGGAACCATTGCCCCAGAACGCCTGCGGGCGGCATGGATCGACATCCCTGAAGTCATCAGCGCGGCCACCGTCACCGGCACCGCCGACGCGATCCTGCACGTCGTGGCGCGCGACATGCGCCACCTGGAGGAGGCGCTGGAACGTATCCGCTCGGCTGCCCAGGTAGAGCGCAGCGAGAGCATCGTCGTGCTGACCAACGTCATCGACCGCGATCGCGGCTGAGCACCATTGCCCGGGGTGGCGGACAAATGGCCGTAGGGATCGTGTAAGAAACTGCCCATGACCACATCAGCGGGCATCGTCATCGTCGGCGGCGGACTCGCAGCCGCCCGTACCGCCGAACAGTTGCGTCGGTCGGAGTACACCGGACCGGTCACGATCGTCAGCGACGAGGACCATCTGCCATACGACCGGCCTCCGCTGTCGAAGGAGGTGCTGCGCGCCGAGACCGACGACGTCACGCTCAAGCCCGCGGAGTTTTACGAGGAGAACGACATCGCCGTGCTGCTGGGCAACGGCGCGCGCTCTGTCGACACGGCCGCCCAGACGCTGACGCTCGCCGACGGCACCGAGTTGCCCTACGACGAACTCATCATCGCTACGGGCCTGGTGCCCAAGCGCATTCCGTCCTTTCCCGACCTCGCGGGCATCCACGTGCTTCGCAATTACGACGAGAGCGTGGCCCTTCGGCAGGAGGCCGATTCGGCTCGTCGCGCCGTCGTGATCGGTGCCGGGTTCATCGGCTGCGAGGTGGCGGCGAGCCTGCGCAAGCTCGGCGTCGAGGTCGCGTTGGTGGAGCCGCAACCGGCACCCTTGGCGTCGGTGCTCGGTGAGCAGATCGGTGAGCTCGTGGCCCGGGTGCATCGAGCCGAGGGTGTCGACGTGCGCTGCGGCGTCGGCGTTTCGGAAGTGCGTGGTTCGGATCGCGTGGAGACGGTGGTGCTCAGCGACGGCACCGAACTCGAAGCGGATCTGGTGGTTGTCGGCATCGGATCGCGTCCGACGACCGACTGGCTCGAAGGCAGCGGCATCAAGCTCGACAACGGGGTGGTCTGCGACGACCATGGCCGCGCCAGCGCGCCGCACGTCTGGGCCATCGGGGACGTCGCGTCATGGCGGCACAACCTCGGTCACCAAGTGCGCGTTGAGCATTGGAGCAATGTTGCCGACCAAGCCCGCGTGCTGGTGCCGACGATGCTGGGGCAGGAACCGCCGACGGCGGTCTCGGTGCCGTACTTCTGGAGCGACCAGTACGACGTCAAGATCCAGTGCCTCGGCGAACCGGAGGCCGAAGACGTCGTCCACGTCGTCGAGGACGACGGCCGCAAGTTCCTCGCCTACTACGAGCGTGACGGCGTGGTGGCCGGCGTCGTCGGTGGCGGCATGCCGGGCAAGGTGATGAAGGTGCGCGCCAAGATCGCGGCGCGCGCACCCATCACCGACCTTCTGGCCAAGTGATTCGGGTGTCCGAACAGTCGCTGAGCGAGGGTTCGGACACCGGAACCGCCGATTAGAGCTCGCCGAGGTAGAAACGGGTGCCCTGGTCGTCGGTGCACAGCGCGGACTTCCCGTAGGACTGCTGCGAGGGCTCCTCGATGACGGTGCCACCCGCCTCGCGCACCCGCGCGACTGCCGCGTCGATGTCGGCGACCGACCACATCGGCACGGTCACCGCATCGGCGTTACCCCCGGCGACGCCCGCCATCGGATGCGTCTCGCGCACCCCCCAGCCGTCGTCGATGCGTCCGGGCTCGAACGTCCAGAACAGGAACCTGCTGTAGAACTCCTTGAACGCACCGGAGCTCGGGACCTGATAGGTGATATACGAAAGTTCGCCCGGCCCAGTGCCATTGAGTGCTGGACGCGGTATGCCGGGGACCGGCCGGAAGACCGCGAACGCCGTCCCGGCGGGGTCGGTGGCGTCGAGCACGCTGCCGAAGTCGAACTCCTGGGACTGTCCCACAGTGCCGCCGCCGTCGATGATCGACTGTCGTGCCCCGTCGAGATCAGTGACCGCGTAGCAGCACAGCATGCCCTGGGGCCTGTCGGAACTGAAGATGCCGATTCGCTGATCGGTGTTGGTCACCTGGTGGGTCGCGGGGTCATAGGTCCAGCCGAGGACATGACCGTAGAAGACGGCGGCCCGGTCAGCGTCGGGCACCCACACCGACACGTAGCCGACGTCGCCGTGCTGGATCGGGACGGCCGTAGCCGTCACGGGCCCGGTGAGCATCCAGCGGTGGCCGAACGGATCGACGATTGCGGCGCTGCGCGCGCCGTAGTTCTCGTACGGTTCGCGTTGCACCTCCGCCCCAAGCCGGCGCGCCCGTTCCAGCGAAGCGTCCGTATCGGCCACACGCAGCATCAGGCTCACCGAAACAGACTGCCTTGCAGGCGCTCTCAGTCCGATCTCGGGATACTCGTCGGCGAGGTAGAGCACGCCGTCGCCGATCGCCAACTCGGCGTGACCGATGCGGCCGTCGTCCATCTCGAACGGCTCCCCGACCACCGTGGCGTCGAGCGCTTCGACGTACCACGCGATCGCATCGCGAGCATTGCGCACCGTGAGATACGGAAGTGCCGCTGACCGGGGGAGCGTCGACTCGACGCTCGGCTCGGACAGTTCGGCGATCGCGGTATCGGTTCCACTCATGACGACCTCCTCGGTTCGATTGGGTAGCGAAAGCGCCGACTCCAGTCGTGCGCGCAGCCCGGCGGCGAAAGCCGGGTCTGGGGTGACCGGAAGCTCGTCGCCGCGCAGCACGGCCAGCGGATCGTGGCTGTTGTTCACGACTTCCTCCCTTCCGGTTCCGGGTAGTGAGCGCGAAAAGCCCTGCGGGCCCGCACCAGCAGCGCCTCGGTCGCGTGCACCGTGCGGCCGATGAGCTCGGCGCACTCAGGCACCGAGCAGTCGTCCATGTAGCGCAGCGCCAGAACCGTGCGGTGCTGCTCGGGCAGCTTGGCGAGCACGCTTTCAGCGACGATGCGGTCCAGCTCGGCATCCCAGTCGTCGGGCGGCTCGATGGGTTCGGGCAGATCTGCGACCGGGGTGGTGAACCGGTCGTGGCGGCGCCGGTAGTGGTCGGCCAACTTGTGGCGCGCCACGCCGAGCAACCACGGCACGGTCATCGGTGGCGGAGCGGCCTTTCTCGCGGCATCCATCGCCGCCAGAAAGGTCTCCGACGTCAGGTCTTCGGCGGTTCCACGGTCACCACAGCGCCGGACGAAGTATCCGTACACCACCGGCAAGGATTCGTCGTACAAGGCCAGCAGCTCCCGTGGAGCGTCGGTGCCATTCGGTTCGGCGCTCACACCCATATCGTCGCCGTCGCGCGCCGAACTCCGACGGTCTTGCCGCAACTTTTTTCGGTGAGCGCTCACTTCTGTACAGATTCGGCGCCCGGACCGTACAAGGATGAGCGCTCGCGGACAGGGACGGAGGGTTCAGTCCCGGTATTGAGGAGTCCACCGCACGTCGACGATCCGCTGCGCCAACTCGTCGGGGGTGCGGGTGGGCGCGACGCCGTCGGCGACGGCTTGTGTCGCGACCGCCTGCGCAATGTGTCCGGCCACATCGGGGATGTCCGACCACGCCGGCAGCAGCGGTGCCCCGGGATCGGCGAGGGCGGGGGACGCGTCGCCGAGCGCGGCCGCCGCCGCGCGCATCATCTCGTCGGTCACCCGGGTCGCCTGCGCCGCCGTGACGGCCAGGCCCATCGCGGGGAAGATGTAGGCGTTGTTGCATTGCGCGATCGGCCGCTCGACGCCGTCGCGTTGCAACGGCGCGAACGGCGAGCCTGTCGCCACCAACGCCCGTCCACCGGTCCACGCGTCGAGTTCGGCGGGGTGGGCCTCGGCCCGGCTGGTGGGATTCGACAGCGGGAATATTATCGGGCGATCGACCTTGGTGGCCATCTCGCGCACGATGTCCTCGGTGAAAGCACCTGTGGCGGTTGACAATCCGAGTAGAACACCGGCATCGATGTGATGAATGACATCGGCCAGCTGAGCCGGCCCGGACAAACCCCAGCTCGCCACCCGCTCCGCGGGCTGGACGAACGCCCGCTGACCGGGGGACAGGTCCGTGCGGTCATCGGTGAGCAGACCGTTGACGTCGACGACCCAGATCTGCGCCGACGCCTGCTGCGCCGACAGGCCCTCGCTGACCATCTGACGGTGCACCATCTCGAGCACCCCGATGCCCGCCGAGCCGGCCCCCAGCATCACCACCTGCTGCTCGGACAGCGGGCGCCCCGCCACCTTGGCCGCACCGTGCAGCGCTCCCAACGTCACCGCGGCGGTGCCCTGGATGTCGTCGTTGAACGTGAGCAGTTTGTCGCGATAGCGCTGAAGGATCGGCAGCGCGTGCGCGGTGGCGAAATCCTCCCACTGCAGAAGGACGTCGGGCAGCTCGTCGTGCACCGTGGTGACGAAATCGTCGATGAACGAGTAATACTCGTCCTCACCGATGCGGCGATGGCGCCAGCCGAGGTATTGCGGGTCCTCGAGCAGTTCGACGTTGTCGGTACCGACGTCGAGCACGACGGGCAGCGTGCGGGCCGGGTCGATTCCGCCGATCAGTGTGTACAGCGAGAGCTTGCCGATGGGGATACCCATGCCGCCGATGCCTTGATCGCCCAGGCCCAGGATGCGCTGGCCGTCGGTGACGACGATGACGTCGACCTCCCGGCGCGGGCGGTTGCGCAGCATCTCGCGCAGGAAGTCGCGGTCGGGGTAGGAGACGAACAGACCGCGTGGGCGCCGGTAGATCTCGCTGAAGCGCTGGCACGCCTCCCCGACGGTCGGTGTGTAGACGATCGGCATGGTTTCGGCGATATGGTCGCGCAGCACGCGGTAGAAGAGCGTCTCGTTGCGGTCCTGCAGGTTTCGCAGATAGATGTGTCTGTCCAGCGGCTCACGACGCCTGCTGAACTCGCGCCACGAATGTTCGGTCTGCTGCTCGAGGCTCTTCTCTGCGGCAGGAAGCAGTCCCAGTAGACCGAATCGGCGACGCTCGGAGTGGGTGAAAGCCGTGCCCTTCGTCCACAGCGAGTCGTAGAGCAGATCATGACCCGTCTTCTGCTCAGCGCTTTGCTCGGCCATCGGCTTCCTTTCCGCGACCGCACCAAGCTATCGCGGTGGTCCAGTGCGTCGAGGTGATTCAGCGATCGAGGGCCCACAGCCCGTCGGCGACGGTGTCGAATGCCGCGCCGAGCGCCGCGGCCAGCGGGACCGTCTCGTCGGCCAGCCAGTGTTCGTACGCGGACAGCGCCACCCCGAGCATCGTCCACGCCACCGTCTGCGGTACCAGGTCTGCTGCGGTGGCGTTGAGCCGTTTGGCGACGAACTCGGCGACCACGCCGCGCCAGCCGGCGTACATGGTCATCGAGTAGGCCTGTAGCGCGGCGGTCTCCAGGATGACCCGCATGCGCATCCGGTGGCGCGCCGTCTCGGCGGCATCGAAACTGTTGAACGCCAGCAACGCGGTGCGCAGCGCATCCCCGATCGGCACCTCGGGATCGAGATCGGCCAGCAGATCCCGCATGTGGGCGAGATGGGCGTCGAAATCCCCCCAGGGCAAGGCGTTCTTGGACGGGTAGTAGCGGAACAGCGTGCGCCGGGCGATTCCCGCGGCTTCGGCGATGTCGTCCACGCTGACGTCGTCGAAGCCGTGCGCGGCAAACAGGTCGATGGCCACGTTGCTGATGTGGTCCCACGTCGTCGAGCGCCGGCGGCCCACCCGGTGCTGGTCCGGCCCCATCGGGGGTCCCCTTTCCATTTAGGCACTCGATGCCATATTATTGCGACCTCGATCACAGTTGTCGAGAACCGGTGATATCGGAAGCAGAAGTCAATGGAGGGCCAAATGGAATCGAAGCAGCAGGTGGAGAACGACGAGCTGGTTTCCGAGACGCTCGTCGAAGAGGTGTCGATCGACGGGATGTGCGGGGTCTACTGACCGTGACCTCGTCGTCGGCGGCGCCCGAGGAAGGCACCGCATTCGACCCGGAACTCGGCTGGCGGCTGCACCACCAGGTGGCGGTGCGGCCGGAGCCGTTCGGGGCGCTGCTCTACCACTTCGGGACGCGCAAGCTGTCGTTCCTGAAGAACCGGACCATCGTCGACGTCGTCAACACCTTGTCCGACCATCCCGACGTCCGATCCGCCTGCCGTGCCGCCGGTATCGACGACACGCAGCAGGCGCCGTACCTGCAAGCACTCGGTGTGCTTGCTCGATCGAAAATGCTGGTGCCGCAATGACATCAACCGAAGCCGTCCGTGTGCCCCGGCTGGTCGAGCAGTTCGAGCACGGCCTCGACGCGCCGATCTGCCTGACCTGGGAACTGACCTACGCCTGCAACCTCGCGTGCGTGCACTGCCTGTCGTCGTCGGGTAAGCGCGACCCGCGCGAACTGACCACGCAGCAATGCAAGGACATCATCGACGAGCTCGAGCGCATGCAGGTCTTCTACGTCAACATCGGCGGCGGCGAGCCGACCGTGCGTTCGGACTTCTGGGAGCTCGTCGACTACGCCACCGCCCACCACGTCGGCGTGAAGTTCTCCACTAACGGTGTGCGCATCACGCCCGAGGTCGCGGCCCGGCTGGCGGCCAGCGACTACGTCGACGTGCAGATCTCCCTCGACGGCGCCACGGCGGAGATCAACGACGCCGTCCGCGGGGCGGGATCCTTCGCGATGGCGACCCGGGCCCTGCAGAACCTGGCCGACGCCGGTTTCAAGGACGCCAAGATCTCGGTGGTCGTCACCCGCCACAACGTCGACCAACTCGACGACTTCGCCGCTCTCGCAGCGCAATACGGTGCAACGCTGCGCATCACGCGGTTGCGTCCGTCGGGCCGGGGCGCTGACGTCTGGGACGACCTGCACCCCACCGCCGACCAGCAGGTCCAGCTCTACAACTGGCTGGTCGCCAAGGGTGAGCGGGTGCTCACCGGGGACTCGTTCTTTCACCTCGCCGGGTTGGGTGAACCCGGCGCGCTCGCCGGGCTGAACCTGTGCGGGGCCGGGCGCGTCGTCTGCCTCATCGATCCTGTCGGCGACGTCTACGCGTGCCCGTTCGCCATTCACGACCGGTTCCACGCCGGAAACATTCTGTCCGACGGTGGTTTTAAGAATGTCTGGCAGAACGCGCCGCTCTTCCGCGAGCTGCGCGAACCGCAGTCGGCCGGCGCGTGCGGCAGCTGTGGGCACTATGACAGCTGCCGCGGCGGGTGCATGGCCGCCAAGTTCTTCACCGGGCTGCCGATGGACGGCCCGGACCCCGAGTGCGTCCAGGGCTACGGCGCTCCGGCCCTGGCTCAAGAGCGGATCAAGCCGAAGTCCAGCGTCGACCACTCGCGATCGGGTCCGGTGATGCTCAAGCTGCTGACGACGCCTCCCCGATCGGATGTCGGCGCCGGAGCGCCTCCGAAACGCCTCTGCAACGAAAGTCCGGTGTGATCATGGCCGACACCTGGTTCGAAACGGTCGCCGCCGCCCAGGAGCGCGCGAGGCGCCGGCTCCCCAAGCCGGTGTACTCGGCGCTCATCGCCGCCAGCGAGAAGGGCGTGACGGTCTCCGACAACGTCGAGGCGTTCGCCGAGTTGGGCTTCGCGCCGCACGTCGTCGGTGCGACCGAGAAGCGCGACCTCGCCACCACCGTGATGGGACAAGAGATTTCGCTGCCGGTGCTGATCTCACCGACAGGGGTGCAGGCGGTCCACCCGGACGGCGAGGTCGCGGTGGCGCGCGCGGCCGCCGCCCGCGGCACCGCGATGGGTCTGTCGTCGTTCGCCAGCAAGCCGATCGAAGAAGTGATCGCGGTCAACCCCAAGCTCTTCTTCCAGGTCTACTGGCTGGGCGGGCGGGACGCGATCGCGGCCCGGGTCGAGCGCGCTCGGCAGGCGGGTGCGGTCGGCCTGATCGTCACCACGGACTGGAGCTTCTCGCACGGCCGCGACTGGGGCAGCCCGAAGATCCCCGAGCAGATGGACCTGCGCACCACCGTGCGGATGCTCCCGACCGGGCTGACCAGACCGAGCTGGATGTGGCAGTGGGGTAAGACCCTGCGGCCGCCGAACCTGCGGGTCCCCAATCAGGCCGCGCGAGGCGAGGAGGGTCCACCGTTCTTCGCCGCGTACGGCGAGTGGATGGGCACCCCGCCGCCGACCTGGGAGGACATCGCCTGGCTCCGTGAACTGTGGGGCGGTCCTTTCATGCTCAAGGGCGTGATGCGGGTGGACGATGCGAAACGTGCTGTGGACGCGGGTGTTTCAGCGATCTCAGTGTCCAATCACGGTGGCAACAACCTGGACGGGACGCCCGCGTCAATTCGCGCGCTGCCGCCGATCGTCGAGGCCGTCGGGAACGACATCGAGGTGGTGCTCGATGGTGGTATCCGACGGGGCAGCGACGTGGTCAAGGCGGTCGCGCTCGGTGCCCGCGCGGTCATGATCGGGCGGGCGTATCTCTGGGGTCTGGCGGCCAACGGGCAGGCCGGTGTCGAGAACGTGCTCGACGTTCTGCGGGGAGGCATCGATTCTGCATTGATGGGCCTCGGGCGCGCATCGGTGCACGATCTCGGGCCCGACGACGTGCTGGTCCCTCCCGGGTTCGTCCGGGCGCTCGGCGTGCCCGGAGGTTCGACCACCTGACAGCCGGCCCGGCGCCCGGGAACGTGCTGGTACAGGCGGGGCGCAGGGGACTGAGGGGGCGACGGCGCTGCCGGCGGCGAGAAATTCGGTGAATCAATTGCTGCGCATGCTTCAACAATTGGCGCACGACAGGTGAATTCGGCCTACCATCGGCGGGTGCCATCTGTCAGCGAGCTCGCGAATGCGACGTCGAAGCAGCTGCAGAGCAAGCCGTCAGCCCTCCTCGTACCCGTCGGATCCACCGAGCAGCACGGCCCCCATCTTCCTTTGGACACCGACACCCGGATCGCGACCGCCGTATGTAGGGCGGTTGCTGACCGGCTTGTCGGCACCGACGGCGTCAACTGGATGATCGCGCCGGCCATCGGCTACGGCGCGAGCGGTGAGCACGAGGAGTTCAGCGGCACCGTTTCGATCGGGACGTCCGCGCTGAGGCTGTTGCTGGTGGAGTACGGCCGGTCCGCATCCCGGTGGGCGTCGAGGCTGGTCTTCGTCAACGGTCATGGCGGCAACGTCGAAGCGCTGGCCGCCGCGACCGCTTTGCTGCGGTACGAGGGACGCGATGCGGGCTGGTGCTCGTGCACGGTCGCGGGCGCCGACGCGCACGCGGGCCATACCGAAACGTCTGTATTGCTACATATTTCGCCGCAGGATGTCCGCATCGACGAGCGTGTGCCCGGCAACAAGGCGCCCCTTCGCGAGCTGATCCCCGAGATGCGGCGGGGTGGGGTGGCCGCGGTCAGCGAGGTCGGCGTGCTCGGCGATCCGACCACCGCCACCGTCGAGGACGGCGCCCGCATCTTTCCCGATATGGTCGAGACATGCCTTCGGCGGATCGTGCGCTGGGCACCCGATCGCGACGGGATGCTGACATGACCGGACCGCGACTGCCCGACGGCTTCGCCGTACAGGTGGACCGCCGGGTGAAGGTGCTCGGCGACGGCTCGGCCCTGCTCGGCGGCTCCCCGACCCGCCTCCTTCGCTTGGCGCCGGCGGCGCAGACCATGCTCAACGGCGGCAGGCTCGAAGTGCACGACGCCGTCAGCGCTCAGTTGGCCCGGACCCTGCTCGACGCGACGGTCGCGCATCCCCGTCCCGCCAGCGGCCCGTCGCACCGGGACGTGACGGTGGTTATACCGGTGCGCGACAACGCTTCTGGTGTGAGCAGACTGCTCACCGCCGTGCGGGGCCTGCGGGTGATCGTCGTCGATGACGGCTCTGAGACACCACTGGACGCGGCCGACTTCGCTGACGTTCACGGCGGGGTGCAAGTGCTGCGGCACGAGCGCAGCCGCGGGCCCGCGGCGGCCCGCAACACCGGTCTGGCCGCATGCACGACCGACTTCGTGGCTTTCCTCGACAGCGACGTCGTACCGCGGCGCGGATGGCTCGAAGCGCTGCTGGGCCACTTCTGCGACCCGGCCGTGGGCCTGGTCGCACCGCGCATCGTCGGCCTCCGCGAACCCGACAATGTGGTCGCCCGCTACGAGGCGGTGCGCTCATCGCTGGACCTCGGGTTGCGGGAGGCCCCGGTGATGCCCTATGGAACGGTGTCCTATGTACCCAGTGCCGCGATCATCGGGCGGCGGGCGATGCTGGGCGAGGTCGGCGGCTTCGATGAGACGCTGACATCGGGTGAGGATGTCGATCTGTGCTGGCGACTCATCGAATCCGGCGCGCGACTGCGCTATGAGCCCATCGCGCTGGTGGCGCACGATCATCGGACGCAACTGCGAGAGTGGTTCTCGCGCAGGTCTTTCTACGGCGAAGCCGCCGCACCGCTCTCGGTCCGCCACCCCGGCAAGACCGCTCCGCTGGTGATCTCGGGCTGGACGCTGGTGGCGTGGATGCTGATGGCGATGGGATCGTCGATCGGCTATCTGGCCTCGATCGTGGTCGCAACCATCACCGGGCGCCGCATCGCCAAGTCCCTGTCGAGCGTCGAACCCGAACCCAAGGACGTCGCGGTGGTGGCCGCACACGGACTGTGGTCGGCGGCCATGCAGCTGGCGTCGGCGATCTGCCGGCACTACTGGCCGCTCGCGCTCGTCGCCGCGCTCTTGTCTCGACGATGCCGACAGGTCGTGCTCGTGGCCGCGGTGGTGGAGGGGGTCGTCGACTGGCTGACCCGGAGCCGGAACACCGAAGACGACACCCAACGGGTCGGCCTGCTCACCTACATCGTCCTCAAGCGCCTCGACGACATCGCCTACGGGGCAGGTCTGTGGACAGGGGTTGTCCGTGAGCGACACCTCGGTGCGCTCAAACCCCAGATCCGGACTTGAGGCCACCCTGGTTCGTCCGCAGTGACGTCCTGATCGTCGGTGCCGGCAGCGCCGGATCCGTTCTGGCCGAGCGGCTCTCCGCCGACCCCTCATGTCGCGTCACCGTCGTCGAATCGGGTCCCGGACCGTCCGACCCGCGGGTCGCGGCGCAGATCAACGACGGACTGCGGCTGCCCATCGGCGCCGCGAGTTCGGTGGTACGGCGGTACCCGACCACACTGACCGTCGACCCGCTTCGTCACGCGACGCTCATGCGCGGTGAGGTGGTCGGAGGATCGGGCGCCGTCAACGGAGGCTACTTCTGCCGCGGGCTGCCGTCGGACTTCGACGGCTGGGGACTGCCCGGCTGGACATGGCCGGAAGTGCTTCCGCACTTCCGGGCCATCGAGACCGACCTCGACTTCGACAATGCGGTACACGGCTCAGAAGGGCCGATACGGATTCAGCGGGTGTCCGAATTCGACGGTTGCACAGCATCGTTCGTGAAGGCAGCCACCGAAGCCGGACATCCGTGGGTAGCGGATCTGAACGGGTCGACGGCCGAGGCGCCGGTGGGTGCCGGAGTGGGGGCGGTGCCGCTGAACGTCTACCAGGGCGCCCGGATGGGCCCCGGTGGGGCGTACCTGCAACCAGCCTCGGACCGCGCGAACCTGACACTGCTCACCAGCACCCGGGTCCGCCGCATCCGGATCGCGGCCGGACGCGCGGTCGGCGCGGAGTGTACGGGCCCGGATGGTGCCGTTTATCTCGAGGCGGACCGGATCGTGTTGTGCGCCGGTGCAATCGGGTCGGCACACCTTCTGATGCTCTCTGGTGTGGGTCCGCCTGACGCCCTCGAGCGCGTCGGCATACCGGTGGCGGCGAACCTCCCCGTGGGAGCCGTGATGTCGGACCATCCCGAATGGGTGCTACCGGTGAACTGGACGGAAACACACGGGCTCCCACCTCTGGAGGCCGTGCTCACCACCGACGACGGGCTCGAGATTCGTCCGTACACAGCGGGTTTCGGGGCCATGGTGAGCGGACGGCGTGACGATCCAGCTGACCACCCCCATATCGGCGTGACGTTGATGCGCCCG
Source organism: Mycolicibacterium novocastrense (assembly GCF_001499835.1). Taxonomy (NCBI): domain Bacteria; kingdom Bacillati; phylum Actinomycetota; class Actinomycetes; order Mycobacteriales; family Mycobacteriaceae; genus Mycobacterium; species Mycolicibacterium novocastrense. The sequence continues at coordinate 193,415 of NZ_LQIH01000034.1, forward strand.
AAGTCACGAGGGGTCGTCACGATCGTCAGCGCCGACCCCGATGTCCCCCCGGTCATCGAGCACCGTTACGACAGTGAGCCCGACGATGTGGAAAAGCTGCGTGCCGGAATCGCATTGTCCCGCGAACTCGTCGGCGGGGCGGCCGGGGTCGGTCCGGCGTCATGGTCGACGTCGCAGCATCTGTCGGGGACCGCGCCGATGGGGGGCGACGGCGACGACCTCGCCGTGGTCGACCCGCGGTGCCGGGCGCGCGGGGTCGAGGGGCTGTGGGTGGTCGACGGGTCGGTGCTACCGGTGATCCCGAGCCGGGGTCCGCACGCCACCATCGTCATGGTCGGGCACCGGGCGGCCGAGTTCATCGTCTGACCGCGAGACCATCCGCTCGATGAAGCGAAACTGCCTGCCGTCGCGGCCCGGCGCCCACAGCGCGATGAACGCGGCCGCTACGGCGCAGAGGACGCCGAGTGCGATCAGCGAGATGTGCATGGCCTCCAGGAAGGCTCGCTGCGCGAACTCCGAAAGCCAAGCGCCCTGGGGGCCGAGCCGCGCGGCCACTTCAAGCGCCTCGGCCAACGAATTCGACGCGGCGGTGCGGAGCGATTCGGGTAGTGCGCTCAGATGGGGCTGCAGCCTGTCGCCGTACTGGGCGGCCAGCACGGAGCCCGCGACTGCGATGCCCAGGGCGGCCCCCACCTCGCGGGTGGTGTCGTTGACCGCCGACGCGACGCCCTGCTTCTCGTCCGGCACCGCCCCCATGATCGCCGAAGTCGCCGGCGCCGTACATAACCCGATTCCCGTCGACATGATGAGCAGCGGCAGCGCCAGATCCAAGTACGGTGAGTCGACATCTAGTGTTCGCATGTAGAACAGCCCGGCCGCAATCAGTGTCAGGCCGGTGGACAAGACGATCCGGAGACCCAGTCGAGGCAGATACCACGGCGTTGTGAGGCTCAGGACCAGCAGGGGGGCGATGAGGGGCGCCAGCGCGAACGCCGTCTGCAGCGGCGTGTAGCCGAGCAACAGCTGCATGTACTGCATCGAGACGAAGAAGAATCCGAAGTTGGCGAGGAAGAAGAACGTCACGACGACGGCACCGGTGGTGAAGTCGGCCTTGGCGAACAAGCGGACGTCGAGTAGCGGGTGCGCGCTGCGCAGTTCCCACACCGCGAAGGCGGCCGCCATGACAACCCCGGCGGCCATGCACCCGTATACGACCGGGTGGGTCCAGCCGCGCATGGGCGCCTCGAGCACGCCGTAGACGAAAACCGCGACGGCCCCGCCAACCAATACGGCTCCCGGCCAGTCCAGCGGTGTGGCTTGCTGATCACGAGACGAGGCCACCGTGCACGCGAGGCCGAACAGCCCCGCACCCGAGATCGCGAATGCCCAGAAGATCGATTGCCACGACCAGAAGTGCAGCAGCACACCGGATCCCAGGAAACCGACCACTGCACTCGAACCCGCGACCCCCGCCCAGATGCCGACGGCCTTGTTGCGTTCGGCCTTCGGGTACGCGGCCGTCAACAGCGACAGCGTGGCCGGCATGACGAACGCCGCACCGACGCCGGCCACGGCGCGAGCGATGATCAACGCGACTGGACCGTCGAAAATCAGCGGCGCGGCCGAGGCCAGCGTGAAGATTCCGAGACCGGCGAGCAGAGCGCCGCGGCGACCGTACCGGTCGCCGATCGCGCCGGCAGGCAACAACAGGCACGCGAGGACCAAGGTGTAACCGTCGACCACCCATGTCAACTGTGCTTGTGTGGCCGTGGTTTCGATCGCGATGTCGGGCAGCGCGGCGTTGAGAGCCACCATCGAACTGATGGCCAGCGCGACGCCCATGCAGGCCACGGTGAGTAACCAGACGCGCGCCCGAGGAGACAGGTGGGCGACGCTGGCGCCGATATCCTGTTCAGACCGGCTGAGGGTGTCGACCATGCGTCGCTCTCTTCCGAAGGAGATTTTTGAGACTAACAGTCTTGTTGCGAGACCGATAGTCTTGTTCCCGGCGAGGAGGTGGGTTAAACGATGAGCGGGGCAAGTACCGACCCGAGGCCGGCCCGGTCGCGTGCCCGCCTGCTCGACGCGGCGACAACGCTGCTGCGGGCGGGCGGCCCGAGCGCGGTCACCATCGACGCGGTCACCCGAACCGCCAACGTCGCGCGGGCCACGCTGTATCGCCACTTCCCGAGCGCCAACGACTTGATGGCGGCGGCGTTCATGAGCCTGCTCAACCCCGCGCCTATGCCGCCGTCGGAGGGGAGCCTGCGCGAGCGGCTGATCGCGGTCGTGGTCGGGTGGGCGGAGTCGATCGCCGAGGCGTCCGCGATGATCACCGCCATGACGTGGATGGCGTCCGGTCCCGACGTGGGGACGTACTCCGAAGTGCAGCAGCCGGATTCGGATGCCGTCGGCACCCTGAGGTCACGCATCATCGCGCTGTACTCGGCGCCCTTCGACGCGATCCTCGACGGTGCCCAGGCGGCCGAGGAACTCGACGAGGTGGACCGGATCCAGACCATCGCACTTCTGATCGGCCCGTTGATTCTCGGGAAGCTGTCGACAGTGGCCGACTTCGACTACCGCGCGTGCGCGGAGGCTTCGGTGGACGGTTTCCTGGCCACCCACGCGAAGAAGCCGAGCAAGATCACCTCAGTGAGTAGCGAATCGGAAGATGCTTGAGGCCCCCGACGAACACCGTCGCGGCTAGTTCGGGTTCGCCGGCCAGTTCGATCGAGTCCAGCCTTGGGAGCAGTTCGGTGAACAGGCTGTTCATCTCCATCCGTGCCAACGCGGCTCCCAGACAGAAGTGCACTCCGTAGCCGAACGAGAGATGCTTGTTGGGATCGCGGCCCACGTCGAACGTGAACGGCTCGTCGAACACCTCTTCGTCACGGTTGGCGGATACGTAAGCGAGATAGGCGGATTCGCCCTTGGCGATCGGTACGCCACGGACCTCGGTGTCGTCGGCTGCGGTGCGCATGAACTCTTTGACCGGGGTGGTCCAGCGGATCATCTCCTCGACCGCGGTCCCCATCAATTCCGGTTGGGCCTGTAGCCGTGCGAGTTGGTCGGGATTGTCGATCAGCGCGCGTAGACCGCCGGAGATCGCGTCCTTCGTGGTGTCGTGGCCCGCGGTGGCCACAATGACGTAGTACGACGCGGTGTCGACCTCCGACAACGGCTCACCGTTGATGGTTCCGTTGGCGATCGCCGATGCGAGGTCATTGGTCGGGTTCGCCCGGCGTGAAGCGGTCAGTTCGCCGAAGTAGGCGAAGAACTCGAGCACCGTCTGCAGCTTCTCCTCAGGGGTGGTGCCGCGCTGGTACTCCTCGTCGTCACCGCCGAAGATCTCCTGGGTGAGCTTGAGCATGCGCGGGAAGTCCTCCTCGGGCAGCCCGAGCAGCGAGAGGATCACGTAGAGCGGGTAGTGCACCGCGATGTCCTCGACGAAGTCGCATTCGGGACCGATGTCGCGCATCTTGTCGACGTAGCGCTTGGCCAGCTCGTCGACTCGAACCTTCAATTCGCGCATCGCCTTGGGGCGGAACCAATCCGCGCCGATCTTGCGGACATCGCGGTGGTGGGGGTCGTCCATGTGGATCAGTGTTCGCAGACCCATACCGGCTTCCAGCTGCGCCCTCGCCAGGTCGTCGGCCTCGGCGGTCGCGAGCAGCGGCCGCGGCTCGCTCAGCCACAGGTTGTTGTCGCGCTCGATCGCCATGATGTCGGCGTGCTTGGTGATGGCGTAGAACGGCCGATACGGCGGGTGGTCCACATAGGGGACCGGGTTGTGGGCCCGCAGATGAGTCAGCGCGGCGTGCAGCCGATCGTCGTCGGCATACGCCTTGGGGTCGGCGAAGACCTTCGCGGCTTCCTGTGATTTCTGGTCCATCGTCGGCGTGCTCATGAAGCTCCTCGGGAACGACTTGACGGGTGTCAAGCGCAGTCTATGTGACCGATGCCACTTCGCACTGCGAGGGTGGGCTTCATCACCGCGAAATCACCGCGAAATCACCGCGATGGCGCCGAAGTTCAGCGCAGCGAGTATCTGATCGGCAGGTGCTTGAGCCCGCCGACGAAGATCGTCGCGATGAACTCCGGGTCGCCGGCCAACTCGATCGAATCGAGCCGTGGCACCAACTCGGTGAAGAAGCTGTTGATCTCCATGCGTGCCAGAGCGGCGCCGAGACAGAAGTGCACGCCGTAGCCGAATGAGAGGTGCTTGTTCGGGTCTCGGCCGACGTCGAAGCGGAACGGCTCGTCGAAGATGTTCTCGTCGCGGTTGGCCGAGACGTAGGACAGCAGCACCGACTCGCCCGCCTTCATCGGCACACCGCGCACCTCGGTGTCGGCCGTGGCGGTGCGCATGAACTCCTTGACCGGGGTGGTCCAGCGGATCATCTCCTCCACCGCGGTGCCCATCAGCTCCGGCTCGGCCTTCAATCGAGCGAGCTGGTCCTGGTTCTCGATCAGCGCCAGCAGGCCGCCCGAGATCGCCGCGCTCGTGGTGTCGTGGCCCGCGCTGGCGACGATGACGTAGTAGGACAGGCAGTCGACGTCGTTGAGGTACTCCCCGTCGATCTTGGCGTTGGCGATCGCCGAGGCCAGATCGTCGGTGGGGTTGGCCCGGCGATCGGCGGTCAGCGCGGTGAAGTAGCGGAAGAAGTCGGTGATGACCTCGTGCAGTTCCTGCGCGCTCTTTCCGCGGGTGAACTCGTCGTCGTCGCCGCCGAACATCTCCTGGGTGAGCTTGAGCATGCGGCCGAAGTCGGACTCGGGCAGGCCGAGCAGCGACAGGATCACATAGAGCGGGAAGTTCACCGCGACCTCTTGGACGAAGTCGCATTCGGGACCCTTTTCGACCATCTTGTCCACGTAGATCTTGGCCAGCTCGTCGACGCGGGCCTTCAGCGCGCGCATCGCCTTGGGCCGGAACCAGTCCGCGCCGATCTTGCGGATGTCGCGGTGCAGCGGGTCGTCCATGTGGATCAACGTCCGCAGTCCGCCACCGGCGGCGAGGTTGGCCTGCGACAGATCGTCGGTCGCGGCCGTGACGAGCATCGGGCGCGGTGCATTGATCCAGAGCTCGTTGTCGCGCTCGATCGCCATGATGTCGGCGTGCTTGGCAATGGCCCAGAACGGCCGGTAGTCCGGCACGTCGACATAGGACACCGGGGCGTGCTTTCGCAGGTGGGTCAACGCGGCGTGCAGGCCCGCCTCGTCGGTGTAGGCCTTCGGGTCGGCCAGCACCTTGGCGGCGTCATCGATGATCGGCGTGCTCATGTTCCCTCGCTCGGGGTCATACTTGACAGCTGTCAACTATGCACTCTAAGCGATGGTCCGGGCCGGGGGATCCGGGCCGCCTCAGTACGCTCGCGAGGTGGCGAGTGGAAGGGGCGGCCCGACTGTCCGGCGCGGCGTCTGTCGCGCGGCGGCGCTCGCGCTGCTGGCCGCCGCACTGTCCGGTTGTGCCCAGGGCGGGACCGCCGCGGTGAATGTGCCAGCCGACCCCGGGGTCGTGCGGACCGCCGCGGGCGCGGTCCGCGGTACCGTCGCCGACGACCATCGGTACTTTGCTGGAATCCCCTACGCCGCACCGCCTCTCGGTGCGCTGCGCTGGCAACCGCCCGCGCCGGTCGCGGCGTGGCCGGGATTTCGCGACGCGACGCGCCCCGGTGCGCGCTGCATCCAGGACACCAGCTCCGACGTCGACCGACGCCCGCCCAGCGAGGACTGCCTGACCCTCAATGTCTGGACCCCGCCGCCGTCGGACGAACCGCGGCCGGTGATGGTGTGGATCCACGGCGGGAGCTTCCTGAACGGCAGCGGCGACATCTACCCCGCGCGGCGGTTGGCCGCCCGCGGCGTCGTCGTCGTCACGATCAACTATCGCCTCGGGGCGCTGGGCTTTCTCGCCCACCCGGCGTTCGGTTCGGGCGGCGACGTCGGCAACTACGGCCTCGCCGACCAGCAGGCGGCGCTGCGGTGGGTTCGCGACAACATCGCCGGATTCGGCGGGGACCCGGACAGGGTCACGATCGCGGGTGAATCGGCAGGCGGAATGGCGGTGTGTGACCACCTCGTGGCACCGGGGTCCCGGGGACTGTTCAGCGCGGCAATCATCCAGAGTGCGCCTTGTCAAGCGCAGTACGACCTGCCGGCCGCCCAGGAGGCCAGCACCGCGTACGCAGCCGATATCGGATGCGCGGATCCTCACCTCGCCGCGGACTGCCTACGGTCTGTGCCCGCCGATCGATTGCAGGCCCCGCTGATGTACGCGCGGTTCGGGACCGAACGCCTGAGCGGCCCGGTGGCGGGAACCGAGGCGCTGCCCGAGAACTCGTTCACCGCCATCACCGGCGGTAAGGCTGCCCGGGTCCCCGTGCTGATCGGCACCACACAAGACGAACACACGCTGTTCGCGGCGCTGCAGGCGTTGCGCGGGCGGCCATTCGATGCCGGGAGCTACCCCGAACTGCTCGCCGAGGCGTTCGGGCCGCACGGTCCGGCCGTCGCGGCGCGGTATCCGCCCGAACGGTATGGCGGAAGCGTTGCGCTGGCGTATTCGGCGGCGGTGACGGCGGCCGAATACGCCTGCGTGGCCGACCGGATGGCCGACGCCCTCGTCGACCAACCCGTCTATGCCTACGAATTCGGCGACCGCGGCGCACCCGCGCCCGAACCGTTGCGCGAGGCGCCGTTCCCGGTCGGCGCGGCGCATTCCCTGGAGTTGCGCTACCTGTTCGACGTCGGCGGCGCGCCACCGCTGGATGCCGCCCAACAACGGTTGTCCGAGGAGATGGTCGACTACTGGGCGCGGTTCGTCGCGACCGGATCACCAGGCCCCGGTTGGCCCGAGTTGACCAGCGGACCGGCGGGTGAGCGGATGTGGCTGGAACCGGATGGCAACCGCGTCGTCACCGATTTCGAGCGCAAACACCAATGTGCGTTCTGGACCGGACTGGGAAGCTGAGGTACGCCTCGAGCGCGGGCTGAACGGAGCCCGGCGGCACCGCTTTCGTCACGGGTAGGGTGGGCCCGCAGGCTCAGCGCCGGGCAACCGGGTATCCCGTGGCCAGGGATTTGGAGCGTGCCGTTTTCTAGGGCATACTGTTCGGGTTGCCTTGAGCCGGGACGGTGCCTGTTCGGACCGCGTGGCCAGGGCATACGACCGGCGCCCAACCGGGCGCATCCGGTGCCAATCTCGATCGCGAAGATTTTCGGAGCGGACGAGCGTGTGCGGGCGACACACCCGACCGCGGGTACCGGTGGACCACAGACAGAAGAACAGCGGCGGCATAGCAGCGTGACTGCGCCGGTGAGAGCGGCCCATTTCCGGGCCCAGTATGAGTGAGGTAGGAGAAGCGTGGCGGGACAGAAGATCCGCATCAGGCTCAAGGCCTACGACCACGAGGCGATCGACGCCTCGGCGCGCAAGATCGTGGAAACGGTCACCAGAACCGGCGCCAGCGTGGTTGGTCCTGTGCCGCTGCCGACCGAGAAGAACGTGTACTGCGTCATCCGGTCCCCGCACAAGTACAAGGACTCGCGGGAGCACTTCGAGATGCGCACCCACAAGCGGCTGATCGACATCCTCGACCCGACGCCCAAGACCGTTGACGCCTTGATGCGCATCGATCTGCCGGCCAGCGTCGACGTCAACATCCAGTAGGAGACCAGGACATGGCTAGAAGAGGCATTCTGGGCACCAAGCTGGGCATGACGCAGGTGTTCGACGAGAACAACCGGGTCGTGCCGGTGACGGTCGTCAAGGCCGGGCCCAATGTTGTGACGCGCATCCGCACGCCGGAGCGCGACGGCTACAGCGCGGTGCAGTTGGCCTACGGTGAGATCAGCCCGCGCAAGGTCAATAAGCCTGTCACGGGCCAGTATTCGGCCGCCGGGGTCAACCCGCGCCGGCATCTGGCCGAGCTGCGGCTCGATGACGAGTCCGCCGCCGCCGAATACGAGGTCGGCCAGGAGCTGACCGCCGAGATCTTCGCCGACGGCACCTACGTCGACGTGACCGGCACCAGCAAGGGCAAGGGTTTCGCCGGAACGATGAAGCGGCACGGTTTCCGCGGCCAGGGCGCCAGCCACGGCGCACAGGCGGTGCACCGCCGCCCCGGTTCCATCGGTGGCTGCGCCACGCCCGGCCGGGTGTTCAAGGGCACGCGCATGTCGGGCCGGATGGGCAACGACCGCGTGACGACGCTGAACCTGTTGGTGCACAAGGTCGATGCCGAGAACGGTGTGCTGTTGATCAAGGGCGCAATCCCCGGCCGTAACGGCGGGCTCGTGATGGTCCGCAGCGCGATCAAGAGGAGCGAGAAGTAATGGCTCTCAAAGTAGATGTCCACACGCCTGCGGGGACGAAAGACGGCTCCGTCGAGCTGCCCGCCGAGCTGTTCGACGTCGAGGTGAACATCGCGTTGATGCACCAGGTGGTCACCGCGCAGCTGGCCGCGGCGCGGCAGGGCACGCATTCCACCAAGACACGCGGTGAAGTCCGCGGCGGCGGTAAGAAGCCCTACCGGCAGAAGGGCACCGGCCGTGCGCGCCAGGGCTCGATCCGGGCGCCGCAGTTCACCGGCGGTGGCACCGTTCACGGCCCGAAGCCGCGCGACTACAGCGAGCGGACGCCGAAGAAGATGATCCGGGCCGCTCTGCGCGGTGCGCTGTCCGACCGGGCCCGCAATGACCGGATCCACGCGGTCACCGAACTCGTCGAGGGCCAGGCGCCGTCGACCAAGAGCGCCAAGGCATTCCTGACCACGCTGGTCGGCGACCGCAAGCTCGAGAAGAACAAGGTGCTCGTGGTGATCGGGCGCGCCGACGAGGTCAGCGCCAAGAGCGTGCGCAATCTCCCGGGCGTGCACGTGCTTTCGCCCGACCAGCTCAACACCTATGACGTGCTGAATGCTGACGACGTGATCTTCAGCGTCGAGGCGCTCAACGCCTACATCAGCGCGAACCAGACTGCGAAAGAGGAGGTGTCGGCCTGATGGCGACCGTCACTGACCCCCGCGACATCATCCTGTCGCCGGTCATCTCCGAGAAGTCGTACGGGCTGATCGAGGACAACGTCTACACGTTCATCGTGCATCCCGACTCGAACAAGACACAGATCAAGATCGCCATCGAGAAGATCTTCGGTGTCAAGGTCGACTCGGTGAACACCGCCAACCGGCAGGGCAAGCGCAAACGCACCCGCACCGGTTACGGGAAGCGCAAGAGCACCAAGCGCGCCATCGTGACGCTGGCCGCGGGTAGCAAGCCCATCGACCTGTTCGGAGCACCGGCTTGATTTCGTCAGGCCGGCGACGGAGGAAGACCTAGAGAATCATGGCAATTCGCAAGTACAAGCCGACGACCCCCGGTCGCCGCGGTGCCAGCGTCTCCGACTTCGCTGAGATCACCCGCGACCACCCGGAGAAGTCGCTGGTTCGACCGCTGCACGGCAAGGGTGGCCGAAACGCGCACGGCCGCATCACCACCCGGCACAAGGGCGGTGGGCACAAGCGCGCCTACCGGGTGATCGACTTCCGTCGCCACGACAAGGACGGCGTCAACGCCAAGGTCGCGCACATCGAGTACGACCCGAACCGCACGGCGAACATCGCACTGCTGCACTACTTCGACGGGGAGAAGCGCTACATCATCGCCCCCGAAGGGGTGAAGCAGGGCACCATCATCGAGTCGGGTCCCAACGCCGACATCAAACCGGGCAACAACCTGCCGCTGCGCAACATCCCCGCGGGCACCTTGGTGCACGCGGTGGAACTGCGGCCTGGTGGCGGTGCCAAGCTGGCGCGCTCGGCCGGCTCCAGCATCCAGTTGCTGGGCAAGGAAGGCAGCTACGCGTCGTTGCGTATGCCCTCGGGTGAGATCCGCCGCGTCGACGTGCGCTGCCGCGCCACCGTCGGCGAGGTCGGCAACGCCGAGCAGGCGAACATCAACTGGGGCAAGGCCGGCCGCATGCGGTGGAAGGGCAAGCGCCCCACCGTCCGTGGTGTCGTGATGAACCCGGTCGACCACCCGCACGGCGGTGGTGAGGGTAAGACCTCCGGTGGTCGTCACCCGGTGAGCCCGTGGGGCAAGCCGGAAGGCCGCACCCGCAAGCCGAACAAAGCGAGCAACAAGCTCATCGTCCGTCGCCGGCGCACCGGCAAGAAGCGCTGAGACTAGGCAGGTACAAGGAATATGCCACGCAGCCTGAAGAAGGGTCCGTTCGTCGACGACCATCTGTTGAAGAAGGTCGACGCGCAGAACGAGAAGAACACCAAGCAGGTCATCAAGACCTGGTCGCGTCGGTCGACCATCATCCCTGACTTCATCGGGCACACCTTCGCGGTGCATGACGGCCGCAAGCATGTCCCGGTGTTCGTCACCGAGGCGATGGTCGGGCACAAGCTCGGCGAGTTCGCCCCCACCCGCACCTTCAAGGGTCACATCAAGGATGACCGGAAGGCGAAGAGGCGCTAATGACTACAGCGATCGAATATCCGTCCGCGACGGCGAAGGCGCGCTTTGTGCGCGTATCGCCGACGAAGGCCCGCCGCGTCATCGACCTGGTGCGCGGCAAGTCGGTGGCCGAAGCGCTGGACATCCTGCGGTGGGCTCCGCAGGCGGCCAGCGAGCCGGTCGCCAAGGTCATCGCGAGCGCGGCGGCCAATGCGCAGAACAACGAGGGCCTGGATCCGTCCACCCTTGTGGTCGCGACCGTCTACGCCGACGAGGGGCCGACCGCCAAGCGCATCCGGCCGCGAGCACAGGGCCGTGCGTTCCGGATTCGCAAGCGCACCAGCCACATCACGGTGATCGTGGAGAGCAGGGTGAGCCAGGAGCAGCGTGGCGGCGGTCAGTCGGCCAGCGCGGCCCGGGCGCGTCGCGCACAGGGCAGTAAGGCCAAGAGCGCTGAAGCGGCCAAGAAGGCTCCCGCCAACAAAGCCGCAGAGCAGGCGCCCGCGAAGAAGGCGCCCGCCAAGAAGGCGGCGCCCAAGAAATCGACTGCTGAAGCGTCCGATTCGAAGGAGGGCTCGGAGTAGTGGGCCAGAAAATCAATCCCCACGGCTTCCGGCTCGGTATCACCACCGACTGGAAGTCCCGGTGGTACGCCGACAAGCAGTACAAGGATTACGTCAAGGAAGACGTCGCGATCCGGCGGCTGCTGGCCACCGGTCTGGAGCGCGCCGGCATCGCCGACGTGGAGATCGAGCGCACCCGTGACCGCGTGCGCGTGGACATCCACACCGCGCGGCCGGGCATCGTGATCGGCCGCCGCGGCACGGAAGCCGACCGTATTCGCGCCGACTTGGAGAAGCTGACCGGCAAGCAGGTGCAGCTGAACATCCTCGAGGTGAAGAATCCCGAGTCGCAGGCGCAGCTGGTGGCGCAAGGCGTTGCCGAGCAGCTGTCCAACCGCGTGGCCTTCCGCCGCGCCATGCGCAAGGCGATCCAGTCCGCGATGCGCCAGCCCAACGTCAAGGGAATTCGCGTGCAGTGCTCGGGGCGCCTCGGTGGCGCCGAGATGAGCCGCTCGGAGTTCTACCGCGAAGGCCGCGTGCCGCTGCACACGCTGCGCGCCGACATCGATTACGGCCTGTACGAGGCGAAGACCACCTTCGGCCGCATCGGCGTGAAGGTGTGGATCTACAAGGGTGACATCGTCGGTGGCAAGCGTGAGCTCGCCGCCGCCGTGCCCGCCGGTGCGGATCGTCCGCGTCGCGAGCGTCCTTCGGGCACCCGGCCCCGTCGCAGCGGCGCATCCGGCACCACCGCGACGAGCACCGAAGCCGGCCGGGCCGCCACCGGCGGTTCCGAGAGCGGCACGGCTCCGGCCGGCAGCGTGGCAGACAACGCCGCGGCTTCGCAGGCCGCAGCGGCGGTCGAGACGCCCACAGAAAAAACGGAGAGCTGAATCATGTTGATTCCCCGCAAGGTCAAGCACCGTAAGCAACACCACCCGAGGCAACGCGGCATCGCCAGCGGCGGCACGACGGTCAGCTTCGGCGACTACGGCATCCAGGCGCTCGAGCACGCCTACATCACCAACCGGCAGATCGAGTCCGCGCGTATCGCGATCAACCGGCACATCAAACGTGGCGGCAAGGTGTGGATCAACATATTCCCGGACCGCCCGCTGACCAAGAAGCCGGCCGAAACCCGCATGGGTTCGGGTAAGGGTTCACCCGAGTGGTGGGTGGCCAACGTCAAACCGGGCCGCGTGCTGTTCGAGTTGAGCTACCCCGATGAGGCAACCGCCCGGGCGGCGCTGACCCGTGCGATCCACAAGCTGCCGATCAAGGCACGCATCGTTACCCGAGAGGAGCACTTCTGATGGCAGTGGGAGTGACGCCGGGCGAGCTGCGCGAGCTGACCGACGACGAACTGAAGGAACGGCTGCGCGAGTCCAAGGAAGAGTTGTTCAACCTGCGCTTCCAGATGGCGACCGGCCAGTTGTCGAACAACCGCCGGCTTCGCACGGTGCGTCAGGAAATTGCGCGCGTGTACACCGTGCTGCGCGAACGTGAGTTGGGTCTGGCCTCCGGACCCGTGGGTGAGGATTCGTAAAAATGGCTGAGAACACTGCAAAAGGGCCCAAGTACACCCCGCGCAAGGACGAGGAGCGTGGCCGCCGCAAGACGGCCATCGGCTACGTGGTGTCGGACAAGATGCAGAAGACCATCGTGGTCGAGTTGGAAGATCGTAAGAGCCACCCGCTGTACGGCAAGATCATCCGCACCACCAAGAAGGTCAAGGCACACGACGAGGACGACATCGCAGGCATCGGCGACCGGGTGTCGCTGATGGAGACGCGTCCGCTGTCGGCGACCAAGCGCTGGCGGCTGGTCGAGATTCTCGAGAAGGCCAAATAGGCCGGACCGCAAGGAAAACCCCCGAACACGAATGTGTCGGGGGTTACTTGCTTTTCGTGCTCAGTCTTCTGCCGGCCGCAGGACCGCCAGCACGGTGAGGATCAGGATTTTGAAATCCAAGAGCAGGGACCAGTTGTCGATGTAGTAGTTGTCCCATTCGGCGCGGTCTGCGATCGATGTCTGTCCCCGGAATCCGTGCACCTGGGCCCAGCCCGTCATGCCTGCCTTCACCCGGTGCCGCTGGCCGTAGCGGCGCACGTGCATCTCGAAAAGTTCGACGAACTCCGGCCGCTCGGGGCGCGGCCCCACCAGGCTCATCTCACCGCGCAGCACGTTGATCAGTTGAGGCAGTTCGTCCAGCGATGCCTTGCGCATGATGCGCCCGATCCGGGTACGGCGATCCTCGCCCTCGACCCCGCCCGGCGCCGTGCCCTCCTCGGGTTCAAAGCTCGCACCGGCCTTGTCAGGGAGACGCATGGTGCGGAACTTCAAGCACCCGAAGACCTTTCCGTCGCGTCCGATCCGCTCCTGAGCGAAGAAGATCGGGCCCGGTGAGCTGAACTTCACCGCCATCGCGAGCACAGCCAGCAACGGCGAGATGAGCACGAGTCCGACCAGCGCGGCGACGCGGTCACCACCATGCTTGACGGCGAATTGCCAGCCTTTCGGATTGACGTGGGTCAGCACCATGAGCGGGACGCCACCCATGTGCTCGATTCGGGTGCCGCTACCGACCGAGTCCATCAAGCGTGGCACCACCCGCACACGCAGCCCGAGTTCCTGGGCCAATTGCGCGGTGCGCGCAAGCTGTTCGTCGGGCAACGGCGAGGGAGCGATGATGAGCTCCTCGGCTCGCGTGGCGCGCGCGGCGCTCTCGAGATCGCTTGTACTGCCCAGGTACGGGACGTCGAACATCTCCGCGTCTTTGGGTCGCGTGTCGTCCAACAAGCCGACCGGGCACATGCCGTAGTCCCGGATCTGACGCATGCGGGAAATGAGCTGATGGGCGACCGGGCCGGAGCCGACGACCAAGGCCGGCCTGCCGACTTCGAACCTCCTTCGCAGCCAGCGGTTCACCAACGACCGGGCCAGGCGTACCACGGGAATGAGAATGGCGGCGAACACCCAGATCTTCAGGACGAGCTCGCTCGGGCGAACGTAAGGTGTGAGGACCTCTCCGACCGGGAGACGAGGCACCAGGATCACCATCAGGGTCAACGTCGCCAGGGCGGCCACCGCGATCGACGTTGCCACGGGCTCGAACTGGTCCAGGAACCCCTCATTCAGCTTCTGTCGATACATCGACCGGGTGGCCATCACCAACAGCAGCATCGGGACGAACAGCCACGAGAACAGGGCGATGTTGCGTTCGTGCTCCATCTCGCCGGGAATCCACCACTGGGCCAACGCCACCGCGGCCGCGGCCAGGACGGCGTCGATCGCCACGGTGATCGCCGAATACCACGGATCGACGCGGAGAACCTCGACCCAGCGCGGTGCCGGATTGGGAGACGGAGCCGGCACGACCTGCAACCGCGGCACCGTCGGACGGCTACTAGGCTCGTGCTCCGAAGCATCCGCGGTAAGCTGCATTTATCACTCTCTCGGACAAAACTGGCAACTATGCTAGATGCACTGTACCGACCTCAATGTCAAAAAGCGCACTTAGGGCAACTGTCGGCAATGCGCTCTTGCGAGAGGGTGAAACCCGGGTTAGCTGAAGGTCTACTCTCAAGCGCTTGAAGTGGGAGGAGTGGCGAAAATCCGCTCCACGGTCAGTTGCGCCAAATCGCTCAGAATCTGGACGTGACCGGTACTCCACTGTCTCGGCTTGCTATCCGACACGCACAGCGTGCCGATCGCGAGGCCGTCCTGATCAATCAAGGGGATGCCGAGGTACGCGGCCATCGCGCCGCCACGGACCACCGGGTGGTTCATGAACACGGGGTCGGTTCGCGCATCTTCGATGACCAGCGCGGCTCCATCGGCCACGGTGTACTGACAGATGGATTGGTCGAAGGGCATCGCTCGCTCCTCGACGGAGAGCTTCCCCATCCCGGCGGTGCTCTTGTAGAACGTACGGTCGGCATCGACCAGGCTCACCGCCGCGAACGGGGTCCCCAGCGCCTCTGCGGCCGCTCGAGTGATCCGGTCGTAGGCCGGGTCCGGAGGTGAGTCGAGCAAGCCGGTCGAACGCAGTGAGTTCAGTCGATCGGGGTCGGTGACAATCGTCGACACATCCGGCATGGAATCGCTGACGAGCACCCCTGATTCGGACAGGTGGGTAAGCAGTTCTTTCGCGGAGACCTTGGTGCGCATCTGGTCGGCGACCATCTGTGCTGCGACAGCACGCGCGACATAGGTGTCCACGTCCGTACCGGCATTGCGCGCGCACTCTTCGAGCTGGCGGTTGAGCCACTCATCGAAACGCCGAAACGAACGAGTCACGAGGCGAACGGTATACGAATTGGCTGATCCGCACGGAGGGTCGAACATTCACCGAGGTGATGGCGTCGCCAACGCGCGACTGTGTGGCTCGAAATCCGTTGCGCAACGCGCCTTTGGTCGGCGACCGGTGCGCTAACCGATCCTGGTGCCGATGCCATCGAGCAGTTGGCTCAACCCGGAACGGAAGTCGGTGTACGGGTCGTTGTCTGCGCGGTCGAAGGCGCCCTCTCGCAACGCCGTGGCGAGCGCGGGGAACCTTTCCGGGTCGAGCAGCCCGCGCAGAAGCGCCGGATAGTCCGACCAACCGAAACGATCCGCCTCGATGTCCACTGCCGCTGCGCCGCGCACGAAGTGCAGAACCGCCATGACCGCTGCGAGTTTCCCGCGCTCGGTGAGCCCGGTGTCGGCCAGCGCGGCCAGCCCCGCGTCCAGCCACGCCACCTGGCCCGGATCGGCCGGCGGCCCGGCGGACACGGCTTGCAACACCCACGGATGTAGGTGGTAGATCTCCCACAACGCCTCTGCCCAATCCGTAAGTGCCTCAGCCCAATTGGTGGACTCGCCGGTTGGCGGACGGCCGACGGCGGCAGCCGACATGAATATCACGAGCTCATCCTTGTTCGCGACATGCCGGTACAGCGACATCGTGCCGCAGCCCAGACGCTCGGCCAGCCGGGCCATGGACAGGGCGGGCAGACCTTCGGCGTCGGCCAGTTCGACGGCTGCCCGCACGATGCGCTCCCGGTTGAGCCCACTCGACCGTGCCGGCTCGCTCGGCTCGTGCCACAGGAGCTCCAGGGCGCGCGGGATGGATTCGCTCATCGGTCCTCAGCCTAGCCACTGGACATCGAGTGCGTATGCCGTACGCTATATGCGTATGACATACGCATCACGCCGGTCTTCTCCGCGGCCTGCGCTCGCACTCGCGGTCGTCGTTGCGATATTCCTGGGCTTCTCGGTGCCGCCGTATCTCGCCGGTGGCACACGGGTGCCGGCAACTTTTCCGTTGCACTACCCGTTGTTGGTGTCCCATGTGATGTTCGCGAGCGTCGCCATGGTCACCGCAGTGGTGCAGATTTGGCCCCGGCTTCGTATCCGCCACCCCGCGTTGCACCGCCGCTGCGGTCGCGTCTACGTCATCTCTGCGCTTCCGGCCGCCGCATCGGCGATAGTGGTCGGGGCGGTCACTCCCTTCGGGCCGCTCCTCGCTGTCAGCAACGTGACGTTGGGTGCTCTGTGGCTGTGGTTCACCGCGAGGGGCTACGCCGCGGCCCGGAGGCGGCGCATCTCGGATCACCGGCGCGACATGGTGCGCAGCGCGGTGCTGGCGCTGTCGGTCATTACCAACCGGATCTGGACGCCGGTCATCTATCTATCCCTTCACCCCTTGCGGGACAGCATTTTTCGCGGCAGCGACGAGCTCCTCCAGTGGTTCGCCGCGGGAGTGGGTGGATGGCTGGGGTGGACGGTTCCTCTCGGAATCGTGCAGTGGCGCCTGACCAGGCGAGCGGTGACGGCGTCGTCGTCGAATCGTCAGCCAATCGAGATACCCCGGGTGTAATCTCCGGGCCAAACTGCGACGCGACACCGGACAGGCGGGGTATGGCAACCGAATTCAACGGCAAGATCGAACTCGACATCCGAGACTCCGAACCGGACTGGGGCCCGTACGCCGCACCGACCGCCCCCGAAGGCGCCCCCAATGTGCTCTACCTCGTGTGGGACGACATCGGTATCGCCACATGGGACTGCTTCGGCGGCCTCGTCGAGATGCCCACGATGAGCCGAATCGCCGAACGCGGCGTTCGGCTGTCGCAGTTCCACACCACCGCGCTCTGCTCGCCGACCAGGGCCTCGCTGTTGACCGGCCGCAACCCGACGACGGTCGGCATGGCGACGATCGAGGAGTTCACCGAGGGCTTCCCGGGCTGCAACGGGCGGATCCCGCTCGACACCGCGCTGTTGTCCGAGGTGCTGGCCGAACGCGGATACAACACCTACTGCGTCGGCAAGTGGCATCTGACGCCGCTCGAGGAGTCCAATCTGGCTTCCACCAAACGGCATTGGCCTCTGTCGCGCGGTTTCGAGCGGTTCTACGGCTTCATGGGTGGCGAAACCGACCAGTGGTACCCGGAATTGATCTACGACAACCACCCCGTCGCGCCGCCTGCGGCGCCCGAAGAGGGATACCACCTGTCAAAGGACCTGGCGGACAAGACCATCGAGTTCATCCGCGATGCGAAGGTCATCGCGCCAGACAAGCCGTGGTTCTCCTACGTCTGCCCGGGAGCCGGGCACGCCCCACATCACATCTTCGCCGAATGGGCCGACCGTTACGCCGGCAAATTCGACATGGGCTACGAGCGGTACCGCGAGATCGTCCTGGAGAACCAGAAGAAGCTCGGCATCGTTCCCCCCGACACCGAGCTGTCGCCGATGAATCCGTATGCAGATGTCAAGGGGCCCAACGGTGAACCGTGGCCGACGCAGGACACGGTGCGACCGTGGGATGAGCTCGGGGACGACGAGAAGCGCCTGTTCTCGCGCATGGCCGAAGTGTTCGCCGGATTTCTGTCCTACACCGACGCGCAGATCGGCCGCATCCTCGACTATCTGGAGGAGTCGGGCCAGCTCGACAACACGATCATCGTCGTCATCTCCGACAACGGCGCGAGCGGCGAAGGGGGCCCGAACGGTTCGGTGAACGAGGTCAAGTTCTTCAACGGATACATCGACACCGTCGAGGACGGACTGCGTCTTCTCGACAACCTCGGTGGCCCGGAGACCTACAACCACTATCCGACCGGCTGGGCGATGGCGTTCAACGCCCCGTACAAACTCTTCAAGCGGTACGCATCGCACGAAGGAGGGATCGCGGACCCCGCAATCATCTCTTGGCCGAAGGGGATTGGCGCACACGGCGAGGTGCGAGACAGCTACATCAACGTCTGCGACGTCACACCGACGATCTATCAGCTCCTCGGGATCACCCCGCCCGAGACGGTCAGGGGAGTGCCGCAGAAGCCGCTGGACGGCGTGAGTTTCGAAGCTGTGCTGAGGGATTCGTCGGCGACAACCGACAAGCACACGCAGTTCTACACGATGCTCGGAACCCGGGGGATCTGGCACGACGGCTGGTTCGCCAACACCGTGCACGCCGCGTCCCCGGCTGGTTGGTCACATTTCGACAGCGACCGCTGGGAGTTGTTCCACATCGAAGCCGACCGCAGCCAGTGCCACGATCTGGCTGTCGAAAACCCCGACAAAATCGAAGAACTCAAGAAACTGTGGTTCGCCGAGGCCGATAAGTACAACGGGTTGCCGCTTGGCGACCTGAACATCTTCGACACGATCTCCCGGTGGCGGCCGAGTCTGGCGGGCCGGCGTGAGTCGTACCGCTACTACCCGGGCACAGCCGACGTCGGCATGGGAGCGGCGGTCGAGATACAAGGACGATCCTTCGCCGCCATGGCCGAGATGGTGATCGACACGTCAGGGGCTCAAGGCGTGATCTTCAAGCACGGTGGCGCGCACGGCGGCCACGCGATGTTCGTCCAGGACGGGCGGCTGCACTACGTATACAACTTCCTGGGCGAAGAGGAACAGCGGATGTCGTCATCGGAGGCGGTTCCGTCGGGGCGGCACTCGTTCGGGGTCGCGTATGTGCGGACTGGGACTGCCGAAGGCAGCCATACCCCTATCGGAGACGCCGCTTTGTACATCGACGATCAGCAGGTCGCGACATTCAGTGGAATGCGGGTCCACCCGGGAACGTTCGGGCTCGCCGGTGCGAGTCTGAGTATCGGCAGGAACGCCGGCTCGCCGGTTTCGCGTTCGTACAAGCCGCCGTTCGCGTTCACCGGTGGCACCATCGTTGCGGTGAACATCGACGTCTCGGGCAAGCCGTATCTGGACCTGGAAAGGGAGTTCGCGCGGGCATTCGCGAAAGACTGAGTAAAAAGGACGAAAGCCACCAAAGGGCCGAGGCGGGACGGGATTCATGAAGTACGCCGTGGGACAGGCGATCGCGCTGACGTGCCTGCTGACCGCGTGCGTCGACAACAGCGAAGGCGTCCCCATCGCAGAAGAGGCCGCGGTCTCCGACACGACGATCACCGCCACCACGACGCCGTCGTCGACCCTGCCCTCGGACCCGGATGTCGATACCGCCCAGCCCGGCATCGTGCCGACCCCGCCACCGTCGGCGCCCGGCGGCGGTTGCACCTTGTCGGGCCCGCCTTCCGAGCAGGTGTCGGCCGCGGTACCCGATCCGGCGGCGCCCACGATCACGGTGGCGCTACCGGCGGGCTGGTCAACGACGGCCGGGCAGGGCGATGTCGGGCTGCGGCTGACCGGACCGGATCAAATGTGGGCGACGGTCACCATCGCCAAGACGGCGCTACCGCCGGCCGAAGCGTTCGAACGCTATGCCGACGACGCCGTGGCGGCGTCCGACATCAGCACGCTGAGCGTGCTTCCGGCCGAACTGTGCGGCTACAGCGGTCAGAAGCTGCTCGGATCGTGGGCGGACGCCCCGGGATCCGCGGTGGAGTTCGGCGACAGGATCGCCCACATCCCGACGAGCACCGGTGACTACCTGGTGGCGGTGCACGTCCAAGCTCCTGCTCAGACGCCGGGCTTCGACCCGCTGGCTTCGCCGCTGCTGGGCGAGTTCGGCATCGTCATTCCCTGATCGCTCGCCTGCGCGCGAGGTTCGTGGGCTTTGCGGTCGCTCGGAGCCCAGCGAGCGTGCATGAAGTGTCGAGGATCCGCGGTGTGTCGTCGACAGACACGCGCGCTCGCGGTGCAGGGGGTGCGTGATCAGCGGCGATTTGGCTTCCTGCAGGTCCTCCCATAGAATCAGGCGGTTGCCTTGGGCAGACCTCGGTTCTCTTCGAGAAAACCCCGCGTGCCCTTCGGTGACAGCAAGACCGCGCACGTCCAGGTCGGTATCTGGCGTGCATACAAAAACCAGGTCGAGGAGATCGAGTGATTCAGCAGGAATCGCGGCTCAAGGTCGCCGACAACACGGGCGCCAGGGAGATCCTGTGCATCCGCGTGCTCGGCGGCTCGTCGCGGCGCTATGCCGGCATCGGCGATGTCATCGTGGCGACCGTCAAGGAAGCCATTCCCGGCGGCAACGTCAAGCGTGGCGAGATCGTGAAGGCCGTCATCGTGCGGACCGTCAAGGAGCGCCGTCGCGCCGACGGCAGCTACATCAAATTCGACGAGAACGCTGCCGTCATCATCAAGCCCGACAACGACCCGCGTGGTACCCGCATCTTCGGCCCCGTCGGCCGTGAACTGCGCGAGAAGCGCTTCATGAAGATCGTCTCGCTTGCTCCGGAGGTGTTGTAGATGAAGGTCCACAAGGGCGACACCGTGCTGGTCATCTCCGGCAAGGACAAGGGCGCCAAGGGCAAGGTGCTGGTCGCCTACCCCGCCCGCAACAAGGTGCTCGTCGAGGGCGTCAACCGGATCAAGAAGCACACGGCGGTGTCGAGCAACGAGCGCGGCGCACAGTCCGGCGGCATCGTCACCCAGGAGGCGCCGATCGACGTCTCGAACGTGATGGTCGTCGACTCCGACGGCAAGCCCACCCGCATCACCTACCGGGTTGACGAGGAGACCGGCAAGAAGGTCCGCATCGCCAAGACCAACGGCAAGGACATCAACTGACATGACCACCGTCGAAAACACCGCAAAGACCCTCCCGCGCCTCAAGCAGCGCTACCGCGAAGAGATCCGCGACGCGCTGTCCAAGGAGTTCGGCTACGCGAACGTCATGCAGATCCCCGGCGTGGTCAAGGTCGTCGTCAACATGGGCGTCGGCGACGCCGCTCGTGACGCGAAGCTGATCAACGGCGCGGTCAACGATCTCGCACTGATCACCGGCCAGAAGCCGGAGATCCGCCGGGCGCGTAAGTCCATCGCGCAGTTCAAGCTTCGCGAAGGCATGCCGATCGGCGCTCGCGTCACGCTGCGCGGTGACCGGATGTGGGAGTTCCTCGACCGGTTGATCTCGATCGCGCTGCCGCGTATCCGCGACTTCCGCGGCCTGTCGCCCAAGCAGTTCGACGGCACCGGCAACTACACCTTCGGACTCACCGAGCAGTCGGTGTTCCACGAGATCGATGTCGACTCCATCGACCGCCCCCGTGGCATGGACATCACCGTCGTCACCTCGGCGACGAACGACGACGAAGGACGAGCGCTGCTGCGGGCGCTGGGCTTTCCGTTCAAGGAGAACTGAGTAATGGCAAAGAAGGCACTGGTCAACAAGGCCAACAAGAAGCCGAAGTTCAAGGTGCGCGCCTACACCCGCTGCCAGCGGTGCGGGCGGCCGCACGCCGTCTTCCGCAAGTTCGGTTTGTGCCGGATCTGCCTGCGCGAGATGGCACATGCGGGCGAACTGCCCGGTGTGCAGAAGAGCAGCTGGTAATCCAGCCCCGACCAGTCCAACCAAACAGGTTGCGGCAGGCCCGGATACCGGGAACCACCGCGAGAAAGGTGAACCCGCTGTCATGACCGCGATGACGACGATGCGGAGCGCAGCGACGAAGAGGAGCAGCGCTCGATGACTATGACGGACCCGATCGCAGACTTCTTGACCCGTCTGCGCAACGCCAATTCGGCGTACCACGACGAGGTGACACTGCCTCATTCCAAGCTCAAGGCCAACATCGCCGAGATCTTGAAGAAAGAGGGCTACATCGCCGACTACCGCACCGAGGACGCGCGGGTCGGCAAGTCGCTTGTCGTGCAACTGAAGTACGGCCCAAGCCGGGAGCGAAGCATCGCCGGTCTGCGCCGCGTGTCCAAGCCCGGTCTGCGGGTGTACGCGAAATCCACCAACCTGCCGCGGGTTCTCGGCGGCCTCGGCGTGGCGATCATCTCCACGTCGTCGGGCCTGCGGACCGACCGCCAGGCAGCCCAAGAGGGCGTGGGCGGCGAAGTCCTCGCGTACGTGTGGTAGGCGAGAAGGAGTAGAGCTCAAATGTCGCGTATTGGAAAGCAGCCGGTCCCGGTCCCCAGCGGGGTCGATGTGTCGATCGACGGGCAGAACGTATCGGTCAAGGGGCCCAAGGGCTCTCTGGAATTGGCGGTGGCCGACCCGATCCGAATCGCCCGTGACGACGACGGCGCCATCGTGGTGACGCGTCCCGACGACGAGCGGCGCAGCCGTTCGCTGCACGGTCTGTCACGCACCCTGGTGGCGAACCTGATCACCGGCGTCACCGAGGGTTACACCACCAAGATGGAGATCTTCGGTGTCGGCTACCGCGTGCAGCTCAAGGGTTCCAACCTCGAGTTCGCGTTGGGCTACAGCCACCCGGTGACGATCACCGCCCCCGAAGGGGTGACGTTCGCGGTGGAGACACCGACGAAGTTCTCGATCTCCGGCATCGACAAGCAGAAGGTCGGCCAGGTTGCGGCGAACATCCGCCGCCTGCGTAAGAGCGATCCCTACAAGGGCAAGGGCATCCGCTACGAGGGCGAGCAGATCCGCCGCAAGGTCGGAAAGACAGGTAAGTAAATGGCTTCGACAACAAATTCGGCAGCGCCGACGCGCAAGCCCGTGGGCCAGAACATCTCGCAGACCCGGCGGGCGGCGCGACTGCGTCGGCACGCTCGGTTGCGTAAGAAGATCTCCGGCACGGCAGAGGTGCCGCGGTTGGTGGTCAACCGCTCCTCGCGGCACATCCACGTGCAGTTGGTGAACGACCTGGAAGGGACGACGCTCGCAGCGGCATCCTCCATCGAGGCCGACGTGCGGGCGGTCGACGGTGACAAGAAAGCCCACAGCGTGCGGGTCGGTCAACTGATCGCCGAGCGCGCGAAGGCCGCAGGGATCGACAAGGTCGTGTTCGACCGCGGTGGGTACACCTACGGTGGACGGATCGCGGCGCTGGCCGATGCGGCGCGCGAAGGCGGGTTGAAATTCTGATGACTGACTTCAACACAATGGGAAGGACTGCATGATGGCCGAACAGGCAACAGCCGGCGGCCCCCAGGACGGCCGCGGGTCGCGGGGCGACCGCGACGGACGTGGCCGCCGCGACGACCGCGGCGGTCGTGGCCGCGACGGCGGCGACAAGAGCAACTACCTCGAGCGCGTCGTCTCGATCAACCGTGTCTCCAAGGTGGTCAAGGGCGGCCGCCGGTTCAGCTTCACCGCGCTGGTGATCGTCGGTGACGGCAAGGGCATGGTCGGCGTCGGATACGGCAAGGCCAAGGAAGTTCCCGCCGCCATCGCGAAGGGCGTCGAAGAGGCGCGCAAGAATTTCTTCCGGGTTCCGCTGATCGGCGGCACCATCACCCACCCGGTGCAGGGCGAAGCCGCCGCCGGTGTGGTGATGTTGCGTCCGGCCAGCCCCGGTACGGGTGTGATCGCCGGCGGTGCGGCTCGCGCGGTGCTGGAATGCGCCGGAGTGCACGACATCCTGGCCAAGTCGCTGGGCAGCGACAACGCGATCAACGTGGTGCACGCCACCGTCGCCGCGCTCAAGCTGCTGCAGCGCCCCGAAGAGGTCGCGGCCCGACGCGGGCTGCCCATCGAAGACGTGGCGCCTGCGGGCATGCTGCGGGCGCGCCGGGAGGCCGAGGCGCTTGCCGCGTCGGCTGCGCGTGAAGGGTCGTAAATCATGGCAGAGCTGAGGATCACCCAGGTGCGCAGCACCATCGGTGCGCGCTGGAAGCAGCGGGAGAGCCTGCGGTCGTTGGGGCTGCGCAAGATTCGCCAGTCGGTCGTCCGTGAGGACAACGCGCAAACGCGCGGGTTGATCAAGACCGTGCATCACCTCGTAGAGGTGGAGGAAGTCAGATGAGCGTTATCAAACTGCATGACCTGAAACCGGCACCCGGTTCGAAGACCGCCAAGACCCGCGTGGGTCGCGGTGAGGGTTCGAAGGGTAAGACCGCGGGTCGCGGCACCAAGGGCACGAAGGCCCGTAAGAACGTCCCTGCGACGTTCGAGGGCGGCCAGATGCCGATCCACATGCGGCTGCCGAAACTCAAGGGTTTCCGCAACCGGTTCCGCACCGAGTACGAGGTCGTCAATGTCGGCGACATCAACAAGCTTTTCCCCAAGGGCGGCGACGTCGGTGTGGACGAGCTGGTGGCCGCGGGTGCGGTGCGCAAGAACGCGCTGGTGAAGGTGCTCGGCGACGGTAAGCTCACCGTGAAGGTGAACGTCACCGCGCACAAGTTCAGCGGCAGTGCTCGCGAAAAGATCACCTCCGCGGGCGGCTCGGCGACCGAGCTGTAAACCCCAAGCGACCGGAAGCCCCTGCCGTGAAGGTGGGGGCTTCTGTGTGTTGGGCGGTGGTAACGCCACGCGCCGTCCGCCGATATGGTGCGTAGGCGTGACACATCAGGAGCAGATATGACCTACCTCCGCCGGCTCACCGCCGTCGTTGGGGCCGCCGGTATCGCTTTGTTCGGCGCCACGGCGACCGCCCATGCCCAGGACAACGATGCGAAGTTCGCCGATCAGGTCGAGGCTTTGCAGATTCCGCTGGGCGAAACGGACCTGCCGGCGTTGGGACGGGGTATCTGCGACATGCTCACCGCGGGGCTCGAGGGCAGCGCCAACCCGGTTCCTGTCGTACGCGGGGTGGTCAACCGCCTTGCCAGCAGCGGGATGGATCGCGGGCAGGCCGCGGGGCTGATGCGTGCGGCGGTCGCCGTCTACTGCCCGCAGCACGGCCGCTTCATGGGCCGCTGACCGGACATCTTTCGAGTCGACGCAGCACCACCCCGGCTCACAATGAGAGCCCATGCAGCCCTTCGTTGTTCGGGGAGTTGCTGGCTCACCGCCCATCGACGTGACGAAACGGCTGTTGGGCGTCGAAGGCCGCGAACTCACGGTTCTCACCGGCGTCGGTACGCTCGAACCATGTCCGCTTTCCTGCCCGGCATGTCCGGACTTCCCGGTCTCGACGACGTGCGCGCGCTGGCCCGGCGCATCGACACCGCCCGCCACAACGGTGTCCCGAACGGATGCGTGCTCGAACTCGATCTGACGTCGGTGCCGAATGAGACCGGTGGGTTCGACCCGCTCGCATTGATCTCTGGGACGGGCCGCCCGCTGTTGCTGAGGGAGGCCGTCGCAGCGATCCACCGGGCGGCTGAGGACGACCGGGTCGCCGGGCTGGTCGCCCGGGTGCAGCTGCCTGCCACGTCGCCGGGCCCGGTGCAGGAACTGCGTTCGGCCGTCGCGGCGTTCAGCGAAGTCAAGCCGTCACTGGCGTGGGCCGAGACCTATCCCGGCACGCTGTCGTACTACCTGGCATCGGCGTTCCGCGAGGTGTGGATGCAGCCTGCGGGCACGGTGGCTTTGGTGGGGTTCGCGACGAACGCACTGTTCCTGCGCGGCACCCTCGACAAGATCGGGGTCGAGGCGCAGTTCGTCGCGCGCGGTGAATACAAGTCTGCGGCAAACCGTTTCACCGAGGACGGCTATACCGAGGCTCATCGTGAGGCCGATGAGCGGTTGATCCAGAGCCTGCACGCCCAGGTGCTCGAGGCGGTCGCGCAGTCGCGTCACCTCGATCCTGCGGAGATCGACGCCCTCGCCGACAAGGCGCCGTTGCTGCGCGACGACGCCCTCGCCGGAAGCCTGATCGACCATGTCGGCTTCCGCGACGAGGCCTATGCGCGCATGGCCGAACTGGTCGGCGCGCCGGGCTTCAAGCCGGGGGCGGACGCGGACGCCGACGACGCGCCACCGCGGCTGTTCCTGTCGCGTTATGCGCGTGCGACCGCGGACCGCCCGGCTCTGTCGATGCCGTCCATCCCGGGACGCAAGAAGGCGACGATCGCCGTGGTGACCCTGCACGGGCCGATCGTGAGTGGTCGCGGCGGCACGCAGCCGCTGCCGCTGGGCAGTTCGAGCGCGGGTGGCGACACGATCGCCGCGGCGCTTCGCGAAGCCGCCGCCGACGACGACGTTTCGGCGATCGTGCTGCGCATCGACAGCCCCGGCGGTTCGGTGACCGGATCGGAAACCATCTGGCGCGAAGTGCATCGCAGCCGGGACAAGGGCAAACCGGTGGTCGCGTCGATGGGTGCGGTCGCGGCGTCGGGCGGCTACTACGCTGCGATGGCCGCCGATGAGATCATCGCCAATCCCGGCACCATCACCGGGTCGATCGGGGTGTTGGCGGGCAAGCTGGTGGCCCGTGAACTCAGGGGGCGTTTGGGTGTCGGCTCCGGAACAGTGCGGACCAACCGCAACGCCGACGCGTGGTCGCTCAACGAGCCGTTCACCGACGAGCAGCGCGCACAGGTGGAGGCCGAGGCGGACCTGCTCTACACCGATTTCATCGAGCGGGTCGCCGTGGGCCGCAGGATGAGCGTCGAGGCCGTCGACGCCGTTGCGCGCGGCCGGGTGTGGACCGGCGCGGACGCGCACGAGCGCGGATTGGTCGATCACCTCGGCGGTCTACGCGCCGCGATCACGAGGGCCAAGGTGCTCGCGGGGATGGACGCCGACGCCGAGGTCCGCATCGTCTCGTATCCCGGTTCGTCGCTGCTGGACCGGCTGCGGCCCAAGGCGTCCTCACAGCCGGCAGCCTCGCTACCGGATGCCGTCGTCGGACTGCTCGGGCGCTCCATGGTGCAGTTGGCCGACCAGACCGAGCGCTCGCTCAGTGGCGTTAGCGCGCTGTTGTTCGGCGATTACCGATTCTGAGCGAACGGGTCAGCGCTTGATCGCCGACAGGTAGCTCATATCGCTGAACAAGCCGATCGTGCTGTCCTCGTCGAACGTGAAACCGTTGGCGGCGTACGCATCCGGCATCTTCTGCGTCGTGACGTCCCATCCGCGGTCGGTCAGATAGTCGACCACATCGTTGCGCTCACCGTGGTAGATGAGCTCGCCCATCTCGATGTTCTGTCCGTACGCCTGGAGCTTCTCGGCGATCTCCCGGGACCGCTCGTCGGAGAACATGCTGACGTCGGGGATGTGCTCGGTGGCCACCCGGCTGCCGGGCGCACTCAGGTCGTCGATCCGGTCGAACAGCAGGTCCTGAGCCTCGGGCGGCAGGTAGATCAGCAGCCCCTCGGCGATCCACGCGGTCGGTTGACTCGGGTCGAAACCGTTGTCGCGCAGCGCCTTCGGCCAGTCGTCGCGCAGATCGATGGCCACCACGTGCCGGTCCGCGCTCGGTTCGGCCCCCAAAGCCGCCAGGGTGTCGCTCTTGAAGGCGATCACCTCGGGCTGGTCGAGTTCGAAAACGGCGGTGCCCGTCGGCCACCCCAGACGGTAGGCACGGGCGTCGAGTCCGGCGGCCAGAATCACCGCCTGGCGGACACCTGCCGCCGCGGCGTCGGTGAACAGCCGGTCGAAATGGCGCGTGCGCACCGCCATTCCCTCGGCGGCGCGGCGGGTGTTGAAACGGGGGTCGATGGCATCCAGTGAGATCTCGCCGTCGAGCGCCCGGACGAAGAAGTCCAGGCCGACCGCGCGCACCAGGGGTTCGGCGTAGGGGTCGTCGATCAGACCCTCGCGGTGGCTCAGGACGCGCTGCGCTGCGACCATCGTCGCGGTCGAGCCGACGCTCGATGCAAGATCCCAGGTGTCGTTGTCGGTGCGGGCCATTGGCGCTCCTCAGTTGCGGGTTGCGATGATCGCGAGCGAATCACGCATCGGGGTAAGAAGTTCCGTGTCGGGAAATACTCGGCCGTATTCGGCGAACACCTCGGGACGGCTCTTGGTGGACACCGCCCACCCGTGTTCGGCCAGATACTCCACGACGTGGCGGCGCTCGCCCTCGTAGAACAGGTGCGAGATGTCGAGGTGGACGCCGTTCTCGCCCCACTGCTTGCTGATCGCCTTACTGCGTTCACCGATTGTCGCCGCGGCGTCGGGGTGGTACTCGGTGGCGAGTCTGCTGCCCGGTGCGCTCTGCGCGCCGATGTCGTCGAACAGCTTGTCCTGCGCTTCGGGCGGCAAGTAGACGAGCAGTCCTTCCGCACTCCACGCCGTCGGTTGCGTCGGATCGAAACCGTTGTCGCGCAGCGCTTTCGGCCAGTCCTCGCGCAGATCGACACCGATGGTGCGCAGCTGGGCCGAAGGGGCCGCCCCAGCGAGGACATCGTCGCGGTCTTGAACTCGATCACCTGCGGCTGGTCGAGCTCGTAGACGACGGTGCCATCGGGCCACGGCAGCCGGTAGGGCCGCGAGTCCAATCCCGATGCCAGGATCACCGCCTGCCGGATCCCGCCGCCGGTGCAGGTCAGGAAGAAATCATCGAAGAACCGCGTGCGCACCGCGATCATCCGCGCCATGAAATCGGCCCCGGCGCCGTCGATGTCGTCACCTTCGATGCCGCCGTCGACCAGGCTCGTGAAGAAGTCGATGCCGACCGCGCGCACCAACGGTGCGGCGTACGGATCGTCGAAGAGCGGGTCCTCCTCGCGGCTGGCGATCGCGCGGGCGGCCGCGACCATCGTGGCCGTGGTACCCACGCTCGATGCCGGATCCCAGCTGTCCGAATCCGTTCGGCTCATTTCTCGAGTATGCCGATGATGTACTGCATCTCACCGAACCTGCCGGCCTCGTCGTCCTCGGGCAGCGGCGGCAGACCGTTCTCGGCCAGCAGATCGCCGACGGTTCGGCGAGTCAGCCGCCAGCCCCGATTCTCGAGATAGGCACCGGCCTCGTTGCGGTCACCGATGTAGACGAGTTCGGAGAAGTCGAGTTCGAAGCCGTGTTCGCGCCACCGCTGGGCCGATTCCTGCATCCGGGCCAGCACCTTCTCGCGATCGTCCGGGTCGCTGCTGGCGGGGCCGCTCTCGACGGCCACCCAGCTACCGGGAGCGCTCAATTCGGTGATGGTGTCGAGCAGCTTGTCCTGTGCTTCCGGCGGCAGATAGCCGAGCAGGCCCTCGGCGCTCCATGCGGTCGGCAGGGCCGGGTCGAAACCGGCGGCCCTCAACGCCGCCGGCCAGTCGAAGCGAAGGTCGATCGCCACCGCCCTGCGCTGTGCGGTCGGTTCGGCGCCGAGATCGGCCATTGCCTGGCTCTTGAACGCGATGACGTCGGGCTGGTCGATCTCGAAGACCGTCGTGCCGGCCGGCCAGGCCAACCGGTATGCGCGCGCGTCGAGCCCCGACGCCAGGATCACCGCCTGCCGGACGCCCGCGGCACCCGCGGCTTCGAAGAACTCGTCGAAGAACTTCGTCCGCACCGCCATGTTGTCGGTCATCCGGGCCATTCCGACGGTGGCCCCATCCGAGGTGTCGCCGTCGAGCTCCTCGAGCGTGAGCTCGCCGCCGGCGAGTCGAGTGAAGAAGTCCACGCCCACGGCGCGCACCAACGGCTCGGCGTACGGATCGGAGATCAGCGCGCCGTCACCCGTGCTGGCGATCGCCCGCGCCGCCGCGACCATCGTCGCGGTCGCGCCGACGCTCGACGCGAGATCCCAGGTGTCTCCCTCATATCGCGGGCCGGTACGTGCCATTTCAACTCCTGACGCTATTGATTAGTGGATATAACGAGATCGGTTCCACGGTATGTTCCCGGCCTGAGAGGTCGCTGTGAGGCGGGGACGATCAGCGGGATGCGGGCCAACGGGGCCCCAACTGTTACTCTCGTAGACTGTTTGACGGGTAACTCTGCAGGCTGCGCGCTTGACGGGGGTCCGCACACGACTTAACCAAGACGCTGGTCGAATCCAGCCCCATCCGCACGCCGCGATCAACAGGCCGGCTGCGCAGGAGGAAGAGTGCTTTCGGCTTTCATCTCTTCACTCAGGACGGTCGACCTGAGGCGAAAGATCCTGTTCACCCTGGGCATCGTGATCCTTTACCGGGTCGGCGCCGCCATCCCGTCTCCGGGAGTGAACTACCCGAACGTGCAGGAGTGCATCGCAGAGGTCACCGGGGGTGAGTCCGGACAGATCTACTCGCTGATCAACCTGTTCTCCGGCGGCGCCCTGCTGCAGTTGTCGGTGTTCGCCGTCGGTGTGATGCCCTACATCACCGCGAGCATCATCGTGCAGCTGCTGACCGTGGTGATCCCGCGGTTCGAGCAGCTGCGTAAAGAAGGACAGTCCGGCCAGGCCAAGATGACGCAGTACACGCGCTATCTGGCGATCGCGCTGGCCATCCTGCAGAGCACCAGCATCGTGGCGCTGGCGGCGAACGGCGGCCTGCTCCAAGGCTGCTCGCTGGACATCATCCAGGGCCAGAGCGAGGGGCTGAACATCTTCACCCTCGTCGTGATGGTGCTCGTGATGACCGCCGGCGCGGCGCTGGTGATGTGGATGGGTGAGCTGGTCACCGAGCGTGGCATCGGCAACGGCATGTCGCTGATCATCTTCGCGAGCATCGCCTCGGCGATTCCCGGTGAGGGTCAGACCATCCTCGAGAGCCGCGGCGGCCTGGTGTTCGCACTGGTCTGCGCCGGTGCGCTGGCGATCATCGTCGGCGTGGTGTTCGTCGAGCAGGGCCAACGCCGGATCCCGGTCCAGTACGCCAAGCGAATGGTCGGCCGCAAGATGTACGGCGGCACGTCGACGTACCTGCCGTTGAAGGTGAACCAGGCCGGCGTCATCCCGGTGATCTTCGCCTCGTCGCTGATCTACATCCCGCAGCTCATCACGCAGCTCATCCAGAGCGGCAGTTCCAACCCGAACAGCACCAACTGGTGGAACACGTTCGTCGCGAACTACCTCACGGATCCCAGCAGCCTGGCCTACATCGGGGTCTACTTCGCATTGATCGTGTTCTTCACCTACTTCTACGTCTCCATCACGTTCAATCCCGATGAGCGGGCCGACGAGATGAAGAAGTTCGGCGGCTTCATTCCCGGCATCCGGCCGGGTAAGCCGACCGCGGACTACCTGCGTTACGTGCTGAGCCGGATCACCCTTCCAGGGTCGATCTACCTGGGTCTGATCGCTGTGCTGCCGAACCTGTTCCTCTCCGTCGGAAGCAGCGGGCCCGTGCAGAACCTGCCGTTCGGTGGTGTGGGCGTACTGATCCTCGTCGGGGTTGGCTTGGATACCGTCAAACAGATCGAGAGCCAGCTGATGCAGCGCAATTACGAAGGGTTCCTGAAGTGAGAGTCGTTCTGCTCGGACCGCCCGGCGCCGGCAAGGGCACACAGGCCCAGAAACTCTCCGAGAAGCTCGGCATTCCGCAGATCTCGACTGGCGATCTCTTCCGCAAGAACATCGGCGACGGCACGCCGTTGGGGCTGGAAGCCAAGAAGTATCTCGACGCCGGCGACCTGGTGCCCTCCGAGCTGACGAACAAGCTGGTCGAGGACCGCATCGAACAGCCGGATGCGGCCGACGGGTTCATTCTCGACGGCTACCCCCGCTCCGTGGAGCAGGCCAAGGCGCTCGACGACATGCTCAAGCGCCACGACTCCAAGCTCGACGCGGTGCTGGAGTTCAAGGTCTCCGAGGACGAGCTGTTCAAGCGGCTCAAGTCCCGGGGCCGCGAAGACGACACCGAAGACGTGATCCGCAACCGGATGCAGGTCTATCGCGACGAGACCTACCCGCTGCTCGAGTACTACAGCAGCAACAACCTGCAGCAGGTCGACGCGGTCGGCGCCCTCGACGAGGTCTTCGCGCGCGCTCTGCAGGCCCTCGGTAAGTAGCGGATATGGGCCTGATGGGCCTGCGTGGACGCAAGGTCGTCCCACAGCGCACCCCCGGTGAACTCGACGCGATGGCCGTCGCGGGAGCCCTGGTGGCGTCTGCCCTCGCCGCGGTCCGTCAGGCCGCCGCCCCCGGAGTGTCCACATCGGCGCTCGACGAGGTCGCCGAATCGGTGATTCGCGACGGCGGAGGCGTGCCGTCCTTCCTCGGCTATCACGGCTACCCGGCGAGCATCTGCGCTTCGGTCAATGACCGTGTCGTGCACGGCATTCCGTCTGCAGAAGAGATCCTGGCGCCCGGGGACCTGGTGTCCATCGACTGCGGGGCGATCGTCGACGGCTGGCACGGCGACTCGGCGATCACGTTCGGTGTCGGGACGCTGATCCCCGTCGACGAGGCGTTGTCGCAGGCCACCAAGGAGGCCATGGAGGCCGGCGCTTCGGCGATGGTGCCCGGCAACCGGCTCACCGATGTCTCTCACGCCATCGAGACCGCGACGCGCGCCGCCGAGAAGCGGTACGGCCGCAAGTTCGGCATCGTCGACGGCTACGGCGGTCACGGCATCGGGCGGCAGATGCACATGGACCCGTTCCTGCCCAACGAGGGCGCTCCCGGCCGCGGACCCCATCTGGCGGTCGGCTCGGTGTTGGCCATCGAGCCGATGCTGACGTTGGGCACCACCAAGACGGTGGTTCTCGAAGACGAGTGGACCGTCGTCACCGCCGACGGCTCACGGGCGGCCCACTGGGAGCACACCGTGGCCGTCACCGAGGACGGGCCACGCATCCTCACTCAGTAAGCCGCCCGCCGAGTCTCAGCCCTCACCCATGCCCTGGACCGGCTGGCTCACGGCCTCGGCCCGCACGGCCTTCTCGATGCGGGCCCCGAGGTCGTCGTCGACCTTGCGCCAGTAGTCCAGCGACCGGTCGAGCACCTCGCCGGTGACCCCCTCGAGGCTGCCCGCGATGGTTTCGACCGCCGCGGTGCGTTGCGCGTCGTTCCACACCTTGCGCACCATCGTGCCGGCCTGGCCGAAGTCGTCGTCCTCGGCGTGCAATGAGTACGCCGAGCGGACCAGTTCGGCGTCTGCCTCCCAGCCGTCCTCGGCCGGACCGGTGGTGTCCGACCACGGCCGGCCGCCGCTGTTGGGCGCGTACACCGGTGCGGCGCCCGAATGGTGGTAGGCCATCTGGCCGTCGAACATGTAGGAGTTCATCGGAGCACCGGCGCGCGGCTGGTTCACCGGCAGCTGGTGGAAGTTGGTGCCGATGCGGTTGCGCTGTGCGTCGCTGTAGGCGAACGCCCGACCGAGCAGCATCTTGTCCGGCGACAGCCCGATACCCGGCACGGTGTTGCCCGGGGAGAACGCCGCCTGTTCGATCTGGGCGAAGAAGTTCTCCGGGTTGCGGTTGAGCGTATAGGTGCCGACCGCGATGAGCGGGTAGTCCGCGTGCGGCCACACCTTGGTCAGGTCGAACGGGTTGAACCGGTAGTCGGCCGCCTCGGCGTAGGGCATCACCTGCACCGAGAGCCGCCAGCTCGGGTGCTCGCCGCGGTTGATCGCATCGAAGAGGTCCCGGCGGTGAAAGTCGCTGTCCTCACCGGCAAGGGCGGCGGCCTCGGAGTTGGTGAGGAACTCCAGACCCTGGTCGGTGTGGAAGTGGTACTTCACCCAGAACTTCTCGCCAGCGGCGTTGACCCACATGTAGGTGTGCGAGCCGTAGCCGTTCATGTGGCGCCAGGTCCGCGGCAGGCCGCGCTCACCCATCAGGTAGGTCACCTGGTGGGCGGACTCGGGGTTCAAACTCCAGAAGTCCCACTGCATCTGCGACGACCGCAGACCGGAGTCCGGCAGCCGCTTCTGGCTACGGATGAAGTGGGGGAACTTCATCGGGTCGCGCACGAAGAAGATCGGTGTGTTGTTGCCGACCAGGTCATAGTTGCCTTCAGACGTGTAGAACTTCAGCGAGTAGCCGCGTACGTCGCGCCACGTGTCCGGGCTGCCCTGCTCGCCGGCCACGGTCGAAAACCGGATCAGCAGATCGGTTTTCGCGCCCTTCTGGAACAGCGCGGCCTTCGTGAACTGCGAGACGTCCTCGGTGGCCGTGAAAACGCCGAAGGCGCCCGACCCCTTGGCGTGCGGGCTGCGTTCGGGCACCCGTTCACGGTTGAAATGGGCCATCTGCTCCAAGAAATGCACGTCGTGCAGGACGAGTGGTCCGTTGGAGCCGACGCTGAGCGTGTTGCGGTCACTGGGGGCCGGTGCGCCGGTGCCGGTCGTGGAGCCGAATTTCGAAGCGGTCATGGGAATCTCCATTCATTCAGGTGGGTTGTGTGCTGCCTCTGCAGTCGGGGCACAGGCCCCAGAAAGTCACTTCGGCCTCGTCGATCACGTAGCCGGTGGCGCCGTCGGCATGTAGGCACGGGGCTCGCCCGGTGGCGCAGTCGATGTCGTCGATGGCGCCGCAGGATCGACAGACCACGTGGTGATGGTTGTCGCCGGTCTGCAGTTCGAAGCGGGCGCGTGAGCCGGCCGGCTCGACGCGGCGTAACAGGCCCGCGCCGGTGAGGGCGTAGAGCACGTCGTAAACCGCTTGTGTCGACAGGGATCCGATGCGCCGGCGTGCTGCGGCGGCGATCTCTTCGACGTCGGCGTGCGGACGCTTCTGCACCTCGGCGAGCACCGCGAGACGGGGCTTGGTGACACGCAGCCCCGCGGCCCGCAGCTCCTCGTGCCAGCGAGTCACGGACATGCCGCCCTCCGAATACTTGAACCAGTCAAAAATCCAGTGTGCCCCAAACACTTGCATTATGCAAGGCTTGCAAAACGCAATACCTGGTGCTCGGCTGCGCTGAGTGGGACCGGCTGCGTGCGATACTTTCGGCATGCACGCGCGCGGAATACCGATGTGACCAAGACGCCGAAAGAAGAGCTGACGGCGTTCGAGGCCGCGGCCCGGGACCTGGTGGGTCTGGCGCTGCGCAGTGTCGACGAGGTCGACGTCTCGCTGCCGCAGTTCCGGTTGCTGGCCGTGTTGCAGCAGCAGGGCCGGTCGACGTCGACGGAATGCGCCAAGGCGCTCGGCGTGGTCGGGTCCACGGTGACGCGGTTGGCCGACCGGCTACATGCGTCGGGTCACCTGGTGCGCGGTTCGGACCCGTCCAACCGCAGCGTCGTCACCCTGGAACTGACCGCCCAGGGGCGCCGACTGGTACGACAGGTGACCGCTCGCCGTCGCCGCGAACTCGCCCGGGTGCTGGACCACATCGACCCGGCCGAGCGTGCGGCGTGCGCGGCGGTGCTGCGCACCCTGCATGAGCGGTTCGCCGACACCCAAGCCGGCGCCCGGCGCAACTCCGTCCCGCTGTGAGGGCGCAGCGCCGATACTGAACCGGATGACCGCCAACCTCGTGTCTACAGCGGAGGTTGATATTGGACGATCCGGAAGCGACCGTCATGCGGGTGCTCTATGCGGAGCATGCCGCAGCAATCTGGCGCTATGCGGTCCGGCTGACCGGCGATACGGCCCGGGCGGAGGATGTGGTGCAAGAGACGCTATTGCGGGCGTGGCGACACCCCGAGGTGACGGCCGACGCCTCGAGGTCAGCGCGGGCATGGCTGTTCACCGTCGCCCGCAACCTCATCATCGACGAGACGCGCAGTGCACGCTTTCGCAGCGAATCCGGCACCGCCGACATGGAGACGACCGCGGACCGGGCCGGGCCCGACGAGGTGGAGGCTGCGTTGAACCGAATGATGCTCAGCGAAGCCATCGGTGAGCTCTCCGAGGAGCACCGCGCGGTCATCCGTCGCGCGTACTACCAGGGCTGGACCACGGCGCAGATCGCCGCCGATCTCCACATCGCCGAAGGCACCGTGAAGTCACGGCTGCACTACGGGGTACGTGCGCTCAAGCTCAGGTTGGAGGAGATGGGGGTGACGCGGTGACGGCATTCGAACCAGTCCTCGGCCACGTGGACGACCACCGGTACGCGACGTGGGACGCCGCCTACGTCCTGGGTTCGCTACCGGAACAGGAGCGTCGCGAGTACGAGGCACATCTTGCAACGTGTGGGCGCTGCACGGCCGCTGTCGCCGAACTGCGCGACATTCCCGTGCTGCTGAGCGGGGTGGAAGCCGCCGAGTTCGAGGGCCTCGCGCCGGCGCAGGCCGACCCTCCGCCGGAGCTGCTGGGCGGGCTGTTGGACACGGTGCGTGCACGACGCAGGCGGTCGCGGTGGATGGCCTCGGCCGCGATCGGTCTGGCCGCCGCGCTGTTGGCGATCGGCATCGTGGTCGCGGTCCGACCGGAGACGTTCGGGTTGCAGACCGGCGCACCGCCTCAGGCGACGGGACAGCAACTGGAGATGACGAAGGTTTCCGAGACGCCGATCAACGCGACCATCTCGATGACGGGATACGGCTGGGGCACCCGAATCGACATGGCGTGCACCTACGGCGACTGGGGCCGACGCGATGCGCCGCCGCAGAACCTGGGGATGGTCGTCGTGGGTCATGACGGCAGCCGCAACCAGGTGGCGACGTGGCTGGGGGTGTCGGGCGCCACCGCACTGCCGAGCGCCACCACGCCGATGCAGATGAACGAAATCGCTGCCGTGCAACTGGTTTCACCCGACTCCGGCGAAGTGCTCCTCGAGCGTTCGCTGTGAATGTGCTGAGTCGATGAACCTCACACGCCCGCGCACCGTGTCACTCGTGAATTCCGAAAGCAGGTGAGCAATGGGCCATCGGGTCGTCGACCACATCGTCGAGTACCTCGCTGCGATCGGCGTGCGCTTCGTCTTCGGTGTCGACGGCGCCAACATCGAAGACCTCTACGACGCGGCGTACTTCCGCTCCGACATCGACGCCGTGCTCGCCAAACACGAGTTCTCCGCGGCCACCATGGCCGACGGATACAGCCGCAGCGGCTGCGGCATCGGCGTGGTGGCGGCGACATCGGGCGGCGGCGCGCTGAACACCGTTCCCGCGCTGGGGGAGGCCCTCGCCAGCCGGGTGCCGGTGCTGGCGCTGATCGGGCAGTCGCCGAGCGCGCTCGACGGGCGGGGTGCGTTCCAGGACACCAGCGGCCGCAACGGGGCACTGGACGCGCACGCACTGTTCTCGGCGGTGTCGGTGCACTGCCGGCGGGTACTGACGCCCGCGGACATCGTGACCGCACTTCCCGCCGGGATCGAGGCCGCGCGGGCCCGGCGGGGGCCGTCGGTGCTGTTGCTGCCCAAGGACATCCAGCAAGCTGAGCTGCCCGTCAACGGCGGTGTGGTGGTCGGCGAGCGCACCGTTGTGCAACCGCCTGCCCCGCACGCGATCGTGCGGGCGCTTCGGCGGGTCGCGGGTCCCGTGACGATCGTCGCGGGAGAACAGGTTGCCCGCGACGATGCACGCGTCGAACTCGAGGCACTGCGGGCACTGCTGCGCGCCCGGGTGGCCACCGTGCCCGACGCGAAGGACGTGGCGGGCACACCGGGGATGGGATCGTCGTCAGCGCTGGGCGTGACGGGAGTCATGGGTCATCCGACCATCGCCTCGGCCCTCGCCGACAGTGGCTTGTGCCTGCTGGTGGGCACCAGGATGACGGTCACGGCGCGGGCCGGCCTCGAGGACGCCCTGGCTGCGGTCCCCGTGTTCTCGATCGGTTCCGCCCCACCGTATCTCGCGTGCACACACGCGCACACCGACGATCTGCGGGCCTCGCTGCGGGTGCTCACCGATGCGCTGTCGGGTGCGGGCCGGCCTGCCCACCTACGGGTTCCCGACGCGGTGAGGCGTGACGAGTTACAGCCGCCGCCCCATCACGGGCCCGGAGTCCGGTATCGCGACGCGATGGCCGCGCTCGACGCGGCGCTGCCCGACGGAGTGGACATCGTGGTCGACGCGGGCAACATCGGGGCGGCGGCGATTCATCACCTGCCCGTGCGGCGCGACGGCCGATTCGTCGTCGCCCTCGGCATGGGAGGCATGGGTTACAGCTTCGGTGCCGGAATCGGAATGGCCTTCGGCCGGGGCAGACGGACATTGGTGATAGCAGGCGATGGCAGTTTCCTCATGCACGGCATGGAGATTCACACCGCGCGAGAGTACGGGCTGCCGGTGACCTTCCTCCTGTTCGACAACCACGCGCATGCGATGTGCCTGACCCGCGAGCAGATGTTCTACGGCGATCGCTACAGCTACAACCGGTTCGGGCCGAGCCGGTTGGGTGCCGGGCTGGCCGCGATGTTCCCGGGACTGCCCACGACCGACATCGAGGAGATCGAGAAGCTGCCCGCCGCGCTCACCGCCGCGCTCGAGACCGACGGCCCCGCCGTCATCGGTGTCGAATGTTCCGCCGACGAGATTCCCCCGTTCGCGGCGTTCCTCGACCGCACCAACATCAAACCGCCTGCCGTAGAGGAGATCCGGACCCATGTCGCTACCCGCCCTTGACGACATCACCGCCCACCGCGGCACTGTCGAGCCGCTGGACGGCCTCATTCGCATCGAGACATCGCCTCGTGAGAAGGCCACACCGGTCATCATGGAGATGATGCGGTCGGTCTATCCGCACGACTACGTCTACGGCGAGTACTGCACGGTCAACGACTACATCGACTGTCCGCCAGACGAATTGTTCGAATACTTGTCGGACACGCGCTGCTTGGAGGAGTGGACGTACAGCTTGCGCGGTTTCACCCCCACCGAGGAACCAGGACTGTGGGTGGCCTATGACCGGCTGGGTTCGCAGACGCAGATCTTCACGCGCACGGTCGCCAACAAGGCGGCCATGACAGTGGATTACCACTGTGCCTGGGATCAGGGCAGGCACTTGTGGATGATCTACCTGATGCGCGTCGTCGATGCGCAGGTCGTGTTCGACAAGCCCGGTTCGGTGGTGCTGTGGACCAACTGTCATCACCCGTTCTACGACCGCAATCCGTATCCGGAGTCGGCCCCGCCCGAGCGACCGGTATGGGTCGGCGATTTCTGGGACATGTTCGGTCCCGGCCATCTGCTCGAGTTGCGCAATCTCAAAGCGATCGCCGAGTACCGGCACCGCAACGGCCTTGCCGTGACGCCCGATTGGATGAGGTGAGTTCGGTATGACCGTCAGCCTTCTCGACGTCTCGACATACCTGCCGGGTGAGCCGATCGGCGCCGAATACTATGCGCAGTTCGCCGAATCCGACGATCTGCGTGACAACATGATGTTTCGCGCGCCCAGATTCCGGCACCACGTCGCGCCCGACGAGACCGCCGTCGACATGGTCGAGCGCGCGGCCGCCGGCCTGATCGAGCGTCACGGCCAGGACGCCGTCGCCGGTGCCGATGTACTGATCACCCACACCCAGATGCCCGACGTGCCGTTCTACGGTGGCGGCGGCGCCATGGCCCACCGACTCGGCATGAAACCGTCGTGGGTGCTCGATCTGCACAACGGCGGCTGTGCGGCGTTCGTGTTCAGTCTGCAGGTGGCGCGGCAACTGCTGTCGTCGGGCGCGGGCCGCACGGCGCTGGTCGCCGTCGCGCAGAACGCCGCCGGGCAGGTCTTCGACCAACCGGGGGTGCGGCGCAAGGCGCAGGCGTCGGTGCCGGGCGACGGAGCCGCCGTCGGGTTGGTGGCGGTGTCCGAACAGTCACCCATCCTCGACGTGGAGTGTCGTACCTATGGTGAATTCGCCGGTGATATGACGATCGCTTCGGACCCGCCGCGCAAGTGGTGGCAGCCAGGTCCGGGAGAGGGCTACATCGGCTTCACCGAGAGCAAGATCACCAAGGTGCTGGCGCGGGGCAACCGGCAGGTTCCCGAGGTGTCCTACGCGGTGTGCGACCGCATCGGGATCAAACCCCCCGATCTGGACCTGCTGGTCACCAACCAGCCGAACCGGGTGTTCCTGCGCAACTGGCGCGAAGCGCTCGAACTCCCGCCCGAGCGTCACGTCGACACCTTCGACGCGTGTGGCAACCTGTTCGCCGCGGGTATTCCGGTCAATCTGGATCGTGCGATCGAGCGCGGCAGGCTCGAACCGGGTGGCGTTGTGTTGATGGCGGCGTTCGCCCATGCCGGTGATTTCGCCGGGGCGGCCGCGGTGCGGTGGGGCGGTCGCGGCTGATGACCGAACCGAGGCGCAGCGGAACCGAGGCGGTCGGTGCGTTACCCACCGCGTTGAACCCGATGGCGCTGTCGCTCAACGAGAATCCCTTTCCGCCGCTGCCGTCCGTGCGTTCGGCGCTGAGCGCCTCGATCGAGGTGGCCAACCGGTATCCGGAGTATCTTCCCGAGCGGCTGCGCTCGCTGATCGCCGCACACACGGGTCTGGGTGACGAGCAGGTCGTGGTGGGGGCCGGTGCGACCGGTGTGATCATGCAGGTGCTGCATGCGATGACAGATCCCGGCGACCGAATCGTCATGGCCTCGCCGACGTTCGACGGATATCCGATCTTCGCGCAGATGGCGCGGCTGGAATCCGTTCCGGTTCCATTGGACGCACACGGTCACCATGATCTCGACGCGATGGCGTCGGCCGCGGCGGATGCGAGGGTCGTGGTGGTGTGCCGTCCACACAACCCGACCGGCACCATCGAGCATGCGGCCGACCTCGAGCGGTTCATTCGGCACCTGTCGCCGGAGACCGTGGTCCTGCTCGACGAGGCCTACGCGGAGTTTCTGGCGCCGGAGTGCCGGATCGACGCCGTCGGATTGGTGGCGCGATACCCCAATGTGGTGGTGTTGCGGACGTTTTCGAAGGCCTACGGGTTGGCCGGGCTCCGCATCGGATACGGCTTCTGCGCGCCCCGGCTGGCTCGCCGACTGTGGAGCATGCAACTGCCGTTCGGCGTCGCGATCACCGCGCTCGTCGCGGTGGCGGCATCGTTCGATGCGGAAGCCGAACTGCATCAACGCATCCGGATGATCACCAGCGAGCGTCGGTACCTGGGCATGCGTTTACGGTCGATGGGTGTCTACAGCACCGAGAGCCACGCCAACTTCGTCTACGTGCCCGACTGCGGGACGGGCTGGGGGCAGTTCTTCTCGGCGAGCGGGGTCCGCGTCCGCCACTACGCCGACGGCGGCGTGCGCATCACCGTGGGAGACCGCAGATCCACCCGCGCCGTGGTGGCGGCGGTGGCCCAGGCCATGAGCTGAAATCTGCTGACCGCGTCGGCCGATGCGGTATGAAGAGGCGTGGCCTCCCAACCGCCGCGGCAGGACGACCGCGACCCGATCGCGCTCGCGCGGGCCAACTGGGAGCGCTGCGGGTGGGGCGAGGTGGCCGACGGCATGGTCGCGGTGACGTCGGTGATGCGGGCCCACCAGATCCTGCTGGCCCGCGTCGAAAGCGCCCTTCGGCCCTACGACCTGAGCTTCTCGCGGTTCGAGTTGCTCAGGCTGCTGGCGTTCAGCCGCGACGGGGCGCTGCCGATCACCAAGGCCTCCGACCGGCTGCAGGTGCACGTCACCAGCGTCACGCACGCGATCCGGCGGCTGGAGGGCGATGGCCTGGTCGAGCGGATTCCCCACCCGACCGACGGGCGTAC
The DNA here is from genome assembly GCF_001499835.1 of Mycolicibacterium novocastrense. NCBI lineage: Bacteria > Bacillati > Actinomycetota > Actinomycetes > Mycobacteriales > Mycobacteriaceae > Mycobacterium > Mycolicibacterium novocastrense. The sequence goes on from NZ_LQIH01000034.1 coordinate 234,901, forward strand.
CACGCTGGTGCGGATCACCGACCTCGGCCGCTCGACCGTCGAGGACGCCACGGTCACGTTGAACAACGAGGTCTTCGCCGACATCGGGATGTCGGCCGCCGAGTCACGGGCGCTGGCGGACTCGATCCAGACGCTGCGGCGCAACTCCGGGGACTTCTAGGTCCGGTCGGGGCGTGGATCATGCCGCTTTCTGCCGCGCCACCCATTCGCGGAATGACTGCAGATCGGGATTGAGCGTCCGCACGAACTCCAGATCGCGCACCGCGATGAATTGTTCGCAGTCTTCGGCGTAGTACTGGAACATGTTGGCTATCTCGACGGCGCCGGGGAAGCCCAGCGCGCGCAACTCGTCCCAGGCCTGCGGCCGATAGAGCACCGGTTCTCCGTGCAGGGTCGAGAGTTCCGCGGCGAACTGGTCGCCGGTCAAGTGGTCACCGGCGATGCTCACCGTCTTGTTGATGAATTCCGTACCGCGCTTGAATATGCCCAGCGCGGTGCGGCCGATGTCCTCCACGGCGATCGCGGCCATCGGCCGGTCCGCCATCGGCAGGGTCAGCACGAGTTCGCCGCTGTCGACGCGCACCGGTTGCAGGTCGGCGGTGAACCCTTCGTAGAACCCAGCGGTGCGGAGAAACGTCGTGGGTACGCCGTGTTGGGTGAAGAGGCCGTCCGCCTCTGCCTTCGCGTCGAAGTGCGGAACCTTGTAGCGTCCCTCGACGGTCGGCACCCGGTCGTCGGCGCCGAAGTGGTCCCGGGTGTCCTCCAACGTCGACCAGATGACGTGCGCCACGCCCGCTGACTTCGCCGCGCGCGCGGCCGTTTCGGCCTGGTACAGCTCGGATTCCGCCCGGCTGCGTGCGGCCTCCTCCTGCGCCGTTCGGTCCGCCCAGTAATTCGTGACGACGAACGCCGCTGAGGCGCCGTCGAATGCGCGCTCCAAGCTGGCGGAGTCGTAGAGGTCGGCCTCGACCACTTCCGCGCCGGCGTCGGCCAGGTGCCTGGCCTGCGCCGACTGCGGGTTGCGCGTTATCGCGCGCACCCGGAACTGCCGGTCCGGATCGGTGAGGATGGCTCGTGCGAGCCCGCCGCCCTGCTTACCGGTGGCCCCCACAACGGTGATCACTTGCTGCGACATGGTCATCTCCTTTTGGGTTGATACGTCAACCCAACCCACGGTAGCGCGTTGGGTTGATATGTCAACCCAATGCGCTAGGATCGGTGACATGGCTGGAAAAGGGCGGCTGTCGCGGGAAGAACTGGACGCGTGGCGCGCGTTCGTGGCGATGCGGCACGGGCTGGAACGTCACCTGGTAGCCCACCTGCAGCGGGAATTCGGGCTGTCGGACTCCGATTTCGAGATCCTGGTCAACCTGTCGGAGGCACCGAAGGGCCGGATGCGCGCCTATGAACTGGGCAGGGCCACCCACTGGGAGAAGACCCGGTTGTCGCACCACCTGCGGCGGATGGAGAAGCGCGGAATGATCCGCCGCGAAGACTCAGGGGCCCGCTATCCGGACATCGTGCTGACCGAGACCGGGCGTGACGCGATCAAGGCGTCGGCACCCGCCAATGCCGCGCGGGTGCGGGAGTTGTTCATCGACGTGCTCGGCCCGAAACGCCTGGCGGCGCTTCGCGAAGTGTCCGAAGACGTGATCGCCGCGATCGAGGAACATCTGGCGACGGATTGCACCCTGAAGTGATCGGCCCTAGTCCGGTACCGACGGCAACGGGATGGTCGCCGTCACCGCGGTCCCCGCTCCCGGGCGCGACCGGATGTTGAGTCGGCCGCCGACGATCTCGGCGCGCTCGGCCATCGACAGCAGGCCGTAGCCGCCCATGTCGTCCCCGCCCAACGGATGCTCGAAGGTGTCGAAACCGACTCCGTCGTCAATGATTTCGAGCCGCGCAACGTCGCCGCTGTCGCCGGGGTCGACGGCGAACATCAGCCGGGCCGAGGTGGCCTTGGCGTGTTTGACGACGTTCTGCAGGCACTCCTGGGCGATGCGGTACAGCGCGAGCTCGATGTGGTCGGGCAGGCGGCGCTCGACCAGATCCACCTCGATGCCGATCTGCGGTATCGACCTGGCGAGGCTGGCCAGTCCGCCGGCCAGTCCGAGGTCGTCGAGGACCGGCGGGCGCAGCCCGCTGATCGCCGCGCGGGCCTCCTGCAGTGTCAGGTCGACCAACTCGCGTGCCTTGCCGAGCTGTTCGGCGACGATCGCGGGGTCGTCGGATCGGGTCGCGGCGTCCAGTCGGTAGGACAACGTCACCAGCCGCTGCGAGATACCGTCGTGGATATCGCCTGCCAGCCTTCGCCGTTCGAGTTCTTGCGCCTCGATCACCTGCTCGACGAAGTTCTCGTGCGCCCGCTCGCGCGCCACCAGCTGCCGGTGCAGCCGGGCCTGGTGCATGGCCCCTGCGATCAGCCGCCCGATCACCACCAGCAGCTCGACGTCGCGCTCGGTGAACTCGCGGCGCTCGACGGTGTGCACGTTGAGCACACCGACCAGGCCGCCGGGATCGGTCTCCATCGGCACCGACACCATCGATGTGAAATCGCTGCCCCGCAGCGACTGGAACGGCATGTAGCGCGGATCGGACTCCTTGTCCTGGGTGATCACCACCGGCTCGCGGTGGCTGGCGACCCAGCCCGAGATGCCTTGTCCCAGAGGAAGTCTGATCTTGCCGATCGCGGCGTCGAAGGGTGGTGTGGCGCCCGCCAGCGTCAGCGACCGGTCGCTGTCGTCGAGGACGTGGACAAAGCACACGTCGCTGGCGGTGGCCGCGGTGATCATCCGCGCGGCCGCGGCGGCCAGGGGTTCGACACCCGGCCCCTTGGACGCGGCCTGGATCAGTTCGCGCAGCAGTGCCAGTTCGCGGTCGGCGGCCAGCGCGTACTGGCTCAGCTCCCGTACCGCGTCCGACGGACCCGATTCCGTGGTCACTTGAAGATTCCCTCACGCAGGGCCGTCGCGACGGCGCCGGTGCGGTCGCTGACCCCGAGCTTGCGGTAGATCGAGCTGAGGTGGGTTTTGACCGTCTCGTCGCCGATCACCAGCTTGGCCGCGATCGCCCGATTGGACAGCCCGTTGACGACGAGCGAGAGGATCTCACTTTCGCGCTGGGTCAACCCCTGGCGCGCACCCGGCCAGAACTCGTCGCGCTGAAGCCGCGCCGCGGTGTCGACGGCCCTGGCCGCCATGCCGGGATCGATCGCGGTCTCGCCACGATGGACGAACTCCAGCTGGCGCACCAGTTCGTCGCTGCTGATGCTCTTGAGCAGATATCCGGAAGCCCCGACGCGTAGGGCCTGGAACAGGTACTGCTCGTCGTCGTAGACCGACAGCATCACGATCTTGCGGGCGGCGTTGCGCTGGCGCAGTTCGGCGCACAGGTCCAGGCCGCTCGCGCCCTGCATCCGCACATCACACAGCACGATGTCGGGATCGAGATCGTCGATGACCGCGACCGCGCGCTCGGCGCCGACGGCCTGCCCGACGACCTGGACCCGGTCGGCGAACGCCGCCAGCATCGCCTTGAGGCCCTCGATGACCATCTCGTGGTCGTCGACCAGCACAAGACGCACCGGTGGGCTGCTCGGCATGCACCCACCTTAGAGGTGCCATTTCCCAGGTAACGCATGTCGGCGCGGCCCGGCGGGCCGAGTCGGCACCGACGATCCCCCGATTGGGGGAGGCCCGAGGCTGTGATGAGGGCCACCCTCTACATATGCCGACAACGCAGGAGACGACGTGGCGCGCGGGCCGGTTCTGGTGGGAGGGTGCCCCTGCGGGTCCCGGGCCGGGTTCCGGCTGTGCAGTACGAGGTCTGGTGTTCGACCTCGACGCACTGACCGACATCGAATGTGATGGTCACCGGGTCGCCTACAACGCGGCCTTCACAACGCACGGCCTGGATTTCCAGTGGTCGGTGCCGCGGTATCGACAGTTGCTCGCGCTCACCGACGAGCGCCAGAGGGTCGCCGCCGAGCTTCGCAAGCGGTGCGTGGCCACCGAGGCCGACGTGCTCACCAAACTGCTGGCAGACGAGATCTACACCACCAAGACCATGCTGTTCGACGAGTTGATCCTCGAGCGCGACCTGTCTCCGCGCGCCGGGCTGGTGGACTTCGTGATGGATGCCGTCGGTGCCGGCGTGCAGGTGGCCGTCGTGGTGAACGGTCAACGCGGCTGGGCCGAGCCGCTGGTGCGCCAACTCGTCGGCGAGGGCCTCGTCGAGGTCGTGGTCGCCGCCGAGGACATCGTCAAGCCGATGCCCGATCCGGAGGCACACCGGCACGCGCTGTGGGAACTCGGCCTGTCGGCCGACGACGCGTTCGCCGTCACCGGATCGGCCTCGGGGCTGCGCGCGGCCAACTCCGCCGGGATGCCGACGCTGGTGATCACGGGGGAGGGCACCCCCGACATCCCGGCCGCGGTGGCCGTGCGCCCCGACTACGGCGGCGCTGACCCGCTGCGCCTCGCCGATTGCCAGCGCCTGCACGCCGGCTGGTCGCGGAGCCGTAAGCCGACGGCCGCGTAGTAGCGGCTGGCCCGGCCCGCGCCGGCCGGCGGTAGTTTCGACGCATGGCCGAGATTCCCAGCACCGAAGAAGCGTTCGCCCGGCTCGACATGCCGCTGATCGACGCGATGATGACCCAGCGTGCCGTGCGCCGCGTCCTTCCCGACCCGGTCGACGACGCCGTCGTCCTGAAATGCATCGAGCTGGCGCTGCGGGCCCCCACCGGGTCGAACGGGCAGAACTGGGAGTTCATCGTGGTGAAGGACCAGGCCGTCAAGGATCAGCTCGGTAAGCGTTATCGCCAAGCCTGGTCGCTGTACGGCGGGATCGGCAGGCGTCTCACCGCCGGCGACGAATCGATGCAGAAGATTCTGCGCGCCGTGCAGTGGCAGGTCGACCATTTCAGTGAGATTCCGGTGCTCGTCGTGCCGTGCCTGCGTGGGGGTTCACGACTGCCCTACATGCCCTCGCCGTTCGTCGGCGAGTCGTCGTTCTTCGGGTCGATCTATCCCAGCGTGCAGAACCTGCTGCTCGCTGCCCGGGCGATGGGGCTGGGTGCGTCGCTGATCACCCTGCCGCTGTGGAGCGTGACATCGGCCCGGCGAACCCTGGGCCTGCCGTTGACCGTGACACCGGTCTGCGTCGTGCCCCTGGGCTGGCCGCGTGGGCGCTACGGGCCGACGACGCGTAAGCCGGTCGGACAGGTGGCTCACCTCGACAAGTACGGCGAGCGCGCCTGGCTCGACGCCGACGCTGGGTGACGTCGGGTCAGTTGCCCCGCAGCAGTTCGATCACCGCGCTGAAGTCCTTGTCGGCATGGTCGGCGGCGAACGTCCGGTAGATCTCGGCGGCGTGGCTGCCCAGTGGCGCATTCGAACCCGTCGACTCGACCGCGGTCATGGCCAGGCCGAGGTCCTTGTTCATCAACGCGGTCGCGAAACCGGGTTTGAAGTCGTTGTTGGCCGGTGACGTCGGAACCGGGCCCGGGACAGGGCAATTGGTGTGCACAGACCAGCAGTTGCCGGTGGCTCCGGTGATCACGTCGAACAGCGACTGTGCCGACAGGCCCAGCTTCTCGGCGAGGACGAATGCCTCGCCGATCGCGATCTGCTGCACCGCGAGCACCATGTTGTTGCACAGCTTTGCGGCCTGGCCGGTACCGGAGGCGCCGCAGTGAATGATCTTGCCTGCCAGCGGTTCGAGCACAGGCCGGGCGCGTTCCACCGCGGCGTCCTCACCGCCGACCATGAACGCCAGCGTGCCCGCGGTGGCGCCCTTCACCCCGCCCGACACCGGGGCGTCGAGTTGCGCGAATCCGCGCTCGAGGGCCTGCTGGTGGATGGTCCGCGCGTCGTCGACGGAGATGGTCGAGGTGTCGATGAACAGCGCGTTGCCCTTGGCTGCGGGAAGCACTTCGGCGTAGCAGGCTTTGACGATGTCGCCGTTGGGCAGCGAGGTGATCACGACCTCGGCGTCGCCGACCGCCTCGGCGCCGCTGTCGAATACCGACACACCCCGCTCGGCGGCGGCCGATTTCAGCGCGGGCTGGGGATCGAAGCCGTGAACGGTCTGGCCGGCGGCGACCAGGTTCGCCGCCATCGGCCCACCCATGTTGCCCAGGCCCAAGAACGCGATCGTCGTCATTGATGACCTCTCCTAAGCGGACGCCCGCACCTTGGCGGCCTGCGACCGCCCGATGACCACGCGCATGATTTCGTTGGTGCCCTCCAGGATCCGGTGTACCCGTAGGTCCCGGACGATCTTCTCCAACCCGTACTCGTTGAGGTAGCCGTAGCCCCCGTGCAACTGCAGCGCCTGGTCGGCGACCGCATAGCAGGCATCGGTGACGTAGAGCTTGGCCATCGCGCACAGCTCCACCTTGTCCGGATGGTCGTCGTCCAGCGCAGTCGCGGCTCGCCACAACAGGTTTCGCGACGTCTCCAGCGCAGTAGCCATCTCGGCCAGGGTGAACCGGATGGTGGGCTCGTCGAGAAGTGGGCCCCCGAACGCTTCGCGGTCTCGCACATAGGCGATGGCCTTGTCGTATGCGGCCTGTGCACCGCCGAGCGAGCACGCGGCGATGTTGATCCGCCCGCCGTTGAGCCCGTTCATCGCGATCCCGAAGCCGGCGCCCTCGCCGTCGGCGCCGCCCAACATCGCATCGGCGGGCACACGGACCCCTTCGAAGATCACCTGGGCGGTGGGCTGGGCGTGCCAGCCCATCTTCTCCTCGTCGGCGCCGAAAGTGAGGCCGGGCGTGTCCTTTTCAACGAGGAACGTCGAGATGCCGCGCGGGCCTTCGCCACCGGTGCGCGCCATCACCACGTACACGTCGGACGACCCGGCGCCGGAGATGAACTGTTTGACCCCGTCGAGGACGTAGTGGTCGCCGTCCCGAACGGCCCTGGTGCGCAACGCGCTCGCGTCGGACCCCGCGCCGGGTTCGGTCAGGCAGTAGCTGGCGATCAGCTCCATCGACGCCAGCCGCGGCACCCAGCTCTTGCGCTGTTCGGGGGTGCCGTAGGTGTCGACCATCCACGTGCACATGTTGTGGATGGACAGGAACGCCGCCACCGTGGGATCGGCCGTCGCGAGTTGCTCGAAGATCCGCACGCCGTCGAGCCTGCGCAGCCCACTGCCACCGACGTCCTCGTTGCAATAGACCGCGGCCATTCCGAGTTCGGCGGCCGCACGTAGCACGTCGGTGGGAAAGTGGTGCGTTTTGTCCCACTCCAGCGCGAACGGCGCGAGCCGCTTCTCGGCGAATGCGGCCGCCGTCTCGGCGATCACGCGCTCGTCGTCGTCGAGCCCGAAGTAGTCCATGCTGCCGGTGTTCTCGTGCGCTACTTCATGGTCGGCAGGACGAACTCCGCGCCGTCCTTGATGCCCGACGGCCACCGCTGCGTGACGGTCTTGGTCTTGGTGTAGAACAGGATCGAATGCGGACCGTGCTGGTTGAGGTCCCCGAAACCGGACCGTTTCCAGCCGCCGAAGGTGTGGTAGGCCACCGGAACCGGGATCGGCACGTTGACCCCGACCATGCCGACTTGCACGCGTGACACGAAGTCGCGGGCCGCGTCGCCGTCGCGGGTGAAGATCGCGACGCCGTTGCCGTACTCATGCTCGGAGGGCAGCGCCAGCGCCTGTTCGTAGTCCTTCGCGCGCACGATGCACAGCACCGGCCCGAAGATCTCATCGGTGTAGATCGACATGTCGGTGGTGACGTGGTCGAACAGGGTGGGGCCGATGAACCAGCCGTTCTCCAGGCTGTCGTCACCGAATTGCAGTTCGTCGCTGGCGCGTTCGCGGCCGTCGACGACGATCTCGGCGCCCGCCTCGACGCCGGCGTCGATGTAGCCGCGCACCCGCTGAAGCGCCGCCTCGGTCACCAGCGGCCCGTAATCGGCCTTCGGGTCCAGGCTGTGGCCCACCCGTAGGTTGTTGATTCGCTCGACGAGCCTGGCGCGCAAGCGATCTGCGGTCTCGTCGCCGACAGGTACCGCGACGCTGATCGCCATGCAGCGCTCACCCGCACTGCCGTAGCCGGCGCCGATCAGGGCGTCGACGGCCTGGTCGAGGTCGGCGTCGGGCATCACGATCATGTGGTTCTTCGCGCCGCCGAAGCACTGCGCGCGCTTGCCGTTTGCGGTCGCGCCCGAATAGATGTACTGCGCGATGTCGGAGCTGCCGACGAAGCCGACCGCCTGGATCGCCGGATGTTCGAGGATCGCGTCGACGGCTTCCTTGTCGCCCTGCACCACCTGGAAGACGCCGGGGGGCAGACCGGCCTCGAGGAACAGTTCGGCCAGCCGGACCGGCACCGAGGGGTCGCGTTCGGACGGTTTGAGGATGAACGCGTTGCCGCACGCCAACGCGGGACCGGCTTTCCACAACGGGATCATCGCCGGGAAGTTGAACGGCGTGATGCCCGCGACGACCCCGAGGGGCTGGCGCAGCGAGTACACGTCGATACCCGGACCGGCGCCCTCGGTGTACTCGCCCTTGAGCAGGTGCGGGATGCCGACGCTGAACTCGATGACCTCGAGGCCGCGCTGGATGTCGCCGAGGGAATCGGCATGCGTCTTGCCGTGCTCGAGCGACAGCAGTTGGGCGAGCTCGTCGGCGTTCTGGTTGACCAGCTCGATGAACTTCATCAGCACGCGGGCCCGGCGCTGCGGGTTGAACGCCGCCCACGACTTCTGCGCCTCGGCCGCGCCCGCCACCGCTGCGTCGACGTCGGCGGCCGACGCCATCACCACCTGCGCCTGCACCTCACCCGTGCTGGGGTTGAAGACGTCGGCGGTGCGGCCCGACTGGCCGTTGGTGCGCTTGCCGTCGATGAAATGCGGAACCTGGGTGGTCATGAGCGTGCCCCTCACTACTAGATAGTTGGATATCCTAGTAATGCGGGGGTGCGCGACGCAAGGGGCTTCGGCCCGTGCGCGAGAGGGTGCTAGAGCCCCAGTAGCCGGATGCTCTCGGCCCGCATGTCCACCTTGCGCACCTTCCCGGTCACCGTCATCGGAAACTCCTCGACGATATGGACATAACGGGGAATCTTGTAATGCGCGAGCTTGTCCGTCGCATATGCGCGCACCGCCGCGGCGTCCAGCGGAGCACGGCCCGAACGCATTTTGATCCAGGCGCAGATCTCCTCGCCGTACTTGGCGTCGGGCACGCCGACGACCTGGGCATCCTCGATATCCGGGTGGGAATGCAGGAACTCCTCGATCTCACGGGGATAGACGTTCTCGCCCCCACGGATCACCATGTCCTTGATGCGCCCGACGATCTGGCAGTACCCGTCGTCGCGCATCACAGCGAGGTCGCCGGTGTGCATCCAGCCGTCGGCGTCGACGGCCTCGCGGGTCTTGACCTCGTCGTCCCAGTAGCCGGTCATCACCGAGTAGCCCCGGGTGCAGAACTCCCCGGGCGCACCGCGTTCGACCGTCTCGCCTGTATCGGTGTCGACGATCTTGATCTCGACGTGCGGATGAACTCGCCCGACGGTGGCGGTGCGGCGGTCGAGGTCGTCGTCGATCCGGGTCTGGCACGACACCGGGGACGTCTCGGTCATGCCGTACGCGATCGCCACCTCCGCCATGTTCAGCTCGTTGATGCAGCGCTTCATGAGTTCCATCGGGCAGGTCGACCCCGCCATGATGCCGGTTCGCAGAGACGACAGATCTCGGTCGGCCATATCTGCGTGGGCCAGCATCGCGACGAACATGGTCGGAACGCCGTACACGCCGGTGCACCGTTCGGCCTCGATCGCCGCCAACGTCGCCGCGGGGTCGAAGCCGGGAGATGGGATCACCATGGTGGCACCGTGGGTGGTGCACCCCAGATTGCCCATCACCATGCCGAAGCAGTGATAGAACGGCACCGGTATGCACAGCCGATCGCCTTCTCTCAGATTGATCAGCTCGGTGACGAAGTATCCGTTGTTCAAGATGTTGCGGTGTGACAGCACGGCCCCTTTCGGGGATCCCGTTGTGCCGGAGGTGTATTGAATATTGATCGGATCAGTCGAAGCCAAGGCGCCCATTCGCGATCGGAGCTCTTCGTGCGACACTTCGTCCGCGCGCTGCCGGAGTCGCTGCCAGTCGTCGGTGCCGAGGAGCACCACCTCGGTCAGGTCGGGGACCTCGGGCCGCACCTCTGCGACCATTGCTCGGTAATCGGAAGTCTTGAACTCGGTCGCCGACACCAACATCCGCATGCTCGAATGTCGCAAGACGTACGCCAACTCGTGTGTGCGGTACGCGGGATTGACGGTGACCAGGATCGCACCGGCTTTCGCCGTGGCGTACTGCAGAATCGTCCATTCGGCACAGTTCGGCGCCCAGATACCGACCCGGTCACCCTTCTCGATACCACTGGCAATCAAACCTCTTGCAACGACATCGATCTCGGAATTCAACTCGGCGTATGTCCAATGACGGCCAGAGCGAATGTCGACGAGGGCATCGACGTCGGGATGGGCCGAGGCTGTTCGCTCGAAGTTGTGTCCGATGGTCTCCTCGAGTAGCGGGACGTCGGTGGGCCCGGCCGCATACGACAGTGGCGTGCCGTATGTGTCGCGCAACTTGTTCTTCAAGACCTTGCCTCCGGCGTTGCGGGGTAGTTCCTCGACGATCGTGATGCGCCGGGGTCGCTTGTACGCGGCCAGGTGCGCACGGCAGTGCGATTCCACGTCGGCCATGGTCGGCGGATCCGAGACGTCGCGCGGAACGATCACGGCCAGCGGTGTCTCGCCCCACTCCGGGTCGGGGGCTCCGATCACCGCTACCTCGGCGACCTTCGGGTGAGCCGCCAAGGCGTTCTCGACCTCGGCGCTGTAGATGTTCTCTCCGCCCGAGATGATCATGTCCTTTTTCCGGTCGACGACGAAAATGTAGCCGTCTTCGTCTTCCCGGACGAGGTCTCCCGAGTGGAACCACCCTCCGCGGAAGGCGTCCGCGGTCTCCTCCGGCTTGTTCCAGTATTCCTTCATCACCAGCGGGCCCAGATAAACGATCTCGCCGACGGTGCCGGGTGCGACGTCGTTCATGTCCTCGTCGACGATGCGCACCTCGACATTGAGCATCGGCGTGCCCACCGAGCCGATCTTGCGGATCGAGTCCTTCCCCCGCAGCAGACATGTGATGGGGCTGCACTCGGTCTGCCCGAACGCCGCGATGACCTCGGCCTGGGGGAATGCCTCGATCATCTTCTGTAACAACGTCGTCGAGGCCGGTGCCGCACCCCACCACACACGGCGAAGACCGGACAGGTCCCGCGCGGCGAGATCGTCCATCGCGCAAACGCTCTGCCACTGTGTCGGCGTCATGAAGCACGACGACACCCGCTCGTCGGCCATCGTGCGGATCGTGGTCTCGGCATCGAAGCCGCCCGACGGCGTGATCACGACCTTGCCGCCGGTCAGGAACGCCGGCAGCATTCCCGAGATGCCCGCGGTGTGGAAAAGCGGGGCCACTGCCATCCAGCAGTCGTCGTCATACCGGTGACCGAGAGTGGCGATCGAGCTGAACGCGTGCAGGTACAGGTTGCGGTGGGTGAGCACCGCGCCCTTCGGGAAACCCGTGGTACCCGAGGTGTAGACGAGGAATGCGGGATCCTCGTCGGCGACCGAGACCGCGATGTCTTGTGCCGGAGCGGCGGCGATGGCTTCCTCGCAGTCCGGCCCGATCGTCAGCACGGTGCGTACCGACGGTGCCGCGGCGCGGGCCCGTTCGGCCACGCCGCTCAGGGCCCGGTCCACCATCAGTGCCGCAGCACCGCTGTCGGAGAGCACGTAGCCGACCTCATCGGCGACGAGCCGGAAGTTCACCGGCACCACGATCGCGCCGACACGCAGTGCAGCGAACCAGGTTTCGACGATCTCCAGGCTGTTCAGCCCCAGCACGGCGACCCGATCGCCGGGGCCGATTCCCCGTGCGGACAGCGCATCGGCCCACCGAGTCACCCGACCGTCCAGCTCACCGAAGGTGCATCGGCGCCGGGAGTCGACGAACGCGACGTGGCTGGGACGCACCCGAGCGTGCCGGGTGAGAACGTCGCTGAGGGTGATTCCCGTGGACGGCGAGGGAACTGCCACGGTTGGCGTGCTGATCATCGTCGGCTCCTCCCGGATGCGGGGCTACAAACCGGCACGGTCGGCGAGCAGGGCGCGATGGTGGGTGCTGCTGCCGAACAGTGCCTCGGTGGTCTTGGCGCGCCGGTAGTACAGGTGGATGTCGTGTTCCCAGGTGAAGGCGATTCCACCGTGCACCTGGATCGCCGAACCGGCGCACAGCGCGAAGGTGTCGGCGGCCTGCGCCTTGACCAGGGGCGCGGTGATCGCCAGCTGGTTGGGGTCGGTGGCGCTCATCGCGGCGAACATGACGGCGACGCGCGTCGCATCGATCTCGATCATCATCTCGGCGCACGCGTGCTTCACCGCCTGAAACGAGCCGATCGAGCGGTCGAACTGTCTTCTGCTGCCGGCGTATTCGACGGACGTTTCGAGACATGCCTCGGCGCCGCCGAGCATTTCGGCGGCCAACAGCACCCGCGCCGTGTCGAGCACACGGTCCAGTTCCTGGGTACCGGTCAGTGCCTCCGCCGGGGTGTTCGTGAACGTCAGACGGGCCACCGGCCGAGTGGTGTCGAACGAGGGGAGCGGTTCGACCGTGACCCCGGGCGCGTCGGCGGCGACGACGTACGGGGTGACAGCGTCGCCGGTTTCGGCTGGAACCACGAGAACATCCGCGACGGTCCCATAGATCACCGGCGCGCATTCGCCATGCAGCACGGAACCGTGACCGGTGCGGTCGGCTCGCACGGTGGCCGTCGTGGGATCGGCGGCATCGGGTCCGACGGCGGTGAACGTTCCGATTCGCTCACCGCTGACCAATCCGGGCAGCAAGCGCTGCCGTTGCTCCGCATTGCCCATCCGCAGCACCGACTCAATCGCGAAGACACTGCCCGCCAGCGGAACCGGCGTCAGCGCCCGGCCGAGCTCCTCGAAGGCGATGGCGGCCTCCACCAGTGTGCCGCCGACCCCGCCGTGCTCAGGCGGAAGGTGTAGTGCGGGTAGTTCCAACTCGCCGCACAACCGCCGCCACAGGCGATGGTCGTGACCGCCGGCGATGGCCACCTCACGCACCCGCGCCATGGGCGCGGTCTCGGTGAGAAAGCCGCGCAGGGCGGCGCGGAAGTCGACCTGCTCGGTGCTGTAGCGGAAGTCCATGTCAGCGAGGTTCCTTGGGAAGTCCGAGCAGTTGCTCTCCGATCACGTTGCGCTGGATCTGCGAACTTCCTGCGTAGATGGTGGCGGCGCGCGAATACAGCAGCTCGTCCATCCAGCACGCCGCGGAGTTCGGCGTGCCTGCTGCCGGAACCAGCAGTGCCGCACCGTTTCCCGGCCCTTGTGGGCTCAGCGCTTCGAGACCGAGGATCTCCACCGCAAGCTCGGTGTAGCGCCGGAAGTATTCACTCCAGATCACTTTGTTGATCGCGGCTTGAGCACCGGGAAGCTCGCCCCGGAGCAATGCGGTCAGACCACGGTAGCCCTGATACCGCAGGATCTGGACGCGCGAGTAGCACCAGGCCAGTCCGTCACGGATGTGAGCATCGGTGTGCCGGCCGTGGTCGTGGGCCAGGGCTATCAGCCGCTGCAGGTCCCTGCCGAATTCCACCGCCGCAATGGTGATCTGCGATCCACGCTCGAAGCCGAGCAGCGTCATTGCGGTGTGCCAACCGCCACCGGCACCGCCGAGCACGTCGGCTGCCCGTGCACGGGCATCGGTGAAGAAGACCTCGCTGAAGGACGCGTGCCCCGCCGCGTTCACGATCGGCCGGACCGTGACGCCGGGTTGGTCGATCGGCACCAGCAGTGCTGACAAGCCTTTGTGCTTGGCCGCAGCCGGATCGGTGCGCGCGAGCACGAAGATCCAGTTCGCCGTTGGTCCGGCCGACGTCCAGATCTTCTGTCCGTTGATCACCCACTCGTCGTCGTCGAGCGCCGCCTTCGTCCGTACCGACGCCAGATCCGAACCGGCTTCGGGTTCGGAGAAGCCCTGGCACCAGCGGTCCTCTCCGGACAGGATGCGCGGCAGGAATCGGCGCTTCTGCTCCTCGGAGCCCAACGCGATCATCGTGTTGCCCAGTAGGTCGATGCCGAGTAGGTCGTTTTCCGCGCGGTCCGGTGCACCTGCGCGGGCGAACTCTTCGGCGAGCACCGACTGTTCGATCGCCGAAAGCCCACCGCCGCCGTACTCCTTCGGCCAGGCCACCGCGATGAGGCCCCGGTCGGCGAGCACCTTGCGCCATCGAACCCCGAGTTGTTCACGTTCGTTCGGGGGCAGGGCGCCGGCGCCGCCCCACTCGGCGGGCAGGTGTTCGGCCAGAAATTCCCGAATCTGGTCGCGGAAGGCGATCGCCTCGGGCGGGTAGTCGACGTCCACTTCTGGTCTCCGGTCAGGGCCGCCGCTTGGCCGCGGGCAGGATCTCCGGTGTGAGCCGCCAGTCCTCGAGGCCGTACTCGACACTGCCGATGCCCAAAGGGTTGCCGGTCACGTCGGCCCAATGGGCGTGGTTGAGTTGGTGCAGCGAAAAGCAGGCGTCGAGCGCAGCGCCGAACCCCATGGCATCGACGGTCTGGTTCACCGACTCCTTGATCAGCAACGCCGTGAGTGGCGGCAGCTTGGCGATCCGGCGGGCGAATTCGACTGTGGCGTCAGACAGTTCGTCACCGTCGAACACCTTACTGACCATGCCGAGTGCATGCGCGTCGTCGGCAGTCAGGGCGTCCCCGGTGAGCAACAGCTCCTTGGCCTTGCGCGGACCGAACTCCCACGGATGGCCGAAGTACTCCACCCCGCACATTCCGAGGCGAGTGCCCACGACGTCGGCGAAGATCGTGTCGTCGGCGGCGACGATCAGGTCGCAGCACCATGCCAGCATCAGGCCGGCCGACAGCACCATCCCGTGCACCTCGGCGATGGTGATCTTGCGCAGGTTGCGCCAGCGTTTGGTGTTCTGGAAGAAGTAGTGCCACTCCTGGCGATGGCGCGTCGCCACCCCGCCCAACGTCCCGCCGTTGCAGTGATACGTCGGGTGCTGACCCGGGCCCGACGATCGCTCGCGGATGTCGTCGGCGGAACCCAGGTCATGGCCCGCCGAGAAGCATGGTCCCGCGCCGCGCAGGATGACCACCCGCACGGTGTCGTCCTCTTCGGCGAGTTCGAACGCCGCTCCGAGCTCGACGAGCAGGCCGCGGTTCTGCGCATTGCGCTGTTTCGGGCGATCGAGCGTGATCACGGCGATTCGGCCGCCATCGAGCAGTTCGTAGTCGATGTAGTCGAAATGCTGCACGAAGTGCTCCCTTCAGGTCGTCACCGCTCGGCGCGCGGTCACGCTGCTGAGCTGCAGGCTACGCGGCGCGAAACCAAAATGTCCATAGCCAGTACGTCAACAGTAGAACTTTTGTAGGAGTAAATTGCCAAGACAGTAGCCTACTTGCGCGCAATGAAGTATCTTGCTAGTACTGTGGTGCACATCGCAGCAAGCCGTCGGGCGAGCGACCACTACTGAGAGGGTTGAAGATGGAACTGGGACTTTTCCTGATGCCGGCGCACCCGCCGGAGCGCAGCCTGTACGACGCAACCCAGTGGGATCTGGAGCTGATCCAACTCGCCGACGAACTGGGTTACGTCGAGGCGTGGGTCGGCGAGCACTTCACCGTGCCCTGGGAGCCCATCTGCGCACCGGACCTGCTGCTCGCTCAGGCGCTACTGCGGACGAAGTCAATCAAGCTGGCGCCCGGGGCCCATCTGCTTCCGTACCACCATCCGGTGGAGCTGGCCCACCGCGTGGCCTATTTCGACCACCTTGCCCAAGGCCGCTTCATGCTCGGGGTGGGTGCCAGCGGCATCCCCGGCGACTGGGCTCTGTTCGATGTCGACGGACAGAACGGTGAGCACCGCGAGATGACCCGGGAAGCACTCGAGATCATGCTCAAGGTCTGGACCGAGGACGACCCGTGGGAGTACCGCGGAAAGTACTGGAATGCCAACGGGATCGCCCCGATGTTCGAAGGCCTGATGCATCGGCACATCAAGCCCTTCCAGGCGCCTCACCCGCCGATCGGGGTCACCGGGTTCAGCGCCGGCTCCGAAACGCTCAAGCTTGCCGGCGAGCGCGGTTATCTCCCGATGAGCCTCGATCTGAACGCCGAGTACGTCGCGACGCATTGGGACGCAGTGCTCGAGGGTGCCGCGCGCAGTGGCCGCACTCCGGACCGCCGTGACTGGCGACTGGTACGTGAGGTCGTCGTCGCCGAAACCGACGAACAGGCATTTCGGTACGCCGTCGACGGTATGATCGGCCGCTTCATGCGCTCCTATGTCCTGCCGACGTTCCGGATGTTCGGCATGACCAAGTTCTACAAGCACAACCCCTCGGTTCCCGATGAGGACGTAACACCGGAATACCTGGCGGAGAACACTTTTGTGGTCGGTTCCGTCGAGACGGTGGTCGACAAGCTGGAGGCCACCTATGACCAGGTCGGGGGCTTCGGCCACCTGCTGATCCTCGGCTGCGATTACAGCGACAACCCCGGACCTTGGAAGGAGTCGATGCGGCTGCTTGCCGAGGAGGTCATGCCCAAGCTCAACGCTCGGATCGCCAAGAAGTCCACGGTCGCCATCGCCTAGCGCTCAACCGAAGGACATCCCGATGGAGGCGCAGAAGATCACCGTCCGGTATTCGGATGGAACGTGCAAGACGATGACGGCGCAGCCCGACCAGTCCATTCTGGAGGCGGCCGAAGAAAACGGCATCGCAATCGTCAACGAGTGCCAGAGCGGGATCTGCGGCACCTGCGTGGCCACCTGCCGGTCGGGTGATTACGAGATGGGCCGTACCGAGGGACTGTCCGATGTCGAACGCGACGCACGAAAGGTATTGACCTGTCAGACCTTCGCCAACTCCGAATGCCTGATCGAACTTCAGTATCCGATGGACGGCAACGCGGCCAGCCTGGTGACGGGGCACGCGACGGTGATCGGGGTAGAACTGGTCTCGTCCACCACGGCACTTCTGCGGCTGGATGTTTCGGGTATGCCGCCGCTGACGTTCAAGGCCGGCCAGTTCGCGCAGTTACAGGTCCCCGGCAGCGGGGCATGGCGCAACTACTCCTACGCGCACCCCGCAGGCGGACGCGATGAACTCGAGTTCATCATCCGGTTGCTCCCCACCGGGGTGATGTCGGATTACCTGCGCGACCGGGCGAAGCCGGGCGACCGAATCGCGCTGCGGGGCAGCAAGGGCAGCTTTTATCTGAGGCCGGTGCAGCGGCCGGTGGTGCTGGTCGCCGGTGGCACCGGGTTGTCGGCGATCCTGGCGATGGCGCAGAGCATGGCACACAATGCCGGTCAGCCCGTCCACCTGCTGTACGGGGTGACCGACGTCGCGGACCTCTGCAAACTCGACGAACTCGACCGACTGCAGCGTGTGATCCCCGACCTGCATGTGCACACCATCGTGTCGCGCCCAGACGCCCACTGGTCCGGACCGGTGGGGCTGGTGACCGACCTGCTGGACGACGCCATGTTCGGCGGCGGCGATGCCGACGTGTACCTGTGCGGCCCGGCCGGGATGGTCGAGGCGGTCCGGAATTGGCTGGACGAACGCAATATTCATCGCGTCGGCCTCTACTACGAGAAGTTCGTGCCGAGCGGTGCCGCGCGGCGGCGGGCCCCGCTGCGGCTGGACTATGCCGATGTCGACATGGCCGACGTGCGGCGGCGCGGCAGCGGCACCGCAGTGGTCATCGGGGGCAGCATCGCTGGCATCACGGCCGCCAAGATGCTGACCGAGTTCTTCGAGCGGGTGATCGTGCTGGAGAAGGATGACCCGCACCGCCGCCGCGAGGGCCGGCCGGGCGCGGCGCAGGGCTGGCACCTGCACCATCTGCTCACTGCGGGACGCATCGAGTTGGAGCGCATCTTTCCCGGCATCATCGACGATATGGTGCGCGAAGGCGCATTCGACGTCGACATGGCCGCCCAGTACCGCATCCGCCTGGGCGGCACCTGGAAGAAGCCGGGAACCGGCGACATCCAGATCGTCTGCGCCGGTCGTCCGTTGCTCGAGTGGTGCGTGCGCCGTCGGTTGGACGACGAACCGCGCGTCGACTTCCACTACGAGGCAGAGGTCGCCGATCTGGTCTACGACAGCGACGCCAACACCGTGATCGGGGTCGCGGTGGACAGGCGTGGTGAATTAGAGGTCATACCGGCCGAATTCGTGGTGGACGCCTCGGGCAAGAACACCCGTGTTCCAGAGTTCCTCGACCAGGTGGGGCTCGGGGCGCCCGAGGTCGAACAGGACATCATCAACTGCTTCTACTCGACCATGCACCACCGGGTGCCACCTGAACGACAGTGGCGGGACAGGGTGATGATGATCTGCTACGCGTACCGACCGTACGAGGACACCTATGCGGCGCAGTACTACACCGACAGCTCGCGCACGATCCTGTCCACCACACTCGTTGCCTACAACTGCTATTCGCCACCACGGACCGCCGAGGAGTTCCGCCGATTCGCCGATTTGATGCCCTCACCGGTTGTCGGCGAGAACATCGACGGGCTGGAGCCGGCGTCGCAGATCTACAACTTCCGCTATCCGAACATGTTGAGGCTGCGTTACGAGAAGAAGCGCAACCTGCCGCGCGGGCTGCTGGCGGTAGGTGACGCCTACACCAGCGCCGACCCGGTGTCGGGGCTCGGTATGACGCTGGCGCTCAAGGAAGTCCGCGAGATGCAGACGCTCCTCGCCAACCACGGTCCGGGTGATCCTGAGCTGCCACGGCGGTACTACCGCCGGATCGCAAAGCTGGCCGATACGGCGTGGTTCGTGATCAGGGAGCAGAACCTTCGGTTCGACTGGGTGAAAGATGTGGCCAAGAAGCGCCCCTTCTACTTCCGCGCGCTGACCTGGTACATGGATCGGGTGATGGAACTGGTTCACGACGACCCAGACACCTACCGGGAATTCTTGGCGGTCGTCCATTTGGTCAAGCCACCCGCGGCGTTGATGTCGCCGAGGGTCGCCGGGCGGGTCCTGGGCAAGTGGGCGCGGACCAGGCTCTCGGGCCAGCAGACGTTGATAGCCCGCAACTACCAGAACCGCACCATCCCGCCTCCCGACCATTTGGCGCAATCCGAAGAACCGGCAGTCGATTTCGCCGCAAGCCATACCCGCTAGAGAAGGGTCCCACATGTCGCAGATATCGCAGCTGTCGTCAATCCATCGGTTGCTCGACTGCCGCGGAACCCGCATCCACGCGGTGGAGCAGGGTGAGGGACCGCTGGTGATCCTGGTGCACGGCTTCCCGGAGTCGTGGTACTCGTGGCGCCACCAGATTCCCGCCCTGGCCAACGCGGGATACCGCGTGGTGGCGATCGACCAGCGTGGCTACGGGCGCTCGTCGAAGTACCGGGTGCAAAAGGCTTACCGCATCAAGGAATTGGTCGGCGACATCGTGGGTGTCATCGACGCCTACGGCGAGAAGCAGGCGGTCGTCGTCGGCCACGACTGGGGCGCCCCGGTGGCGTGGACGTCGGCCTGGCTGCATCCGGAGAGGTGCCGCGGCGTCGTCGGCATCAGTGTTCCGTTCGCCGGCCGTGGGGTGATCGGCCTGCCCGGTAGCCCATTCGGTGAGCGCAGGCCCAACGATTACCACCTCGAGCTGGCCGGTCCCGGGAAGCTGTGGTACCAGGATTACTTCTCCGAACAAGATGCCATCATCGCCGAGATCGAAGAGGATCTCCGCGGCTGGCTGCTCGGCCTGACCTATACCGTGTCGGGTCAGGGAATGATCGCGGCCACCCAGGCGGCGGTGGCCGCCGGCGTCGATCTGGCGTCGATGGATCCCGTCGAGGTGATCCGCTCCGGCCCGTTGTGCCTACCGGCAGGGGCGCGCCTGAAGGACGCGTTCATCTACCCGGAAACGATGCCGGACTGGTTCACCGATGCCGATCTCGACTTCTACACCGCAGAGTTCGAGCGATCCGGGTTCGCCGGGCCGTTGAGCTTCTACCACAACATCGACAACGACTGGTGCGACCTCGCCGAGCAGGACGGCACGCCGCTGACCCCGCCGGCGCTGTTCATCGGGGGCGAGTACGACGTCGGGACGACATGGGGGGCCGAGGCGGTCGAACGGGCCCACGAGGTGATGCCCAATTACTGCGGCACCCACATGATCGCCGATGTCGGGCACTGGATCCAACAAGAAGAGCCCAAGGAAACCAACCGGCTGTTGCTCGATTTCCTGGCGGGGCTGCACTAGTGGAACTGCGACCCCCACCCATTGACGGCGCCGAACTGCGACGGGTATACGGCTGCTACCCGTCGGGGGTGACCGCCGTGTGCGCGATGGTCGACGGAGAGCCGGTGGGGATGGCGGCGAGTTCATTCACGTCGGTTTCGGTCGAACCGCCGCTCGTCTCGATTTGTATCCAAAACGACTCCAGGACGTGGCCACGGTTGAAAAAGGCCGCGCGGCTGGGCCTCAGTGTGCTGGCCGAGGACCACGGCGATGCATGCCGCAGTCTCTCGCGCAAAGACGGTGACCGGTTCGCCGGTGTGCCCTGGACGGAGCTGGCGACCGGAGCGGTGGTCGTGTCGAGGGCCAGTGCCTGGCTGGACTGCCGACTACGCAGCGAGGTACGGACAGGTGATCACACGATCGCGGTCCTCGAGGTCTGTGCCTTGGACGCGGATGCCGCCATGCCGCCACTTGTGTTTCACGGCAGCCGGTTTCACCGGATCGCCCGTGCGGACTTACAGGAGCAGATATGAAGACGACCGACACCAGGGTCCGTCGCGCAATCACAGCGGTGGGCGCCGGGCGCCCCGTGGTCATCACGATGGGCCCGGAGAACGACCATGAGGGATATCTCGCTTTCGCCGCCGAAGCGGCCACGTCCCAGTTACTGGCCTTCACGGTCCGGCATTCCTCGGGCTATGTCAGGGTCGCGCTGCCGACCGCCGAATGCGAGCGGCTGAACCTGCCGCCGATCTGCCACCGCGGCGACACCCACTCCGATACGGGCGCCCATCGGGTGGCGGTCGACTGGCGAGGTACCGGCACCGGGATATCGGCGACCGACCGGGCGGCGACAATCACCGCGCTGGCGGCGAAAAGCTCTGAGGCATCGGACTTTCGCCGGCCCGGGCACGTGGTTCCGGTCGAGGTGGCTCCGGACGGCGTGCTGGGACGGCCGGGTCCTGCCGAGACAGCCCTCGACCTCGCCCGCCTCGCAGGCCGGCCAGAGGCCGCGGGGATGTGCGACATCGTGTCCCGCCACCGGCCCACCGCGATGGCGCGAGGTGGCGAACTGCTCGAATTCGCCCTCGAGCACGGGTTGGCCGTCGTCTCCGTGGCGGAGCTCGTCAGCTATCGACGGCGCGTCGAGCCCCAGGTCGTGCGAATCGCCGAGACAGTGCTGCCGAACGGGGGCAGCGCGTTCCGTGCCATCGGGTTCCGTGACGCGCACGGCGACGGTGAGCACCTGGCGATCATCATCGGTGATGTCGGCGCCGGGGTGCCGGTACCGCTGCACGTCCACGTCGAGTGTCTGACGGCAGATGTCTTCGGGTCGACCGCTTGCCGATGCGGTACCGATCTGGACCGCGCGCGCAGCGATATGAGGGCGCAAGCCGGCGGGGTCGTCATCTATTTGCGCCCGCCCGGTTCGATGCGCGCCTGCGGCCTGACGAACACCGAAGAGTTCGATTCGGAAGCGATCTCACAGACGGTGGCATGGATTCTGCGCGATCTGGGCGTCTACACCGTCCGGCTGTCCGACGACGCACCGGGATTCGGCCTGGTGATCTTCGGCGCGATTCGCGAGCACGGGCTACGGGTCGCGGGGTGAAATAGCAGGGTGCCGCAACGACCCGAGGTGATTCGATGACACATCCAGACCTCGCCGGAAAGGCCGCGATCGTGACCGGTGCGGGCGCGGGCATCGGCCTCGCCATCGCCGAACGACTCGCCGCCGAGGGCGCTCGCGTGCTGTGCGCTGACATCGACGGCTCATCCGCCGAGAGGGCAGCGGCGACGATCGGGTGCGGCGCGGTCGCGCATACTGCCGATGTCAGCGACGAGCGGCAGGTGATCGCCATGGTCGCCGCCTGCACGGCTGCGTTCGGAGGCGTCGACAAGCTGGTCGCCAATGCCGGTGTGGTGCACTTCGCGTCAGTGCTCGACACCACGGTCGAGGATTTTGACCGCGTCGTCCGGATCAACCTGCGCGGTGCGTGGTTGTGCACCAAGCACGCCGCGCCGAAGATGATCGAACGCGGCGGGGGAGCCATCGTCAACATGTCGTCGCTGGGTGGCGTGGTCGCTGCGGCGGGCACGGCGGCATACGGCATGTCGAAGGCGGGAATCATCCATCTGAGCCGCATCACGGCGGCCGAATTACGGTCGGTCGGAGTCCGATCCAACGCGGTGCTGCCGGCGTTCGTCGACACTCCGATGCAGCGGACCGCGATGACGACGTTCGACGAGGTGCTCGGCGAAGGCGGGGCGGACACCATGATCGGCCGGCTGCAGGGCCGGATGGCCGGACCGCAGGAGATGGCCGGCGTGGTTGCGTTCCTATTGTCGGATGACGCGTCGATGGTCAACGGCACGGCACAGCTCGTCGACGGTGGCACCGTCGCCGCGCTCTGGTGACGCCGGTGCACTCACTCATGCTGCGGCGGTGAATAATTGAACGAGAAACGCAAGCAACAGCCGATTCGTTCAGACCCCTCATGCCGGCGCCCGCGGCCGCCCACCAGACTCGGCCGGTCCGTGCATGAGGCAGTGCTGACGGCGTCAGCGCCTGCTGGTCAGAATCGACAGTGCGAGCGCGGTGATCTCCTCGGCCACGCCGGAATAGCGCGTGAGATGCCATGTGCGAGAAACGTCGTCGACGAAGCTGTCGGCGGCCGCCACCAGTAGGCGTGCCTGTGCGACGGTGGTTTCGGGTACCAGTTTGCGGATGAGTTCACTCCACACCGCCTCTCGATCCGCCTGGCTCCTGGAATAGCCGTCCCGAACCTCATCGGAGGCGTGGGCCAGCTCGGTGATCGAGACCGCCACCAGATTCGGATCGTCCAGGCTGATGCGGACCCGCCCCGCGACGAGTCGGTGCAGGCTCTCGGCGTCGTCACCGTCGGCCCGCAGCGCGCGGACGCATTCGAGGGTCCACCATTCTTCGAGACGGTGGATCAGGGTGTCCAGGATGGCCTGTTTCGAGGGGAACGACCGGTACAGACCCGGTCCCGCGATGCCGACCGACTTCCCGATCTCGCTCGTGCTGACGGCTTGGTAGCCCTGAGCCCGAAACAGCCGCGCGCCCGCGGCCAACAGCGTCTCGTGTCGGGAGAACAAGGCGCGTTCATCATGCCGCTGCACCGTGGTGGGCGAAAGGTCGCTGACCGGAGGCGTCTTCGCCGCAGCCATACAGGCCTGATAGAGAACGTCTTTCAGCTCCTCCCGTGGCAACGTCAGTGAGTGCCTGCCAAGGCTGGTCAGCGTGCTGGACACCGCCCAAGCGCGCAGTTCGGAGTGCCGGCCGCTCAATCCGGGCACTTCGAGGCGGACACCGGCCTGCATGCCCGCCACGATGGCGTTGATCCTGCTGCGTACCTGTGCGCGGTCGCCGTCGTTGAGATAGCGCGCCTCGCGCTGCCACAGCACCGTCAGCGCGCGGGTGGCTACGGCGGCGGCGATGAGATCCGGTAGCTCGTCGCGCAGCGGCTGATCGGTCGAGTCCGATTTCCGGCCCATCGGCCGGCGCACGCTCTGGTACTCGTCCTGCGCGGTGATGATCGCGGCGGCGAGCAGCGCCTGCTTGTTCTCGTAGTGGCGGTACAGGGCACGGGCGGTGACACCCGCCGCCTCTGCGATCTCCTCCAAGCGCACCGAGTGGAAACCGCGCTCGGTGAAGAGCCGCACGGCTTGCTGCAGGATCTGCTTCTTACGATCCTTCGGGCGGCGTTTGACCGCGCCCACGACGGACTCCATGTCCGACCCCCCTTCCTCGCTCCGCGACCGAGGAGCACCTCGAATCCTGCCAGAAGCGCCGACCGCGAAATCTCCTACAACTTGAATCCGCTTTGGCGCTCGAAGTCCGCGAGGTCGAAGTAGTCGCTGAAGCGGGTGATCTTGCCGTTCGCCGTCTCGAACACACCCGTCACGGGCAATTCGACCTTGCCGCCGTCGTTGAGCGTGAAGTAGTCGACCCGTTCGACGAGTGCCAGACCGGGCGCGGCGGCGAGCGAGACGATGTCCAGCTTGGCCTCGGCGAAGGCGTCAAGGAACGCCTGAAAGATCGCCCGGATGTCGGTGATGCCGGCAACCGGGTCCACCGGCACGTTGTGGTAGACGGCATCGTCGGCGAAGGCCGAACAGATCGTGTCGAGATCCCTTGTCGTCCATGCGTCGAGAAAGTCGCGAACAAGCGTTTCCGTTGCCTGTGCAGTGTCGGTCATCGAGACCTCCTTAGAGCCCGCCCCGCGTCTACCGCATATTAGCAGTATTGTCAGAAGACTTACTAATTTACAAAGCAAGTCATCACAAGTGTTTTGGGCGTGAAATGGTCATGCGAAGTGATACCGGTGATAGACATAGATGCCAAGCGGTTTGCGTAGTGCATCGACCCCGGACGCACCGGATTACCGAAAGGCCTCGCGTCAGCCGACTTCGGGCACGCTGGCCAGACGCACATAGGCCGATGCCGCCTCGGCACGGTTGGTCGCGTGCAGCTTTCGCAGCACCCTCTTCACGTGGGACTTCACCGTGCCGGCCGAAATCACCAGCTCATCGGCAATCTGTTGATTCGTGCGACCTGCGGCCATCAGCCGAAGCACCTCGACCTCGCGGCGCGTAAGCATCGCCATCACCCTCGTCTGGACTTCGGCCAACGATCGCGCCGCGGGGCTGCGCTCCAGCGGCTCGATCTTGCGCAAGTCCAAATCCGCGTCCTGTAACGCACGTGCCGCTTCGTCCGCCGACGCCAATGCGTTGCGTACCTCCGCGTGCTGGCGGCGCATCCTTTCCAATAGCACCGTGCGCTCGTAGGCATAGCCGAAGCCCTCCGCGAACGCCCACACCGTGTCACGGTCGATCTCGTCGACCAGGCGGCCCGAATACAGCCGGTCGGCGTGCAGGAAACCGATCACCTTCCCCGTCGGCATCACCGGGGCCGCAACGTAGGAATGGGTCATCGAGAAGTCCACGATCGGCCTGTTGACTCGCGCGTCGTTGCGGGCATCCCGCACGATCGCCGGTGCGTGGCGGCGGATCATCTGCGTTTCCAACAGCATGTGATTCAGCGGAGGCGCCACTGACTGGGCGAACGCAACCATCTTCTCGGCGCCCTCGCGGTCCTCGCCGAAGTACGCCGATTCCATGAACATCCGGCCCTCGTGCACGCGGAAGAGCACCGCCCGATCGAACCCGCACGACTCCACCAATTCCCGTGGCGCCCGGTCGACGATCGTCGCGACGTCGTCGACCACGCGCAGCTTGCTCAAACCCTCCTGCACCTGCAACAGCGCGAAGGTGCGCCGTCTCGCACCGTCCTCGATCAACTCTCGTTCGAGTGCGCACAGATCGAGCACCGATTCGAGCGCGAGGAGCGCCTCGTCGTCACCGCACGCCTCCAACGCATTTCGCACCTCGGTGGCCTTGCTGTCGATGGCCTCCGACACCACGGCCATCGGATCATCGGTGGGGTCGACGCCCCAGCCCTGGAATGTCTCCCGGTAACGGCGAGCGGCCTCGCTTTCCCTTGCCGGGCGTGACGCCCAGCCGGGATGGCCGGTCAACGACTCGGCCGAGTCGGACTCGGGTGCGCCGCCGGCGATGATCATGGTGCCCACTGTCCTCCGGCGGCGGCTGCGTTGCGGTCAGAACCGCAAATTGCCCTCGTACGGGGGCGGGAGTACTCCCCAACGGGGGATCGCTTTGCTGCCGCGGCTGGCCGAGGCTGATGGACATGTCATCAACCACCGTTTCGGCGCTCGAGCTGCTGACCACGCCGCAGGGCATCGCCGACCCATATCCGCTGTACGACCAGCTGCGGACCCACTCCCCGGTCCCGGGCTACCGGGACTGGCCGCCGGGCACCGTGCCGGGCGCCGACGAACCCGTCACCGCCTGGGCGCTTTTCCGCTACGACCAGATCTTCGAGGCGGCGCGTGACAGTGCCACGTTCTCGTCGCGCGATCCCTTGCAAGAGGCCTCCTCCGCGCCCAGCCTGATGCTGGTCAACACGGATCCGCCCAAACACGAAGTGGAACGGAAGTTGGTGGGGCAGGCGTTCTCTCCGCGTCGGGTCAGGCGGCTGGAAGGCTGGCTCAACGGGTTGATACCGCAACTGCTCGACGATCTCGGTGAGGATGAAGTGGACGTGATGACGTTCGCCGCCGAGATTCCCACCCGGGCCATGGTGCGCCTGCTCGGTCTGCCCGAAGGCGACCATGTCCGGTTCAGGCGGTGGGCCAACGCTTTCATGTTGTCGTCGTCACTGACTCCGGAGGAGCGCATCGCGAGCAACGAGGAGATGGTCGCCACGTTCGCCGCACGGCTCGCCGACCACACCGCCCGGGTTGCTCAGCAAGAGACGAGCGAGGAGGTCGAGGACGCCGAAGATCTGATATCGGCGTTGTTGCGCGCCGAGGTGGACGGTCAGCGGCTGACTCCGGAGGAGATCGTCCGGTTCTGTGTCACCTTGGTGGTCGCCGGCAGTGAGACCACGACGTTTCTGATAGGCAACCTGTTGCATGCCCTGGCGCGCGAACCCGAGATCGCCGCGCGCATCCGCGCAGACCGGTCACTGTTGACGGTTTTCATCGAGGAGACGATGCGGCTCGACGGGCCGCCGCAACGCCTGTTTCGGATCGCCACCCGCGATGTGGAGGTGGGGGGCAAGCTGATCCGCGCGGGGGAATGGGTGGCGCTGTTCTTCGGTTCGGCCAATCGCGATCCAGCGGTATTTCCCGATCCGTCGCGGCTGGACATCGATCGCCCGAATCTGCGCAGACAGCTCTCGTTCGGTCACGGGTTGCATTTCTGCCTCGGTTCCTCGCTGGCCCGGCTGGAGGTGACGGCGATGCTCAACGGGGTGCTCGACCGTTATCAGCACATCGCGTTGAGCGACGACCCGGGCACCAAGCAGACCGCCAGCCTGCTGACCCACGCGTATGTCCGTCTGCCCCTTTGCCTGTCATGACCGCCATCACCGAAGAGGCACGTAACATCGCGGCGACGAAGGCCATCTACACCGCAGTGCTCGCGGGGGACCTGAACACGGCGCTGCGGCACCTCGATCCAGATGTCCGCATTACCTACTACGGCACCGAGGCGATCCCGTATGCCGGTGATTACCACGGCATCGCGGAAGCGATGACGTTCTTCACCAGGGTCGGGCAGAGCATCGAGATCGTCGAGATGGAACCGTGGAAGTTCATCGCGCAGGGTGACGACCTCGCGGTGTGGGGCCGGCAGCGCTTCCGCAGGATCGACATCGGGTACGAATGGCAGTCGGAGTTCGCGCACATCATCACGCTCCGCCGCGGGCGCTGGCTGCATTTCCGCGACTTCATGAATTCCGCCCTGACCCAGGAGGCGTTCAGCCGATGAGAATCACCGCCGACCGGGAAATCTGCATGTCCGCCGGGATGTGCGTGATGACCGCCGGCGAGTTCTTCGATCAGGACGAAGACGGTGTCGTCGTACTCGCTTGCGCGGCAGTGCCCGACGACGAGCAAGCACGGGTCCGGCTCGCCGTCGGACTGTGCCCGTCGGGCGCCATCCAGGTGTTGCCGTCTTGACTGCGCTATCCATATTCTTCGATATCGATAAGATACTTGACTTGAGATAAGTGACTGTTAGAGCGTCAATTAGTGTTTCTTAGTACGCGCTGAGAGCGTATTGACTATGGACATAGCTGTGACGGACCGCGTACCCTCGCGCATGTCACACGTCCACATCGACCTGCCCGGAGGGAGGTGCACGGCGCCATGGTGATCGACGCGCAGACGATGGCCAGGCCCGTGCGCGCGGTCGGTGGATTCGTCGCCATGTCCATTGACACCTTCGTGATGATGTTCCGGCCGCCGTTCGCGTGGCGCGAATATCTGATCCAGTGCTGGTTCGTAGCGCGGGTGTCGACCCTTCCGGGACTGCTGATGACGATCCCGTGGGCGGTGATCTCAGGGTTTCTTTTCAACGTTCTGTTGTCCGACATCGGTGCCGCCGATTTCTCCGGCACGGGTGCCGCGATTTTCACTGTGTCCCAAAGCGGTCCGATCGTGACGGTGTTGGTCGTCGCTGGCGCCGGTGCCACCGCCATGTGCGCCGATCTGGGGGCGCGGACCATTCGGGAGGAACTCGACGCGCTGCGGGTGATGGGCATCGACCCCATTCAGGCCTTGGTTGTTCCGCGAGTGCTGGCGGCCACCACGGTGTCGCTGGCACTGAACTCGGTGCTGATCGTGACGGGTCTTGTTGGCGCGTTTCTGTGTTCGGTTTATCTCATGGACGTCTCGGCGGGCGCGTGGGTGGCGGGCCTGACCACGTTGACCGGCTTGGCCGACGTCATCATCTCGATGATCAAGGCGACCCTTTTCGGGCTGATGGCCGGGCTGATCGCTTGCTATCAGGGCATGTCGGTGGGCGGTGGTCCGGCCGGTGTGGGTCGCGCGGTGAACGAAACGGTGGTGTTCGCGTTCATCGTCTTGTTCCTGATCAACATCATCGTCACCGCTGTCGGTGTTCCGTTCATGGTGAGGTGAAGTCATGGCAGTGAGTGTTCCGAGCACGCTTCATCCGCGGGTACAGCGCACTGCGAGCTCTGCGGTGGGCGGGTGGCACCGAATCGGAGCGCAGACGCGGTTCTATGCCACCACGCTAGCCGGGATTCCCGATGCGGTGGTCAAATACCGCAGTGAGCTGTTGCGGGTGATCGCCCAGATGGGTTTGGGCAGTGGGGCTTTGGCGGTGATCGGCGGAACGGTCGTGATCATCGCGTTCTTGACGATCACCACGGGGGCGATCGTGGCGGTGCAGGGTTACAACCAGTTGGCATCGGTGGGGGTGGAGGCGCTGACCGGGTTCGCGTCGGCCTTCTTCAATACCCGCGAAATCCAGCCGGGCACGGTGATGGTGGCGCTGGCGGCGACCATCGGTGCCGGCGCTACGGCCCAGTTGGGCGCGATGCGGATCAACGAGGAGATCGACGCGCTCGAGGCGATCGGTATCCGCACCGTGAGTTACCTGGCGTCGACGCGGGTGGTGGCCGGAGTGATCGTGGCGGTCCCGCTGTTCTGTGTGGGGCTGA
>NZ_LQIH01000035.1:0-27445 GCF_001499835.1 Mycolicibacterium novocastrense
GTCCGGGTGGGGGTCCTCCCGGGGCCGGCGCCGGGCCCGGATCCCTGTACGGGTAGCAGCCTGTGGGGCCGGGTAACGGCAGGCCGGGCGGACCGCAGCCCGGGTCTCCCGGGTTTCCAGTGATCGCGTCGGGCAGGTTGAGCCGAGGCTCGCCGCTCTGTCCGGTGCGGGGATAGGGCACCGGGAGCGCCGGCGTGGCCCGCTGACCGACCTGCGGATCGGTGCGCTCCGATGGCAGCAGCACGTTGGGGTCCAGTCCAAGATCGGAGAAGGCCGCGTCCACAAACGGCTGGACGAACTGTCCGGGAAGCAGATTGGCGATGTAAGCCTTGAAGAACGGGCCCGAGGCGACCGATTCTCCGAGTGACATCGCGTACTGGTTGAGGTACTTGATCGCCTGCTGCAATCCGGCTTTGCGGGTGTCGACGATCGCCAGCACCGTGTTGAGCTTGTCGAGTGCAGGACGTAGCTGGGCCTTGTTGTCGGCGATAAAACCGGACAGCTGCTGCGCGAGGCCTGAGAGATTGCCCGAGATCTGTTGCAGGGCATTGCGTTGCGTGAGTAGCTCGGCCAGTAACGCGTTGCTGTTGGCCACCAGTCCCGCCACTTGATCAGCGCGCTCGGCCAGTACGGTCGTGGCCTTGTCGGCGTCAGCCAGCAGGCTACGCAGGGCCGAATCGCGAGTGCCCAGGGTCTGCGCGAACCGGCCCACTCCCTGGACCGCGTTCTGCACGGCGGGCGGCGTGTCCTTGAAGGTTTCGGCCAGTGTGCCCAGGGCCGAGGACACGTCGTCGGTGTTCAGGCTCTCGATCGTCGCGGAGAGATCGCCGAGCGCATCCGGCAGCTGATACGGCGACTTGGTCCGGTCGAGTGGGATGGTGCCACTGAGTCGACCCTCGCCGCGCGGTGTGATCTCCAAAACCTTGGCGCCGAGCAGGCTCTTGGTCCTGATGTTGGCCTCGGTCTGTTCGCCGAGCCGGATGTCGCCGTCGACGTTGAAGGTCACGAGTACTTGCGCTCCATCGAGTTTGACCGACGACACTTCCCCGACGCGGTACCCGGCGACCTGCACCGGAGCGCCCTTCAGCAGCCCTCCCGCCTCGGCGAAGTGCGCCGAGTAGTCGTCGGTGTCGTGGATGAAGGGCAGCTTCTTGTATTGCAGCGCGAGCACGACAACGGCGATCGTGAGCGACAGTCCGATGATGCCAATCAGCACGGGGTTGCGTTCTTGAAAGGATTTCACTTCGGCGCGCACCGTCCCGAGCTCTGCCCGGCCAACTTGATGTAAACCGGTTGGCCGCCTTTGCCATTCACCTTGAGCACCAAGTCGCAGAGGTAGAAGGTGAAGAAATCACCCATGATGCCCAGTCGGCTGAGCACCTTATAAGACTGTGGGATCGTCTCGAGGTACTGATCGAACCACACATGGTCGTCGGCCACGATCGTTGCGACGCGGTCCGTCTGGGTCACCACATCCTTGAGCGGCGGTCGCGCTGCTACCAGCAGGTCGGCGATCGTGCCGGTGGCGGCATTCGTGTAGGCGATGGCATTGGCGACGTCGGTCTTGCGATCCGCCAAACCCTTGGTGAGTTGCGCCAGCGAGTCGACCGCCTTCGCGAACTGCGTGCTCTCCCCGCTAAAGGACCCGACCACCGCGTTCAGGTTGACGATCACCTGTCCGATCAGCTCGTCCCGGTCGGCGAGGGTGCTGGTGATGGCGGCGGCTTGATTCAGGAACGAGCCGATCGTCGCACCTTCGCCCTGAAACACCGAAATGAGCTGAGAGGAAAGCACATTCACTTGCTCGGGATCCAACGCCCGAAAGAGGGGTCGGAATCCGCCCAACAGTGTGTCGAGATCCAGCGCCGGCTCGGTGAGATTCACGTTGATCGTCTCACCGCGGCTGAGCTGCTTCATTCCGCCCGTGCCCTCCAGCAACGCGAGATACCGATCACCGATCGGGTTCTCCCAGCGGACGGCGGCCTTCGACGCGTCGGTGAGTTCCACCGTGGGGTCGGCGGAGAACTCCACGAGGGCGTGCGAGTCCGCGTTGATCGAGATCGCAGTGACCTTGCCGACCTCGACCCCGGCGATGCGGACGAAGTCGCCCGCCTTCAGACCGCTGACGTCGGTGAACTCGGCTCGGTAGAGCTGTTCACTGGAGAAGCGAAACTGCGAGAAGATCGCGAGCAGGCCCATGGTGCCGACCAGACACACGACCACGAAGATCGCGAGGCTGATCGCGGCTCGACTCAGTTTGGTGTTCACGGGTTTCGCTTTCGTCTATGGATCGCGGGGGTCACGGCGGTGGCGGTGTGGCCTCGGCCGGTGGCGGGGGCAGCTGCGCGGGTGCGGGTCCCGCCGGAAGGCCTGGGTAGAGCGGAGTCCCGTCCGCGGCGTACCACGGCGCCCCGTATGGAGGTCCACCGGGATATGGCGGCGGCGGACCAGGGGCCGGCCCTGGCAGGCACTGACCCACGTCCGGAGGTCCGGGGATGGCCCTGGTGACAGGCGTATAGCTGGCCGAACACGTCTGTCCGATGCCGGGGTTGGGCCGCCAGTCCAGCCCGGTTCCATAACCGGTGTTCGTGATCAGCTGGCGCACAGGGAAGTTCGTGGCCACGTCGGGCAGCGACCCGCAGCCGGGCATGCCGCCGGGACCGCCCTTGGCGGCCACGACCGGCAGGTTTTTCGGATAGCGGTAGAGATCGTCGCCAAAGGAGATCCCGGCGTCAAGGAACACAGTGCGACCGTCGCCGCCGAACCACTCGTTGCCTGCCTGGTCCAGGAACACCTTCGCGCCCTGAATCGTGCACGCGTACTCGGGGCGGTACTTCAGCAGCAGGCTCGTCGTCGGTTCGAGCACGTTGATGCCGTTGACGATGGTGTCCTTGTTCGGCCCCAGCAGGGTGGTTCCGCTGTTCGAGAATCCGATCGCGTTCATCAGCAACGCATCCAAGTCCGAGGCGTGTTCCGTGATGGTGTCACTGGTGGTAGTCGCCGCATCGAGCGTGGCCATGATGTCCCCCGCTGCGACGCCGTATGCGTCGCTGACCGCCTTGAACGCACGCCAGTCTGCGGCGACGGTGTCCATCCGCGGATTGATCTCCTTGAGCACCTCGTTAGCGTCGGTCGTTGCTTGACCGATGCGCTCGCCCTGACCCCGGACCCCGTCGGACAGTGCGGTCAACACCGCGTTCAGCTTCGACACGTCGATCTGGTTGAGCAGGCTCACGAGGTGGTCGAAGACGGTGTTGACCTCGGTGGTCACGTTGCGCGAGCGGAGGACCTCGCCGGCGCGCAGCCGTTGCGGGCTCGGTTGGTCGGGGTAGATCAGGTCCACGTATTTTGCACCGAAGGCCGTGGTGGCCTTGATTTCCGCCTCGACGTTGGCAGGGATGCGCTTCACCTGATCCGGAAAGATCTCCAGCTGGAGGCTGTTTCGCCCGCTACCGGCGGTGACGCCGGCGACCCGGCCCACCTCCACGCCGCGCAGCTTCACCTTCGCGCCAGATTCCATCACCAGTCCCGTGCGGTCGGAGACGAGCGTGACCGGAACGTAGCGGGTGAAGGCGCCGGCGAACAACGCCGAGCACAGCGTTACCAGCGCGATGATGGTGCTGAACAAGACCACCGACCACCAAATCGGTGAAATACGTTGGGCCCGCTCGCTAAGTGACACCGCGCTATCCCGCCAGCTGGAAGTTGCCGGATTGCCCGTAGATGGCCAGCGAGACGAAGAGCACGACGAAAACCGCTGAGATCATGGACGTCCTGACGGCGCGTCCAACGGCTTCACCCACTCCGGCCGGTCCACCGGATGCGGTGTAGCCGTAGTACGTGTGCACCAGCATGATGACGACAGCCATCAACACCGCCTGGAAGAACGACCAGATGATGTCGGTCGGATTCAGGAAGGTGTTGAAGTAGTGGTCGTAGACCCCGCTGGACTGACCGTAGACCACGGTGGTGCCAAACCGGGCGGCTAGGAAGGCGGTGATCATCGCGACGCAGTAGAGCGGCATCACGACGATCACACCCGCTATGACGCGGTTCGCGGCGAGGTACGCAACCGACCGCACCCCGATGACTTCGAGCGCATCGATCTCCTCGTTGATCCGCATCGCGCCCAGTTGTGCAGTCGCACCGGCCCCGATGGTGGCGGCCAGGGCAATTCCGGCGATGACGGGCGCAATGAGGCGGACATTGAAGAAGGCCGAGGCGAAACCGGTCAGTGCCTCGACGCCGACGTTCGCAAACTGGTTGTAACCCTGCACGGCAACGAGCGCTCCGGTGGACAGCGTCAGGAAGCCGACGATCACCACCGTCCCCCCGATAATCGCTAAAGCTCCAGTACCCAAACTCATCTGGGCAATTAGCCGCACCGTCTCACCGTTGTAGTGCACGACGGCGTCGCGCATCGACGCCATCGTCTGAAAATAGAATTGCGCTTGTCTGCCGATGCGCACGAGCCCGTCGATGAACCCATTCATGACGTTGCGCAGCTTCGGGAACTCTTCGCTGGGAAGGCTCGTACTCACAATGTCGCCTGTACGCCGACTGCGGTTGCGACGATGTTGATCGCGAACAGCGCTACGAAGGTGAACACGACCGTCTCGTTGACGGCGTTACCGACGCCAGCGGGTCCACCTCCCACCGAAATGCCCTTGTAGCAGGCGATCAAGCCAGCTGCCAGGCCGAAGAGCGTCGATTTGATGAGGGCCACGACGACGTCGGGCGCCTTAGTGATGACAGTGAGGCCACCGATGAACGAACCGGGAGTCACGTGCTGGACGAACACCGAGAACGCGAAGCTGCCGACGAGACCGACAAGAATGACGACCGAGGACAGGAGGGTGGCAACCACGGTGGCCGCGAGAACTCGTGGAACCACCAAGGCCTGAATCGGATTGACGCCCATCACGCGCAGCGCGTCGAGTTCCTCACGGATCGTGCGGGCGCCGAGGTCGGCGCACATCGCAGTTGCACCCGCCCCAGAGACGACGAGAACCGTCACCACGGGCCCAATCTGGGTGACCGTACCGTATGCGGCGCCGGTGCCGGAGTAGTCCGCGGCGCCGAACTCCACCAGCAGGATGTTGAATGTAAAGACGAGCAAAACTGTGAACGGAATCGCCAGCATCAACGTCGGAACGAGTGACACCCTGGCCACGAACCACGCCTGCAGGATGAACTCCCGCCAGGCGAACGGGCGCCGCGGGATCTGGACGAGAACATCGAGCGTCATCGCGAAGAAACCGCCGAGCGCGCCGAAGGGCTTGCTCGCCTTCGTCGCCGAGAACTTGTCGAGCGCCCCGCTGATTCCGGCCATCACCGAAACCCGCGTCGCAGTGTCCGTACCGTCATCAGTCAACGCCACTTAACGAAAGGCCGGCGGACCGGAGTCCCTTGAGGCGGTAGACCTGAGTTCATGTGAGACCTATCCTGACGTGCACAGATATCGGTAGAAAACTAATGCCATGCGGTTTAGCGCTGTCCGACGTCAATCTACTAGCAATAGGTTTAGTTGCCAAGACCCTCGATGCGAGACAATTCACTGTCGAGCGGTCATGTGAACCAGGACACCGGCTGGACTCCCTCCACGAAGGCCTCAGCCGGATTGCGGGATCTGAAGTTCTGCATGGAATTCGGGCGCATCGATTCGGTGCGTCGACGGATCACAGCTGACGCCGCACGCAGGTGCGCGCGCTACCCGAGAAGTGGCGCCAGTGCCAACGGTTCAACGCGGCTATCCGGCGCCGATCGCAGCCAACCGCACGTCTAGGCGGATGACTCCTTGACGCCGTGCCGGTATTCATCGGTGAGCACCACGCCGTACAAGAAGCTGCGAATTCGGTTGGCGAAGAGCTCTTTAACGGTGAGCTCGTTGGCCTCGAGCGCGGCGGTAAGGTTCGGGTGCTCCTCGGGACTTACCGCCGGGAAAAGCGAGTGCTTTGTTCGCGGTCTGTGCATCGCCTCACTGAGGACCGCGCCGACGCAGAGTGTTTCGACGCCATCGAGAATCTGGACGTGCAGATGGACCGGTACACCCGACCTGTAAAGGTAAAGGGCCGCATCCTCGAAACCGGCGACGAGGGTCTCGCGCGGGAGGTGCTCGATCAAGACGGACGCGGCGTTGCGGTGCCGCAGTACCGACTGCCGGAAGTTCAGTCCGAAGCTCACGAAGTACTCCGGCCAGTCAGGTCCCGGTGGTCGCCGCGGACGGATGACCGACTTGCCCGCAATGTAGCGCGCCACCGCGATGAGGATTTCGTCCTTGCTGCCGAAGTGGTGGTAGAGCGAGGGCGGACGTACGCCCAGGTGGTCCGCGAGTCGGGGAAGGTTGAACCCGCCGAGACCCTCTTCATCGATGATCTCGATCGACGCCTCGACGGCAGCCGTTCGGCTGATCAACGGCTTGGAGGGCCTGGGCACGTGGGTGATCCTTACCGTCGGGCGGCGAACCGCGCTTTGTCGCAACTATCGAGTATAGGCAGGGCGATGATCAAAAGCGGTGCATAGCAGCGCGTTTGATACGCCCCGTCAACGTCCGAGGCGACGGCGCCAATCGTGCGCTCCCAGCAGCCGCACCGCCCGCGCCATCAGGCGCGAGCGGGCGGGCACCACCGGGTACCACATCGGCTCCGACTTCAGCGGCAGCCTCTCCTCCACCACGGACTGCTGCCGGCAGTACTTGAGAACGCCCTGCGCCCCACCGAATCGGGTACCGAGTCCCGAGTTTTTCCAGCCGCCCATCGGGATCGGAAGTTGAAAGGTGGCCACGAGCGCGTTGTTGATCGACACCGACCCGGCTTCAATGCGACGAGAGAGGCGATTGGCCCGCCGATTGTCCCGAGTCCACAGACTCGAGCTCAAGCCGTACTCGGAGTCGTTGGCGAGCGTGATCGCCTGGTCCTCGCCGCTCACCCGCATGATCGCCAGGGTCGGACCGAAAGTCTCCTCGCGCATGCACCGCATCGTATGGTCCACGTCGACGAGAACTGTTGGTGCGAAGCCATTTCCGGGTGTGCGTCGGCCACCGGTGAGTATTCGCGCACCCTTGGAAACGGCATCGGCGACGTGTTCGGCGACGATATCCAACTGACTAGGCGTGACCATCGCTCCAATGTCGCTCGCATAGCTGCCCGGCGCGTCCATACCCTGCCGCAGTGCGGTCACCCGGTTGGTCACCAGCTTCACGAACTCGTCGTAGACGGGTGCTTCAACATACACTCGCTCAACGCCAACGCAGGCCTGCCCCGAGTTGGTCATCCCACCCCACACCGCAGCACCGGCCGCACGCTGCAGATCGGCGTCGGCCAGCACCACCATCGCGTCCTTTCCGCCCAGCTCCAGGCTGCACGGGATCAGGCGCTCAGCACACCGGACGGCGATGGACCGTCCGGTCCGGACCGATCCGGTGAACATGACCATGTCGACCTCGTCGACCACCGCGACGCCGGCCTCGCGTCCCCCGGTCGCCGCGGCCAGCACCGGCGGGGCGCCGATCTCCTCGCGCCAACCTCGCACCACTTCGGTCCACGTGAGTGGTGTGACCTCCGACGGCTTCGACACCACTGCGGCACCGGCAACCAGAGCTCCCACCACGTCCATCATCGGACCGGCCAGCGGCCCGTTCCACGGGGTGATCAAGCCGACCAACTGATGGGGTCGCACCTGCACCCTCAGCCGACGCATCGCGTTTGCGGCACCCGCGGGCTTGACCCTCCGATCGGCGAGAAATCGCTCAGCATTTCCGGTGAAGTAGTTGATGACATCGACAGCAACCGACATCTCCAGCGACGCGTCGGCCCACGACTTCCCCGTTTCCTGCTGCACCATCTCCAGCAGTCGTCGTTCGTTGTCGAGTAGCCAATCCAGCCAGCGCCGCAGATGCACACTGCGGCCACCCGGTCCCAGCGCCTCCCATTGAGATTGGGCCTCACGCAGTTCAGCGCACAGGGCCGCGACCTCGTCACCGCTGAGATCCGGCACGGTCCCGATGTCGCGTCCATCGACGGGGCACTGGACGGTGATTACGGGACGTCCCGCAACTACGGCTGGGCCTGACATCGTTGTGCCCCCTCGGGTCGTTGACCGTGATTTACCTAAGATCATAAGGTTTATCGGGACGGCTGCGCAACGACCGTCTCGACCGACAGACAAGGAGAACCGACGATGAAGGTCCGTCTCGAGCGCTCGAAATGTGCCGGACACGCGCAGTGCTACGCCGTCGATCCGGATCTCTTTCCGATCGATGACGAAGGCTTCTCCACGCTCGATGTCCGGGACGTGGCTCCCGGCGACGAGCAGGCGGCGCGCGACGGCGTCGCGTCCTGCCCGGAACTAGCCTTGATCATCGAAGGCGACTGACACGACCGACCTACGGCGCCGCTCTTTACAGCTGACAAACAACGTATACTGTCACGGGCACGGGCGGCCGACGGGAGTGCACATGCCTCGACGCAGGGACGGATCCGGCCTAAGCGTGGATGTCGACGAGGCTCGCGAGCAGATTTTGGCCGCCGCGGAAGCCGTGATACTGCGCTACGGAATTCCCAAGACCACAATGGACGACATCGGCAAGGAGGCTGGCGTATCCCGCCCGACTGTCTATCGGTACTTCGGTGACCGAGATGCGTTGATCGGCGCGCTTATTGAGCGCCGCTCGCGCATGCTCTTCGGGCGCGCGCGAAAGTTCATCCTGAGCCACGAGACCTTCGCCGACCAGCTGGTGGAGGGCCTCGTGTACCTCGTCGACCACGGCCGCAAGGATCCCATCGTGCGGATCCTCGTCAGCCCCGAGCACATGGGCATGACGTCGCCGATCGTCGGCGAATCGAACCTGGCGGCCGGCTTGACCGCCGAAATGTGGGAGCCGATCTTTCAACGGGCTATCGACCGTGGTGAGATCCGCAGCGACATCGACCTATCCGCCGTCGCGGAATGGCTGGCTCTGGTGCAGTTCATCATGGTCGGCCGACTCGACTTCTCGCCATCGGAAGACCCCGACCACCGCGAGATGTTGCGCGCGTTCGTGTTACCCGCGTTCTGCCCCGTCGACGACAGGGTGGGTTCCTGACCCCTCCGGCATCGAGCCAGTGTGGCAACGGAAAGGGGCGGCGCTGCGGCAGTCGCTAAACCTATACTCATTAGGTTAAGATCCGTCGCGACAAGTCCCATCGAAAGGACGCGATGTGTTGAGTGAGACTCGACGGAAGTCGGTACTTGACCTTTTTGGATTGACCGGCTCCGTCGCGGTTGTCACCGGGGCGGGCAGCGGTCTTGGCGCAGGGATCGCCGTCGCACTCGCCGAGGCGGGAGCGCACGTGGTGGTCGCCGGCCGCCGCCGCGGACACCTGGAGCAGACCGCCGCAGCTGTCCGGGATACCGGCCGAGCATGCATCGCCGTCCCCACCGATGTCACGAAGCCGCTCGACTGCCGAGATCTCGTCGACGCGACGATGGCCGAGTTCGGTCACGTCGATGTGCTGGTGAACAACGCAGGCGTGTCCAGCGTCGCACCGGCGTCGTCGGAGAAACCAGAG
Organism: Mycolicibacterium novocastrense; assembly: GCF_001499835.1. Taxonomy (NCBI): domain Bacteria; kingdom Bacillati; phylum Actinomycetota; class Actinomycetes; order Mycobacteriales; family Mycobacteriaceae; genus Mycobacterium; species Mycolicibacterium novocastrense. Next base: position 9,549 of record NZ_LQIH01000035.1, read on the forward strand.
GAATTTCGCTGGGTCGTCGAGGTCAACCTGTTCGGCGCCTTCTACGCTGCGCAGGCCTGCGCACAGGTGATGCGCAGGGGCTCGAGCATCGTCAACGTGTCCAGCATGCTCGGCCTGATGAAATCCGCGCTGCCACAGGCGGCCTACGCCGCCAGCAAGGCCGGCCTGATCGGGCTGACGCGCGACCTCTCGAATCAGTGGGCCGCGCGTAAGGGCATCCGCGTCAATGCCATCGCACCGGGATTCGTCGAGACCGACATGATCAATGAGATGTCCGCGGAGACACTGCAAGAATTCCTCGCGGGGTGCTCACTCGGCCGTATCGCCACTCAGCGCGAGGTCGATGCGGCGGTCGTGTTCCTCGCGAGTTCGGCCTCCAGTTACATCACGGGATCGACGCTCGCCATCGACGGCGGAACCTCCGGGCATTGAGCTTGCGATGGCACGACCAGCCAAACCTCTGATCGTTCGTTCGGCAGCCATCGTCGCCGCCCTCGAGATCATTGACGCCGAGGGACTGGAGGCGTTCAGTGTGCCGCGACTCGCCGCGCACATGGGCGTGCGCGCTCCGTCGCTCTATCACCATTTCCGCAGCAAGAACGAAATCCTGCGGGCAGCCGTCGGCCTTGTCGCCGGAACCGCGATCGTCCCGACGGGCATGCTTCCCGGACCGACCTGGCCCGAACACTTCGTCGCGTTGGCGGTGCAGTTCCGTCTCTCGCTGTTGCGATACCGCAATGTCGCCCCGCTATTGCTGCGGTATCCGCCGCGCGACCTCTTGATGGGCGGGTACGAGGCCGCGATCGAATTCCTAGATACATCGGGCGTGCCGAAGGCTCTGCACATCCGCATCGTCGACGGTATGGAAACACTTGCGGTGGGCTCGGTGCTCAGCGAGGCGATCGATGCAGAACATCACCAAGCCACCGGCTTTCGTGACGCCGATCCGGTGCGGCAGCCCATGCTTGCCGCCGCTGTGCGCGCGAGTCCGTTGGCACCCGAGGAGTTGTTCGAGACGAAGGTGCGCGGGTTTCTGCTCGGCGTCGTCCTCGATAAACCTAACGCCATGAGGTATTGACGGGCGAAGCCGCCGTTCCATAATCTAATGACATGAGGTTTATCGAGCATTTCATCGGCCGCCCGCTGCGAGATGGGTGAGCTCGAGTTGCGCCATGGATGACGCCGTGCTGGCCGGGGTGCGGGTGCTCGACGCTTCCGTTCGCGAGGCCACCGCGGTGGGACGCCTGCTCGCCGACCTCGGCGCGGACGTGCTGAAGGTCGACCTGCCCGCCCGAGTGGCCACACCTCAGCGCGCACCCCTGGTCGCGGGAGTGAGCGTGGCGGCGCTGCTGAACGACGCCAACAAGTGCACCGTGACGCTCGATCCCGCCAACGACGACGACAGGCACCGCTTCCTCGCGCTCGCCGAATCGGCCGACATCGTGATCGACAGCGGAAACCCCGGTCAGTCAGTCGATTTCGGCCACCCGGCGATTCAGCTCCCGGATCGCTTCAATCACCTCGTGGTGCTGTCGATCACCGACTTTGGCACCCAAGGACCCCGAGCCTCGTGGCGCGCCTCCGACCCGGTGCTCTACGCGCTCTCTTCTGTCCTGTCGCGATCGGGCCCACCCGGCGCATCGCCGGTTCTCCCGCCCGACGGCATCGCATCGGCAACCGCCACCGCTCAGGCCGCCTGGGCCGCACTCGTGGCGTACTACCAGCGTCTGCGCACCGGGCGCGGCGACTTCGTCGACTTCTCGCGCTTCGAGGCGATCCTGCAATCGCTGGACCCGCCGTTCGGAGCGCAGGGTCAAGCCGCCGCGGCACGCGGGATCCAATCGGCGCAACGCGGACGTCCGAAACGCCAAGACTCCTACCCGATCTTCGCCTGCCGCGACGGATTCGTCCGCATCTGCCTGCTCGCACCCCGCCAATGGCGGGCCATGCGGTCGTGGCTCGGTGAGCCCGAAGCTTTTCAAGATCCCAAGTACGACCACATTGCGGTCCGGGCGGCCGCTTTCGAAGAGATCGGCACGATGATCGCCGACCTGTTCGCCGACCGAGGCGCCGCCGAACTCGTCGAGGACGCCACGGCAAGGGGGGTTCCAGTGGCCGCGGTGCTCACCGCGCGCGGCATCCAGTCCTCATCACACTTCCGCAGGACCAACGCATGGACCCGGGTCGCCGTGACGGCAGAGACTGCAATCGACGTTCCAGACGGAGCGATCGTCATCGACGGGCGTCGCGCGGGCATCCGCCACACCTCGCGACCTGCAGCCGGCGAGTGGCCGCCACGCCCGAGATCCGCCCCATCGGCTTCTGCAACGCAGCCCGTGGCGCGACCGTTCGACGGCTTGCGGATCCTCGACCTCGGAGTGATCGTCGCAGGCGGAGAACTCGGGCGGCTGTTCGCCGACCTCGGCGCCGACGTCGTCAAGATCGAGAGTCCCGCCTATCCCGACGGTCTGCGTCAGGCCCGCCAGGGCCAGGTTATGAGCGAGTCCTTCGCGTGGACGCACCGCAACCAGTCGGCTCTAGGACTCGACCTGCGCACCGACGGTGGCGCGACACTGTTCACCCGGCTCGTCGAACACGCCGATGCGGTATTTGCAAACTTCAAGCCGGGAACACTCGCCTCCCTTGGCTTCTCGTACGCCGATCTGAAACGGATCAAGCCCGGGGTCATCCTCGCTGAAAGCAGCGCATACGGCGACCGCGGGCCCTGGAGCGCACGCTTGGGCTACGGGCCGCTGGTACGAGCCTCGACCGGAATCACCCACCTGTGGTCGGACGGCGACGCGGAGCCCGGCACTCGGCATCCGTTCGGCGACGCGGTCACGGTGTTCCCCGATCACCTCGTGGCGCGCCTCGCCGCTGTCGCGACCCTCGCCGCGCTGATCCGGCGAGACCGCGTCCATCGCGGGGCGCACGTCCATCTCTCGCAGGCCGAAACCGCCATCAGCGGACTCGGAGTCACCTTCGCCACTGAGTGGGCGCGCGCGGCCGGCGGGCCCGTCACCAACGACCTCACCGTCCATGCCGTGTCCCCCTGCGACGGCGACGACGAGTGGTGTGTGGTCACGATCGGCAGCGACGACGAATGGCGCGCGGTGGCAACCACGCTCGGCCAGGCCGAACTCGCCACCGACCCGAGGTTCGCCACTTCGGAGGAACGGTATCGAAATCGCGTGGATCTGCGGGCGCACCTCGCCGAATTGACCCGAAAGCGCGCGCCGCAGACCGTCGCCACACTCCTGCAACGGGTGGGTGTCGCCGCGGCACCGATGCAGCGGGGCACCGACATCCTCACCGATCCCCAGGTCGTGGCGCGCGCGCTGTACACCGATATGACGCACCCCCTGTTCGACACGGCGCTGCCGACCGAGACGCGACCCGCACGCTATCGGCACATTCCGCGGGCCGAACTGCGACCGGCACCGGTCCTCGGACAGCACACCCGCGATGTCTGCCGACGATGGCTGGGCCTTGACGGTCCCGCTGTTGATCACCTCATCGCCGAGGGTGTGCTGTTCGAAACGCCCGCGCCAAACCCGGAGGTACCCCCCGGATGACCTCGTTCATCGACACCCCATCCATCTACGTCGACGGCAACTTCCGCCGGGCCGCGAAGGTGACTCCCATCGTGGAGGCGGCCACCGGAACCCACCTGGCCGATGGACCCTGCGCCACCGAGGCCGACGTCGACGACGCCGTGGCCGCCGCACGAGGGCCGGCGGCTGCGGCGTGGGCGGCTGCGGACCCCCGTGATCGGGCTGCGGCGTTGAAAGCCTTCGCCAACGGGTTGCGCACTCGGGCCGAGCGCACCGCCACCCTGGTATCCCGCGAGAATGGGATGCCGATCACGTTGTCGCGCCTGGTCAATGGCGCCTTCCCAGCGATACTTGTCGGCTACTACGCGAAACTGATCGCAGCCTGGGAAGCCGAGGAGATCCGTCCCGCGCTCATCGGACACACCATCGTCCGGCGTGAACCAGTTGGAGTCGTCGGGGCCATCACGCCGTGGAACTACCCACAGGCACTGGCGATCATGAAGATTGCGCCCGCGCTCACCGCCGGATGCACCGTGGTTCTGAAGTCCGCACCTGAAACCGCCTTGGACGCATTGATTTTCGCAGAGGCCGCGGACGAAGCCGGCCTGCCGCCAGGAGTTCTCAACGTGGTGCCAGGTGACGCGTCGGCCGGCGCACATCTCGTCGCGCACCCCGACGTCGACAAGGTCGCGTTCACCGGGTCCACCGCGGCAGGCCGCAGGATCGCCGCTGAGTGCGGCCAGCTCATTCGGCCGGTCACCCTGGAGCTCGGCGGCAAGTCCGCCGCGATCATCCTGGACGACGCCGACGTGGCGGCCACCATTGCCGGCCTTCGCTCGGCGTCGTTCGTCAACAACGGGCAGACCTGCCACCTGAGCTCGCGAATTCTGGTCCCCTCGTCGCGGTACACGGAATTCGTCGACGCGGTGGCCAGGCTCGCCACCGAACTTGTTGTCGGCGACCCCCTCCAGGACAACACCGAAATCGGGCCGTTGGTCAGCGCGCAGCAGCGCGATCGCGTTCTAGAGTACGTCGAACTGGGCATTTCCAGCGGCGCGAAACTCGTTGCGGGTGGCGGGATCCCCAAGGATCGGACGGCCGGGTGGTTCGTCGAACCGACGGTGTTTGCTGACGTCGACAACGCCGACCGGCTCGCCCAGGAAGAAATCTTCGGACCCGTTGTCACCATCACGCCGTATACCGACGACGCCGACGCCGTGCGCCTCGCCAACGACAGCGCGTTCGGTCTGGCGGGCACGGTGTGGTCGCCAGACACCGCACGTGCCACCGACATCGCCAGGGCCGTGCGCACCGGTTCGATCGGTATCAACGACTACCAGCTCGACATCCAGTCACCGTTCGGCGGCGTCAAGGCGAGCGGACTGGGCCGCGAGCTCGGCCCCGAGGGCTTGGCGGCGTACCACGTCACCAAGTCGATCTACCGGAATGGTCCGGCCCAGAGCTAACGCGCCTTTTCGAACCGCTCCGCGATGTCGCGGTACTGGTCACGGATCACACGCTTGGCGATCTTGCCGCTCGGGAGCCTGGGCAGCGGATCCGAGTTGAGCACCACGTAGCGGGGCACCTTGTAATCCGAGAGCACCTTCTCGCAGTGGGCGATGACCGCAGACCCATCGAGACCTTCGTGTCCGTCCGCGACGGTGATGATCGCCGCAGGTGTCTCACCCCATCGTGGGTCGGGCGCGGCGATCACCGCCACCTCAGCCACGCCGTCGAGAGTGGCGATGGCCGCCTCGAGTTCCACCGGCGAGATGTTGATCCCGCCCGAAATGATGAGATCCTTCAACCTGTCGACGAAGGTGATCCGCCCGTCAGCGTCGCTGGTACCGAGGTCACCGCTGTGCAGCCAGCCGTCCCGAATGGCCGCCGCCGTCGAGACCGGATCCTCCCAGTAGCCGGGTGTGACACCCGGGCCGCGCACGACGAGTTCACCTTGCACTCCGGCGTCGGCCAGCGAGCCATCCTCGGCCATGACGCGCACCTCGGTGAAGATCGAACCGCCACCACACGAGTTCGGATGTTGCAGCGCTTCGTCTTTCAAGGTCGCGGTGGCCACACCTCCGGATTCGGTCATACCGTAGATCTGGCGGAGCAGCACGTTCTTGTCGGACCAGCGACGCAGCAGATCCGGCGGAACGGCGGCACCGCCAACGATCGCGGTCTCGAGGCTGCTGAGATCCGCGGTATCGAATTCTGGCGCTCGCGAAAGGGTTTCGAAGATCACCGGCACACCGAACAGGGCTCGCACTCGATGCTCCTCGATGAGGTTGACAGCGCGCGAGGCATTCAGCTCGGGCTCGACGATCAGCGTGCCGCCTAGCACCATGGTCACCAGTAGGCCGTAGACCAATCCAGGGGTGAATGCCAGCGGAAGGACGAGCAGCGTCACCGTCCCCGGACGGAACCCCTCCTCGGTCAGGGTGTTCTCGAGCACGATTCCGAGAAGCGTCTGGTTGGTGAGGATCACACCCTTGGACAGGCCGGTGGAACCACTGGTGAAGATCAGCGCGATCGGGTCCTCGAGCCCGCGATCGATGCAGAAGTCTTCCGGACCTCCGTCCCGGAGCGTATCGACGGCGTCGAAGCCAAGCAGGGCGAATTCCCGGCCGCTGCCTTTGGCCTCCGTCGCTGCGGCGAGTGGTCCAGGTCCGGCGACCATGGCGCTTAGGCCCGAGTCATCGGCCACTTTGCGGATCTCAGCGGGTTTGAGCCTGGCGTTGAAGGGCACCAGCAGCGCCCCTGTCTTCAGAATCGCCAGCGCGATGACGGGCCACTGCAGCGCATTGGGTGACAGCAGACCCACGCGATCGCCTGGCTTGACGCCCTCGTCGACGAGCTTGCGCGCCACTCGGCTCGACCAGTCCTGCAACTCACGGTACGTGAGCTGTTCTGCGCCAACGCGGATCGCGACGCGGTTACCCTTCGTCCTGGCCCACCATTTCAACGCGGACCCCACCGTGGCAGCCATGTTCCTCCTTCACGATCTCGGCGCTCGCACCGGCTCACAATGTCTGTAGCGATCCGAACACCGTCGAACTCACCAACGGTGCCATGGGTCCGCCGATCAGAAGAGAGATATCCGCATCTGCAACGGGATTCGACGATCCTCCCCGGATCTGCCGGACGGCCTCGACGACGAGTCCGATGCCGTGCACGAAGCCCTCGGCGATGTTGCCACCCGCGGTGTTGATGGGCATCGCACCCTGCGGAACCGTCAGGTTCTCCACCGTCATGAACTCCCCCGCATCAGGTCCGGGCGGGCACAGCCCATGGTCGATCATCGATGCCACCGCCGGGCCTGTGAAGTTCTCGTATACCTGCGCGACATCGACCTCAGCGGCGGTGATCCCGGCCCCGTCCCAGAGCCGCCGCACGAGTGCCGGGTGATAGCCCGCAGTGGTGTACAACACCTCGTTCTCCGTCGACTCGGTCCAGCCGGAAGCGGCACCCTGGACACCCGAGAGGATCACCGCAGGTACACCGCGGTAGTCGGCGCTCCGGTCGGTTCCGACAACGAGAATTGCTGCTGCACCGTCATTTTCGCGTGAGCAGTCGTAGAGGTGTAGGGGCTCGGAGATCAGCCGACTGTTGGCGTACAGCTCGTGGTCGAGCGGCCTGCCGTACGCCACGGCGCGAGGGTTGTTCTGCGCGTGGTGGTAACCGGCCATCGCGACGGATTCGAGCGCCGAGGCGGGCACACCGTCCACCTCGAGCATCCGTTGCGTGCGCAGAGCGCACACCTGCGCCGGGGCCATGACGCCGTGCGCCGAGTACAGCGAGCCGAGGTGCCCCTTGGCGAAGGCCCGTCGTCCGTCGACGGCTTCGCTGAGGCCCCGGTAGACCGCGACGCACTTTGCCTGCCCGCTGTACACCGCGGCGGCCGCACAGTTGACCGCCGCGGCAACGCCTCCCCCGCCGCCGCCCCACACCTCTGTCGACCAGCGGACCTCGTGCACGCCAAGCGCGGCGCCGATTGCCAACCCCTCCGACGAATCGCCGCCGTAAGAGACGAATCCGTCGATCTGGCGCGGATCGCAGTCGGCGTCCACACATGCAGCGAGAATCGCCTGCAACACCAATTGTGCGGACGTATGCACGCTCGTGCCCCGGCGGAGGTACTCGGTGGCGCCGACGCCGACAACCGCGGTCGCGCCGCGGAAACCGCTCACAATGCCGGTCCGTCGAGATGCCACCGCACCAACGGCCAGTGTTCGTCGTCCGGCGGCTGTTCGATGACACCGCGCACGGAGGCGCCGATTGCGGGTGTCGCCCCGTCGGCGTTGGCGAGCACCCCGAGGACGCGCTTCGACCCTGCGGCCGGCAGTTCGACGAGCACCACGACGTAGGGAAGGTGGCCGGTGCTCTCGCGGGTGAACGGCTGCCACGTGCGTGTCCATGAGTAGATGGCGCCGACGGGATCGACTGGCTCCCAAATCATCTCGAATCCGTGGCAGGACGGGCAGATCGGCCGAGGCGACCATACCCACGTGGCGCAGTTCAAACACCGTTGGAGCAGCAGTCGGCCATCTCGCAGACCCTCCCAGTGCGGCGCGTCCAAACCATCCTCACCGGGTCCCGTCACGTCCATCCACGGTGGCGTGTCCGGGATGTTGCGCACACTGAGCACGCGCCAACTGCCGTCGTGGTATCGCACCCATCGGCTGCGCAGTTCGAACCAGCCGCCGTCGAGTTCGGTGTAGCGGATCACCGCGTCGAAGCGGCCCTGGCCGACGTCAGTGATCCGGCGCACCTCGGCGTCCCGCAGTCGATTGGGAACGTCGGCCGATGCGATCAGCTGGCCGATCCTGTCGGGCAGGAAATCGGCCAACACTGCGGAATTATCTGCTGCAGCAACCGATTTGCCGTGAGCTTCGACAGTGCTGGCCAAATCAGTCGGGACCGTAACGTCCAGGACGACGCTCATCGTCGACCACCGAGCTGGAATCGCACGTCGGTCCGGTCATGCTGGAAGCCTGAGAGCCGGCAGGCGTTCACCCACTCGGCGTCGTTGGAGTCGACATACATGATCACACCACCGAAACCGGCTTCGTGGGCGACCGCAGCAGCACCGTCGAGCAGTCGGCGTCGCGCCTGAACCGACGCCGTAGGTGCCGCGCTGGCGGCCGAGATCGTCGCACACTGACCGAATTCCTCCGAATCGACCGGCTCATGGTTGATTTCGACCACACCTGCTACTCGCCCCGACTCGCGCAACGCGAGAAGATCTCCCAAGCCCGTGGAGTTGGCCCACCCGAGCGTCTCGTCGATCGCGGCGACGGGTAGCGATTCCAAGACGTGTGCGGCCGCTGCGTCCTCGGATGAATCGGTAGAACGGATGAGCTTCCAGACGCGGCGGGTGCGCGGGATGAGGAAACGATCACCCAGCCGCCCAGCGGCAGGGTGGTTGCCCTGCGCCCACCCGGTGATGGTGTGCGCCCCGGTGCCCAGCCAGCCGTCGGGGCCCGACGTGTCCAGACCCACCCGCTCGAGTAGCAATGTGGCAATTCCGATCGATCGCAGGGTCGGGTCGATGACGATGGTGGCCGCCCCCGTTCCCTCGGCGCCCACGGTCATTCTGATCAGCCCCGCGATGCGCTCCGGCTGGTCGGCCTCCCCCAGTCCGGTGCTGTAGGGCAGCATCCAGATCACCAAGTATCGTGTGCGGCCATCCGCTGTACCGATTGACCGTTCGACATCCGCGAAGTCGATTGTGCTGTACTCGGGTTCGGCGTCGTAGCGCGCAGCGCGGTCGAGGAGATCGGCCAGCTGCGCGAGCTCCGCGGGCTCCAACCAGCTACGCCATTCGTACTTAATCATGAAGTCGAGGGCGCCGCTTCCGCGGCGAGCAGCTTCCTGGTCTCGCGACGAAATACCTGGTTCGCTACCTCGTTGCGGCCCAACAGCATATCGCCCGCATCGGCACTGGCCATCCCGCGCTGGGAGTTGCGCAGCAACGGGAAGTCCTCGCTGTGCAGCACCGCCAGGAGGATCTCCCAGTTCTTGTCCCAACGCTTGTTCCAGTGCGCCTCTTCGAGGCCAGACTCCTCCAGTGGCGGCACCATCAAACGCTGCTCCATGCGCGAGCGAGTGGGATCCTGCTGATCGGGACGGAAGGTCAACAGCTGGAAGTGATCCGGTTGCCTCAACAGCGTGCTGTTGGGCAGAAGGAAGTGGGTCTCGGTGACGTACCGATCCAGTTCACGATCGCCAGGGTCCTCTTCGAGCCAGCGGTCGATCGACTTGCGCGGGGCGATGAATCGACAGTGCCGACCGAAGTCCTCGAAGGCCATCACGTTGGTGTGGATCACCTTCCCTGCGGTGTTCGGGTGTGCGTACTGGATGTGATAGCCGTCCAGGAATGCGTCCTGCATGATCTTCCAATTCGTCGGCTCGTCGAAACCTGCCGACCGTACACACTGCAGCTTGTCGAGTTCGTACCCGGCGAGGATGTCGTCCATCTCCGGGCCCAGCCAGGATGCGACGTCGATCTTCGCGTGTGCGTTGTCGATCACCCAGATGAATCCGTGGCGTTCCTCGCAGGGCACCTCGATCAGACCGTGCTCCTTTCGGTCGATCTCACCGAACGTCGCGTCGCGGGTCACCATGCGCAGCTTGCCGTCGGGATCGTAGGACCACCGATGATACGGACACGAGAAGAATCTGCAGCGACCCTTCTCGTTCTCTTCGAGCAATGCCCCACGGTGCCGGCACAGGTTGACGAAAGCCTTAACCCCGCCGTCCTTCTGACGCACGATGATCAGGTTGTTCCGCGGCATCGTTACTGTCAGGAAGTCGTAGGGTTTGGCGAGCTCCGAACCGTGCGCGACGATCGAGGGCACCACGCCGAAGATCAGGTTGCGCTCGCGCTGCGCGAGTGCGGTGTCCGTGAACTCCTCGGCGGTGAAACCCACGACCTCGTCGAACTTGTCGGTCGTCTCGTTCCGGAGTAGTTCCAGCGCACGACGGATGCGATCCTGGCGCGGAAGAGAGGCTGTCATGTCGGCTTTCTACGGTCTACTGTTCTGGCGTGAAGGTGATCGGCATCCGTGCGCAACCACGAACCTGTGTGGAGTGGAACACCGGCGGATCCGAGTCGACGAGCCGGTAGTCGGGGATGCGCCGGTGCAGCTCCTCGAGCGCGATCGTCAGCTCGATGCGACCCAGATGCGAACCGAGGCAGCGATGTACACCTGCGCCGAACGACAGATGCCGGTTGGGCTGCCTCGAGATGTCCAGCTTGTCGGGTGCGTCGAAGTACTGCGCGTCCCGATTGGCCGAGCAGAGCATGAGGATCAGCTGGTCACCTTCGGCGATCTGTACCCCGCCCAGCTCGACATCGCGCGTGGCGCGCCGCCCTGGAACCACCGCGGCTTCGATCCGCAGAATCTCCTCGACGGCCTTGGGAATCAGCGAGGGGTCGGCGACCAGCGCGTCGCGCTGAGTCGTGTTGTTCGAAAGGTGGACGATGGTCCAGGCCAACGAACCCTGCACGGTGTGGAGTCCGCCCATCAAGAGCAGAAAGAACATCCGGAACAGTTCTTCGTCGGTCAGCAGTCGCGGACCGTCGTGGAACGCAACCTCTCCGTTGATGAGCACCGACGATGCGTCATCGCGCGGATTCGCCCGACGGTCGGCGATCACCTCGTTGAAGTAGCCGGCGATGGTCATCGCCGCCATCATCATCGCCTGATCCGATTCCTCCTTTGTGCCGCCCGGCTTGCCGAATAACACTGCGTCGGTCGCCGTGGTGAACAGCGGGGCGTCCGAGATCGGCCAGTCCATGAGCGCCAGGAACACTCGTGCCGGAAGCTCGTGGGCGAACTGCGAGATGAACTCGGCCTCTCCAGCCGTACCGAAGTCGTCGATCAGTTCGTTGACCACGCTTCGGATGTCGTCGCCGAGCCGTTTCATCCGCTGCGGACTGAACAGCGGCTGCAGGGCGTGCCGGTAGGCCGAGTGCTCGGGCGGATCCAGCTCCAGCGGGATGAACCGGCCGAAGTCAGCCGGTGTGACGAGGTTGTTCGGGTAGCTGGAGAAGGTCTCGGCGTCGGTGAGGACTTGGTGAATCTCCTTGTAGTGGGTAACTATCCAGTGCCCGCCATGCGCAGTCGAATAGACCACCGGTCCTTTGCGGGCGAGTCCGGCGATCCGGTCTTGCATGACGTCGACCGGTTCCGCCAGGGTCGGGTCATAGACGTCGAAGTCAACGGTGAGTGCTGGTGGTGCCTGCTCGGTAGTGGTCATGTTGTTACTCCGAAATCACTGGGCTGGTTCAGGATTGAGGTCCTCGGGGAACCACATGCCCACCCGCGCCAGCGTGCCGCCGTCAGTAGCGCCGATGGTGGCACCCGAGATGTAACCGGAGTCTTCGCTCACCAGGAACAGCGCGACCTTCGCATTATCCTGCAGGGACGGCGGTCGTGGAATCTTCAGCGGGATCGGCGACACGGCGGGGTTCCACGGCCCTGCGGATTCCTCGTAAGACTGCCCGACCACGGGAGATCCAGGCGGCATCAAGAAGTTCGGTGACATGCCATGTGTCGGCGCGATGGCGTTGACCCGGATTCCGTACCGGCCGAGATCGAGGCTCAGAGCACGGACCAGTCCGTTGACTCCTGCCTTGGTGGCGCAGTACATGGCGATCTTCGGATAGGCCACCAGCGAGGCGGCCGACGACGTCGCGAGAATGACGCCGCTGCCAGCAGCCTTCATGTGCCGCACCGCGGCCTGCGCCGTGAACACCACGCCGCTGAGATTCACGCCGAGCACATGCTGCCAGTCGGCTTCGGTGAGGTCCTCGAACTCGACGGCCTCCTCGAGACCCAACGCCGCAGCACCACCGCGCGACACGATTCCCGCATTGGCCCACGCGATGTCGAGGCGCCCGTAGTGGTCGACGGTCTGGTTGACCGCGGTGGTGATCTGTTCCCTGTCGGCGACGTCGGCGATGAGCGAGATGGCATCGCCACCGGCCTGCTCGACCAGCTTTCGTGTTTGCTCGGCACGGTCACCGTCGATATCGACTATCGCAACGCGGGCACCTTCGCCGCTGAACAGCACAGCACTCTCGCGTCCCAGGCCCGAACCGGCTCCCGTGATCAGCGCAACCTTGCCTTGCAGTCTCATGCCCCTCCTTTGGGTGTCTGCCGCGGATCGCCTTGCCGTGAGTGCTGTGACCCGCACCACTGGTCGTAAAAACCTTACGCCATTAGGTATGAGACGTCAATCAAAATGTGTCAGTTGCCTTTCTCACTGTTCGTCATGGCAGCTCAAGGCCGTAATCAAGCATTAACACGCGCGCCTAGCGCTGGCTACCTGCAACAACGAATAGTGGACGCGACGGCTAGAACGCCCGTGTGGGTAGGCACCGGGCAGGTCAACCAACGAGACACCGACGGCAACGAACTCGACCCAGTCTCACTTAGGGCTCGGGCCGCACGTCTGGCGGCGTCCCCGGCAACGCTGCGCGCATTCGACTCGGTCCGGGTGGTCAACCTGTAGTCGTGGCGCTATCGCGATCCCGGTGCATTGCTGGCCGACCAGATCGGGGCGACGGGGCGGCTACTTATTACAGCGGCGTCGGTGGCAACATGCCGCAGTCGCTAGTCACGGTGCGTGCCGCGACATCCAGCGACTCGCCGCTAGGATTCTAGAGTGCCCAGCGTCGAAATCGTCGAGACCGATGACCATGGAGGCATTACCCTGCCGGGCCATCCGAAGAAGCGCTTCCTTTCACGGCACAACGCGGACGGCAGCATCCTTCTTCAACCTGTCCAGGTTGTCACCGACGCCCAGTTCGCGTACTGGTCCAATCCCGAGCTACGAACGCTGCTTATGGCTGCAGCTACATCACGCACCGTTCGCCGAACGCGCGACCGCCGCGGCTGATCACTCCCTTTAGCGACGGAACTCACCAGGACGACGCTGATCTGCTTGGGCGACTCGGTGCCAGGGATCCTGCAGGTCGTCCGCGATCTGATCTCGGTCCGCATCCCAAGCAGAATCCTCGGGCCCGTTGAAAACGTCCGCAACCTCAGCCGGCGACCGCCAGCGTCGAGCCGGCTCCACCTCATCGTGATCACGCTTCACGTGACGCTCCTGTTGACACCTTTAAGCTTCCGTCACCCTAGTGTGACTCCAGCCGCGGCAGACTGCACGCCGATAATCACTCCCTACCTCGCCTAACCCGCCAACGAACGTTCGCCCGTCATTGATGCTGACAACACGCCGCAGAGGCCGGGCGGCCATTGCCGACTTCCCTTGTCACGCTGGTGCACAACGTGATTCCGCTGTCGTCGTCAATACGAGAGTCGGCAGCTGCCATCATTGACCTGTCACCTCATCTGCCCGAGACGCTGACGTCGATAGCCCGTAGCGCGTTGCCAGCTCCGCCTACTTCTCCTACTACGCGGTGCGGAAGGTCAGGTCGGTGCGATCTCGATTAGGCGGTCGTCCTCTGTCACTCTCAAGAGAGGCCGGGCGAACGCGTCCTGAATCAGGTGCACGGTGTTCCTGAGGTCGTTGTAACGCCCCCAGCGGAGACAGTCGCGAGACTTGTCCACCCACCCCAGCTTGTCGCCGTCGTAGTACACCTCGGCGATGAAGTACTCGGATTCGTCGGCGGACTGCACTACACGATAATTCCAGTTAGCGAGGCTCGCTCTAATCGAGTTAGCTTCATCGACTCTGATCGAGTTAGCTTCAACGATGGGAAGCGATTTCTCTGAATCCGAGGCCGAGAGCCCCTGCGATGCATCGCTTCTCTTCTGGAATGCGAACGCGTCAAGATAATCCTGAACGTCCTGGGAGCGCGCGTGGCCATCCGGCACTTCACGTCCTTCGAGTCGCGCAGACGCCCTCGTATTCTTGGAGATCATCTCCTTGATCGCGCCGTCGGAGACAGTGACGCGCTTCCTTCGGCGCATATGCTCGAACCTAACCGCTCCCCTGGCTCGCGCACGCGGTTGGCGCCGATCAGGCTGAGGATCAGATTCGAGCACCGGGATGGGCCCGCCTCGTCCGCCGAAAGTTGTCGTTTGGCAGGCAGCCACAAGTGACCGTTGCGAATACGTCTTACCTGGTCGTTTACAACTTCGGACACGTGCCCACAGTACTACTAGTAGGGCTACGGCGCTGAGGATTTATTCGCTGCGATCACGGCAGAAGTTCCGCCGGCTGGACCTCTAGCCTCCGCATGTCGAGGAGCCGCTAGAACAGTCGGCCGCGTCGTCCGTGCTCCACGAGAGAACGCCGAGAATGGAGCAGCTGATCGCCGCAGCTGTATTCGATCGCCGCGACGTGATCTTTGGATCGATCGCGGTGGTCACATCCCGTTCACCCTGCGGGAATTCGTCACTGCTGTGCACCGCAAAGTTTGTTCTCAGCGAAATAGATTGTCGCAGAAGCTCATTGGTGCGTACGTTCGAGGTCGCGGCGCTCAACCCTCCGACTTGGTGGCGCTTTGCTTGGGTTGTGTTGTGGTGCTGGGATTTTGAAATGGGTCACGGCCCTTTTGCGGGAGTGAGTAGATCTTGCCAGGTGCGTGGTTGTCCATTGTGCGCGAGATTGGATTGGGTGTATTGCTTGCCGTCGGGTCCGATGTAGGTTCCCGAGTTGGGGTCGTATTGGGCGACTGCAATGGGCGGCACCGGCGCCTGGGCGCTCGACGGCGGGGTGGCTGACTGTAGTTGGGGCACCGGCTGTCCCGACAATGTTGCGTTCGGGTCGCCCTTCCAGTTGAAGCCGTCGTTCAGCGGCACGTACTGCTCGTCGCTTTCACACATCGCGACAGTTGGTGCACGTTTACCGGGGCGAGTTACGCAAGGCAGGTTGCGGGCGCCGCGCACGTTGAACAAGGAGTCTTGCGGGATTCGACAGTAGAGATCTCCGGCGGGGCGCGGCGGGTAGTCGACTTCGCTGGGCGTCCGACGTTGTTGGGCCGGAAGGAATCCGGTGGTGCACGCTGGTGGCAGGTTGAGGTTGAGGTTGAACGAGAGATAAAGGCCGGCGTAGTCCTGTTTGGTGTCGCGGTTGGCCAGTCCTGCGCCTTGCAGCATTTCAATACTGGGCGGTAATAACACCAGGATCTGTTCGAGGTTGGGTTGGTAGACGACGGCGACATCGGCCAGGCTTACCAAGTTGGCCGCGATGATGGGCAGGGTGGGCTGGAGTTTCTCGAAGAGCTGGCGGAGCTCGTCGGTAGCAGCGGGTCCCTCGGTGAGCACGCCGGAGACCGCGTTGTCGTGTGCCTGAAGTTCTCCGGTGATGGTGGCGAGATGGGATGCCCAGGCTTGGATAGAGTCAGAGGTGTCGACCTGGGTGTCCAGCACGGGTTTGGACTCGTCGATGAGGGTGGTCAGCGCGTCGAGGTTCTCGCGGGCGTCGATGGCCAGGGTCGTGCTCGACCGCACGATCCGCGACAGTTCCGGCCCCAGGCCGCCCACGGCCACGAAGGATTCATCGATTGCGGTTTTCAAATTGTCGTGCGGGATCGCTTGCAGGCCAGTGTTGGTGGCGGCGAGCAGGGGATTGATGTCCGCGGGAATTCGGGTGCGGTCGGAGGGGATCACGCTGCCATCGGCGAGATCTGGTCCGCCGCCACCGCGGGGCACCAGAGCCACGAACAGCTCCCCCGCGGCGGTTTGGCTGTGGACTTGGGCGTCGAGATCGGCGGGGATCTTTATGTCCGACCGCAGAGACATCGTAGCTTCGACGCCGGTGGCGGTCAGGCGCACGGCGTCGACGCGGCCCACCTCGGTGCCACGGTAGGTGACATTGCTGTTCGGGTAAAGCCCTGCGGAGGTGGGCAACTGCAGGGTGACGTGGTAGGTCCCGACACCGAACCACAGACTAGGCAATCTGAGGTATACGAACGCCATCACGCCGCCGGCCAGCACTGTGATCACGGCAAAGAACGCCAACTGCATCTGAACTCGCCTGGTGAGATGCATTGTCAGGGCCCCTGATCCCAGCGGTATGGAGCGATCAGTGGATTGCCCGCGGTGTAGGGGCTGGGCAGCTGGCCGATGGTGCGGCCCCATTGCAGTTCCAGTTCGGTCAGGTCACCTTCCCAGCGAGTTCCGGTGAAGAAGGACGAGTCCATGCGACTCAATGTCAGATCGGCGACCACGGAGACGTTGGCGTAATCGCCCCGAAACCATTTGGACAGCGTGTCTTTGGGAAACGGGAATGTGGAGAACACGCCCAGTGAGCGGGTCAGTGCGGGTCCGGTGTCGGCCAGCGATTGCAGCACCGGGCCCAGATCGGTGAGTTCCTTCACCAAGGCTTCCTTGGTTTGGCGGATCGAGTCGGAGGCTAGCGCGTTGAATTGACCGAGCTGATCAACGGCGTCGGCGAGTTCATCGCGTTCGGCGTTGAGCACGGCCAGCGCTTGGGGGATCGTGTCGAGGGCTTTGTCGACGACGGGCTTCTGGGCTGCGAACTGCCCGACCAGCCGGTTGAGGCTGTCGGTGGCGGCGATGATATCGCTGGTTTGCTCGTTGACTCTGCCGATGAAGATGTCCAGCTGGGTCAACAGGCTGCGCAGATCTCCTTCACGGCCGGCGAATGCGGTGCTGAGCGCTTTGGTGATGTCTTGGACCTGTCCAAGGCCGCCGCCATTGAGCAGCAGCGCGACCGTCGCCAAGGTTTGTTCGGTTGACGGGTAGGCCCGCCCTGAGGACAGCGCGATCAGGGAGCCTTGGTGCAGCCTGCCCTGCGGAGGCGCGTCGGCCGGCGGGGCCAACTCGACGTGCAGGGATCCCAGCAGGCTGGTCTGGCCGACCGAGATGGTGGAGTTGGCGGGCATCTGCACATCGCCGTTGAGTTTGATGGTCAGGAGCGCGTGCCAGCCTTGGCGTTCGATTTTGGTGACGGTGCCCACGTTGACGTCACCGACACGGACCCGGGAATTCTGCTGGATGTTGCTCACGTCGGGCATCTGGGCCTGGATGGTGAACGCGCCCGGTCCGCCGCCCTGTGTGCCGGGCAGCGGCAACGAGTTCAGTCCCTGCCATCCGCAGCCCACCAGCATCGTGGCAAGCAGGATGATCGCCGTCGAGCCGGCGACGCGCAGTAGGCCGCGCTGTGTCATGAGCCGCCTCCTGGGGGGAGCATCATGCCGGGCAGTCCGGCAGCGGGGTCGGTTTGGCGCGGGAGATTGTCGGCTGGGAGCGTGGCTTCGGCGGCAAGCGGTGCCGAACCACCGTCGACTGCAGGGGCGGTCGGGGCGCCAGCAACGGGCGGGCCTACCCGTCAACCGACCAAACCTTGGCGACGGTCGCGCTGCTGCTCAATGGCGGCGGCCTTGGACAGGTCCAAGAC
>NZ_LQIH01000036.1:0-21593 GCF_001499835.1 Mycolicibacterium novocastrense
AGAGCAATACCCGGCGCTACATGCCGACCAGCGTGAGGGCGTATTCACCCCGAATGAATACGACCCCTGCGCCAGTAGAAGATCGCCAATCAACTTAAAGTTGACGCACGCGGGTGGCGCTTGGGGCGAGAGCCGCCAAGCCGCCATTGAACCATTTCCCGTTTGTGCTGATGAGCGATTTCGGCCCAGATCGTGGTAACTTGCCGTTGACATTGACAACTGTGAGTTGACCGTCTGGAGGCCTTCAGTTGAGCGTTCCAGGTTCGGCGCACCTCGTTCTCGCCGCGGGCGTGGTCCATCTTGATGAACCGTCCGCGGTCTTTGAAGCGATGCTGTCGGGGTGGCGACGCCAGCAGAAGTCCCGGCTGCTTGCCGAGGCCACGATCGAATCGCGATTGGCGTTCGTGCGACGGTTCGCTGCGTTCGCCGAGACGCATCCGTGGGATTGGACGGCCGGCGATGTCGAGGACTTCACGGCGGCTCTGATGTCGGGAAACAACCGCAAGGCGCCCTCGACAATTCGCGGCTACCACATGACGCTGCGGTTGTTTTGTGACTACCTACTCGATGGCCGTTATGGCTGGATCTCGCAGTGCGAGCAGCGGTTCGAAAGGATCCCGTCGCAGGTCTGCCATGACTTCAACACCGCGGCGCATCTGGTCGAATACGAGGGCAAGCCCGCCCGCCGGCCGTTCACCTACGACGAGGTGGAAACGTTGTTCGCGTTCCTTGCCGATCGAGTGGACATCATTGCGCGTTCGGGTCGCAAAGGCGCGTTGGCGGCGTTGCGCGACGCGCAGATGATCAAGACGGCCTACGCCTTCGGGTTACGCCGTCGAGAGCTGTGCTACCTCGACGTGGCCGACCTGCGTCCCAACCCGCGGATGCCGGCGTGGGGAACGTTCGGCGCCGTCCACGTCCGGTATGCCAAGTCCAGCCGCGGCAGCGCCCCTCGGCGTCGCACGGTGCTGGCCGTTCCCGAGTTCGACTGGGTGATCGACGGACTGCGCCAATGGGTCGATCAAGCCCGGCCGCTTCTGAGTCCCGGCAGCCGTCAAGAGTTGTGGCTGACTGAGCGTCGGCAGCGGGTGGCGACCAAGCAAATGGACAAGCGATTCGCCTACTTGCGGGCGCAGGCCGGTCTGCCTCAAGACCTCACCCTGCACTGCCTGCGGCACTCCTATGTGACCCACCTGATCGAGTTCGGTTACCCGGAACGGTTCGTTACCGAGCAGGTCGGACATTCTTACGCCTCGACCACCGCGATTTACACCTCGGTGTCCAACGACTTCAAGACCAAAACGTTGCAGGCGGCGCTGCGCCGCGTCTACGGATCCGCGACGACTGAAGGGAGCCAGGATGAGCACTAGAACCGTCCTCCGGTGGAACCTGCGCCGCCTGATGGCCGAGAACGGCATGTTCGCCACCACCGACCTCGTCGCACCGCTGCACGAACGTGGCGTGGAGATCTCCCGACAGATGGTTTACCGGATCGCTACCAAGCCTCCACAGCGCATCAATCTCGACCTGCTGGCGGCGCTGTGCGACATCCTGGCGTGCACCCCCAACGATCTGTTCGAGCTCGCCCAAGAACAGATCCGCGAGGCACCCGCAGTCAACGACAGCGGGCCCGGGATCGGCGACCTGCGGCCGATCCGCGCCAGGATCCGCCGCCCCGGCGACAACGAGTGAATCGACGAGCCTGCTGGGAGTGCGCAAGCACCAACTACCTGACCCGGCTGACGCATGGGTGTCGCATTTGTGTCGGCTGCCGTCGCAGGCGGCACTACCACCCCGAAACCTGTCCGGGCTGCCATGTCGTGCGGCCGCTGGCATGGCGACGCGGCGAGACGGTGGTGTGCGCGTCATGTGCCGGTGTCGAGTCGATCTTCGGGTGCCGCGAATGCGGGCGCGAAGACCATCCCTACGGGCACAATCGGTGCGCGCGATGCTTCCTGCGTGAACGCCTCAGCGACTTGCTCGCCGACCCGACGACCGGCCAGATTCACCGCCAATTGCGGCCGGTCTTCGACGAGCTGGTGAACTCCGAACGCCCACAAACAGGGCTGTGGTGGCTGCGCAAGAAACCTGGCATCGGCCCCCAACTTCTCGGGCAGATGGCTTGCGGCGCGGTCGACATCAGCCACGACACCTTCCGCACCCTGCCCTCGGATCGTGCCCACGACTACCTTCGCAGTCTTCTCGTCGCGGTCGGTGTCCTGGAACCGTTCGACATCCGCATCGAACGGATGCTGCCCTGGATCGAAGACATCGTCGCCGAACTGCCCGCCGAGGACGCCGCCTTGATTCGCCGATTCGCGCACTGGCAGGTGCTGCGAGGAATGCGCAAGGCCGCCCGTGAAGACCGGTTGACCAAGTCGATGGCCGATGCGTGTCGACGGCGCATCCGCGTCGCGATCGAGTTCGTGGGCTTCCTCGCCCGCCATGACGCCAGTGCGGCGACCGCGACCCAGGATCTGTTGGAGCGCTACCAAGAACACGTCGGCAGGATGCTGAACCATGAGTACGCCTTCATCGTCTGGCTACGCCAATCCCGCACCAACACCAAACTCCGAGTCCCCGACGTCCCGCAGTCACCGCCCTCAGTAACCGTCTCCGATACGCAGCGGTGGGCGGCCGTAGAGCGTCTGCTGCACGACACGACCGTGCGCCGTTATACACGAATTGCGGGCCTGCTCACATTGCTGTTCGCACAGCCGCTTTCACGCATCGTCGCCATGCGCACCAGTCAGGTCGCGATCACCGACGACCGGGCCGTGCACGTCACCTTCAGCAAGATTCCAGTCCAGATGCCGCCGCTCCTCGACGACCTCATCCGTGAGCACCTCGAGCACCGCGGCAAAAGCCTCTACGCCTCACGCGGAACCGGCTGGCTGTTCCGCGGCGGCAACCCTGCAGCGCACCTCGCCACCGAGAACATCCGCTCCCAGCTCGTCGCCATCGGGATCAAGCCCTACGAGAACCGCAAAGCGACCCTCTTCCACCTCTCCGGCGACATGCCCGCACCAGTCCTGGCCGAACTGCTCGGGCTCACCGACAAAAACGCCGCCGACTGGGCCAGACTTGCTGCCCGCGACTGGACCGCCTACATCGCCGAAAGAGCCCGCTGACCGTATCGCTGTGCCTCAGATGGATTTCGCGGCGGCGGTTCCAGCGCTTGAGTTCTCGCGAGTGATTGTTCACTGCGTGGCGTCGACGCTGTCGAGCCTGCACTTCTCCACCCAAGTCGCCAGAAGGCTTAAAGCGGCGAGCCTCTCGGCGGCCTCCTGCGCCGATAGCTGCGTCCGGTCGTGGGTGGTTGGGTTTCGGATCGCAGCATGGACGCCCGTCGAGAAACTCAACAAGCCGCGGTTCATCGATATGACGGTCTGGTCTTGATTACCTCCGAGCCAGCGCAATCGCGGAGCACCAGCCTTGGGTGGACTCTGCGAGAAGGCCTGCGTGAAAACGTCCTTGTCGTCGAGGTCAGTCCTTCCGGTGAGCTGGCGGACGTGGTCGATGACAGCGCCCACGGCGGATGACACCGCTTCGCGGTACAACTCGATGCGCCATTGGCCTCGAGCCGCGCCCCAGACCAAAGGGTGCATATCCTCGATGCTGATGTCGCCGGTGACATCGACACGGTCGACCATCGATTCAAGGATGCCGATGGTGTGTTCGGACGCGGCGAGGATGTCGTCCGGCTGTACGAGCGAGTGCGGCTGGGTGACAGTTATCCACATCTCGAACGGGTTAACCGGACCGCCGAATCCCGGGCGGGATATCCGCACACCGGTGATGTCGGGAAGATGCGCAATACGGCCAGCTGTCCGTGAGCAGCGGCCCTTCGCCGCCACCCATTCGTCGTCTGACACATCAGATCTCGGTGTCACGGCGGGCAGACTGGCGTAGCCGGCAAGTACCTCGTCAGGCAGGTCGGGACCAGCCATCGCCCGAAGCCCAGCGGTGAACTGACACAGCTCGAGCAGGGCGCTGAACGCCCGCTCAAAGTCGCGCACCTGTTCCGCTGCTCGCCGCAGGAACCGTGGATTCAACTTCAGATCGTCATTGTCACCCATGTACGCAGCTCAGGGCCCAGTCGCATACGGCGCGTTCGCCCGCACGTTCTCGGCGGCGCGCTCCGCGTTGTAAGAGCTGGCGAACGACTCACCTGAGGCGGCAACTTTGTCACTCGACCGCCATGCGCGCCACCGCCAGCTTCCGCCGACGTCCTGGAATGTCTCATACCGTGCTGCGGACCCGCCGGACTTGAAGGCATTTGCCGCTCTGGTGGCGTTGGCTTGCGATTCGAAGCCTTCGCCTGCCCAGGCGACCATCTCATGGTTGTCGCCGTACAAGGCCCACGTGGGATAGCGGTTGGCGTCACCAGTGACCGTGACCTTGAAGTACATCGGATCCTCCTGCCTGTTGACCACAGGTACGCAGTCAGCTCGCAACAGTCTTATCAAGAGACACCGACAGCCAGCGCTTGCGACGCAGCGAACAAACTCGCCCTCGAACAGACCTCTGATTTGGGCATTCACCCCACTCGGAATTCGACCCCTCTGCCAATAAGCACGATCACTTAACGACGGACGATATCCGGATAAAGATCCGCGGCGCAGACACCCCGCGTCCCAAGGATTGCGAGACCGCGGATGCGAGGGGTTGCCCGCGAGACACCTCACGGACGTAGGGGGAAGAGTTCTCAACGCGGGAAACGGCGGTCCGAACACTGAGGTGGTGCACTCACTTTGCCGGCACGAATCGTCACGCGGATGCCCATGGAATCTGCGCGCACGGCCTCGCCGATGATGGCGACGAACGGTCCTTCGATGCCATCGCCGACGCGATTTGCGAGAAGGCGAAAAGGGCCCGAAGACCAGCCGGCTGGACGCTGTGATTTCGTTGTGCCTAGCGAGCTAAGCGCGCGGGGCGGCCCGTCTTCTTGGTGGCGATCTTCGACTCTTTGGCGTCGCTATCGGTCTTGCGGTGGGCGGCGAGGAAGTCATCGACGATGTTCGCGCAGTCATTGTGAGTGATGGTGCGAAGCCCGGTCATTCGGGCGAAGGCGAGTGGTCCGACGAGTTGGCAGAGCGCCAGTTCCCGGTCGAAGTCGTCGAGTTCGGCTTGTGCTCTCGGGCTGGTGAGTATGGCGTCAAATGGTTGACGGTACTGGTCAACGACTCGGGCCCGTAGCGCCCCGGATGTGTGGCGCTCATCCGCTTCGTTAGTGGAGCCGGTGGGCCCCAATGAGAGCCACGCGAGTGTCGTGACATGCAGCGGTGCGTCGTTGAAGAGTGCGGCTTGGCGGCTGAGCAATTCGATCAGCTGCTCACGGAGGGGTCCGCTGGTCGGTGCCGGAGTGGTCACTTGCGGAAGTAGGCGTTCGAACGTGGCTGCGAGCAGATGCGACGAACTGTGGAAGTGGCGGTACAGCGTGGTTCGGGCCACTTTGGATGCTTTGGTGACGGCATCGATAGTGACCGCTTCCACCCCACCGGTGCTCAGTAGCGTTGCCGCAGCATCCAGCAGCCGGGTGCGTGACCGGATGCGCCGCGGGTCCACGTCATCGTCAGGGACTGGCGCTGACTGACTGTTGCTCACTCATTCACCTCGGGCGGTCGATTTTCACGCGATGTTGTCCTGGCAGTCTAGCAGTGTGGTACTAACGGTATCGAAGCGAAACCGACAGTATTGGAGCGTGATGGTGCCAGGAAGCGCATCGCTGCCGGAGCGGTTACCTTCGCACACAACGACGTGCATGGGTTGCGGCCCGGACAATCCCCACCGACTGCGTTTGGTGGTGCACCGCAGCGGCGACGCGGTGTACTCCGATGTGACTTTCGACGAGCGCCACATCGGGGCTCCAGGCCTGGCCCATGGCGGAGCCGTGGCGGCCGCGTGCGATGACGTCTTGGGCTTCACATTGTGGGTCGCCGGCACCCCGGCGGTGACTCGCAGCCTGACGGTGGAGTATCTGCGGCCGGTGCCGCTGCATCAGCCCCACCGGATTACTGCCCACATCACCTCTCGTGAAGGACGGGCGCTGCACGTCACGGCGACAGGCACTGGTGAGCGTGGGATCACCCGCTTCACCGCCAATGCAGTGTTCGTCGCAGTCAGGCCCGAACACTTCGCCGCACACGGCGATGTCAGCGCTTTCGGCGATCTTCTGGAACAGTTCTCGCGCCGCGGCAGTTTCGACCCGGGGCCATCATGACTTTCCCTCAGGCTCGCAGCCACGGCAAAACCCGACGCTCGGAAGCGAACTCGGTCGCTGGAGAGAAGCGGACCGCTAGCGCGTCGCGCTCGCGCGCCTCCGCACGGCGCCGGGAAACGATTCTGGATGCAGCTTTGGCCGTGGCTGCGTCGGGTGGTTACGAGGCGGTTCAGATGCGGACGGTTGCCGAGCGGGTCGGCATCGCCGTCGGCACGCTTTACCGCTATTTCCCGGCGAAAACCCACTTGCTGGTAGCAGCGCTGACGCGCGAGTTCCGTCGACTCGACTCGGCCGGCGACTGGGCGAGTGGTGAGGGCACACCGCTGGAACGGCTCGAACGGCTCACCTCACATCTGCATGACCGCTGGCAGCGCGACCCATGGCTGACGACGGCCATGACACGGGCCTTCGCCGTCGCAGACACCCGCGCCGCCGCGGAACTCGACCGCGCGGCCGATGAGATCCAGATCCTGCTGGCCCGCACGCTCAGGGGCGGCGAGCCCACCCCTACCGATCTGCACGTCGCTGGGGTCATCTCCGACATCTGGTTGGCCAACCTCGTGACCTTCAGCGGCCACCGCGCGACAGCCGCCGACACCCGCGACCGCATTGACCGAGCCACCAGGCGCGTCGTGACCAGCGCTGCTAGGCCCACCGCCAACCGATAACGATACTACTGATATCGCAGCGCTACTTAGCGTACTCTTTGGGGATACGGCTCAACGATGCGTCGAAAAGAGACTGCCATGTACACCCAATGGATCGAAAACCTTGTTGTACAACGCCTCTCGCTGCATGGCGGCCTGGTTCTGGATTTCGATGACTACAACGAAATCGTCATCTCCTGCCCCCTGCTATTGACCCTTCCTGCCGTCGGCACCTACCCCATCGAGGCGGTGCGTATTGACCCCCTCAGGATCGCGACCCACGAACGCCCACTGCTGAACCTCGCCGGCGCAGTGTGCACCCAGGCCTGTTCCAGCGACGATGGAGGACTACACCTGAGCTTCTCGCGCGGACATCGCATCGATGTCGATCCCGACGCTGAACAGACAGCGTGGGAGTTGTATGGTATGCGCCACGGCTACATGGCCTGCCTACCTCAAGGACGGGTACGCGTGGTCCGCCATGACCTCCCCGACACCGACGACGCCAACATCGTCAACAGCGCCACGCAATCATCGGCGGGGTCGGCGCGGCAGACCCACTGATGCGGCCGCGGACGCGGCGACGGGTCGACTTGGGCGGCAATACGTGGATCAGGTTGAACGTGGACAGGACCGCCCTGGCGACATCGAGGCGGGCGAGCATTCCCGGATGATGCTGGCGAAGTTTTGCTGCACGCGTTCCGCAGCGATGCCGACCGATGGTGAATACAGCATGATGTGGTCGAGGACGCCTTCGTAGCGTCTCAGTTGTTCACGGACCTCGTGTGCCGTCCCGGCGACACCCATGGTGTCGATCATCTCCTCGGACACCGCGGCGAACATCGCCGGGAAATCGCGCTGGGCGAATGCTTCTCGGATGGTTCGGCCTTCGCTGGCGAAGCCGTTCACATCGAGTACCGTCTCGTAGGATTTGACCGAGGAGTAGAACGCAATCTGCTGCGCCAGTTCGCGCCTGGCGACCTCGGTGTCGTCGTGGATGGCGCACATCACCATGGAAATGATTTCCACGTCATTGGGGTCGCGGCCGGTGTGCGCGGCACCCCTGGCGATAGCGGGCCGGACGATCTCCTCGACGTAGGTGGTTGTGAACAGCGGATGTCCGGCCAGGCCGTCGGCCACCCGCCCGGCCGCCTCGCACATCCGGGGCCGGACACCGGCAGTGACGATCGGGATCGGCCGGCTGGAGGGTCCCATGTCGCCGGTCGGGGTGAGATTCATTCTGTAGAAACGGCCCTCGTGATGGATCGGGCCTTCATGCAGGTTCCATATCCGGCGCAGCAGCATCACGAGTTCTTCCATCCGCAGGGCGGGTGCGGAGGTGTCGGGCACGCCGTGCCAGTCGCCCATCATCCGTTTGGTGCCGTTGCCGATGCCGAGTACCAGTCGTCCGTTGGAGAGTTCGTCGAGGTCGCGTGCCTCGGTGGCCAGCACCAGGGGGCTTCGGCCGACGCCGTAGAGAATGGAGGAACCGATCCGACAGTTCTGTGTGCTGTTGGCCATCGCGGCCATGGAGATCGATCCGGACCGAGAGTAGAACTCGGAGGCCCATACGGCGTCGAACCCGGCCGCATCAGCGGCCTGGGCGGTTTGGGCCAGTGACTTCAGATCCCCGCCGAGAACCGACAGGCCGTAGGTGCTCATGACTGGTCTCCTGTGCGCGGGCGCAGGCCGTCGAACATGACGGCGCTGAGGGTGCTGGCGACCACCGTCTCGTCGAGGTGGTTCTCGGTGACCAGGTACATGAGTGCATTGATGGTGACCGCGCCGAACAGCGCAATGGACGTCGATCGTGCATCGGGCTGAGCGACGAGGGATCCGTCGCGGGCCCCTTCGATGAGCAGAGTTTCGACGGGTTGTTGGTAGGCGGTATTGATCATCTCGGCGATGGCCGGCATGCGGGCCGCTCGTCCCAGTTCGCCGATGAGTGCACGGCATACCGCTGGCCGCTGCGCCATTGCCCGCAGTTGTGCGCGGATGACGAGTTCGAGGCGTTCGGCACCGGTGCCGTCGGTGTGCACGATCGCGGTCACGGCATCGGAGATGTCCTTGAGGAGGTCTTCGAGCAGGAAGGCAAGGATGTCCTCTTTGCCGGCGAAGTAGTAGTACAGCGTCGCTTTCGGCACACCGGTCACCGCGGCGACGTCTTCGATCTTGGAGTCGTTGAGCCCCTTCTCGGCGAACAAGTCCGCCGCGGCGGGAAGCCGGTCAGAGATCTGACGTGGAATCTTGCGCATTGCCCCCCTGTCCCGGTCGGCCGGTTTAGACTGCGAGTCTAAACCGTCGTTACTTTGGTGGTCGGAGGTCTTGGTGGTCTCGGTGCAGATTCGTTACGACCCGTTCGACGCCTCGATCCTCAACGACCCCTATCCGACGTATCGGTCGTTGCGTGACACGGCTCCGGTGTACCGCGCCGAGGAGTCCCATACCTGGGTGTTGAGCCGGCACGGCGACGTCCAGGCCGCAGCACTGGATCACGGCACGTACTCCTCGGTGGACGGCATCTTCCCCACCCCGCCGGGATCGGACTTCATCGGCTCGTTCCTGCCGATGATGATCGTGATGGACCCTCCGCGCCACGACCAGTTGCGTGCCCTGGTGAGCCGGGCGTTCACCCCCCGGCGGGTGGCCGGGCTGCAGGGCGCCATCACACAGATGGCCGCGGAGTTGTTCGAGCGCCTCGACGAGGGCTCCGGATCGGCGGACTTCGTGACCGACTTCGCCGCGATCCTGCCCGCCGCGGTGATCGCCGATCTGCTGGGCGTTCCCGCCACCGATCGTGATCAGTTCCGATTGTGGTCGAGCCAACTGGTCCAGGTCGACGTCAACCACGGACAAACCACCGACGCACTGACCGCCGCCACCTCGATCTACGCCTACTTCACCGACTTCCTCGCCGACCGCCGCAAAAACCCCCGCGAGGACCTGATGTCGGCGTTGGCCAACGCCACCGTCGACGGGATCGGACTGACCGACGAGGAAGTCCTCGGCTTCTGCGCGCTGCTGCTCGTCGCGGGCTACGAGACCACCACCAATCTGCTGGGGAACTCCGCGGTCGTACTGGCCCAGCATCGGCAGACCCGCCGACGCCTGGCCGCCGATCGAACACTGTTGGGGCCGGCAGTCGAGGAGTTGCTGCGCTACGACTCACCGGCACAGGGACTTTCACGAACCCTGACCCGCGACGTCATCCTGCATGACACGACGATGCGTCAAGGTGAGAAGGTGCTGCTGTTGTTCGGGTCGGCCAACCGCGACGAGCGTGCCTTCCCTGATCCTGACGTGTTCGACATCGAGCGCACCAGTGAGCACCAGGTCGCCTTCGGTCGCGGCATCCACTTCTGTCTGGGTGCGGCACTGGCGCGGATGGAGGCCCGCATCGCTCTGGATGCTTTGTTGGACAAGGTGCCTGACTGGGAGGTCGATCTTGAATCGGCGCGGCGGCTGCGGTCCGGACCGATCCGCGGCTACACATCGCTGCCAATCACTTGGACCACGCCGGTCTAGCCCGTGCCCCTCTTCGACGACGCGTCGTGTGCTTCACCGCGCGGCCAGGTTCATCGCCGTCGATGTCGAGCACTCCGCGCGCACGGCGACCTCGGCGCATTCGGCGACATGCTCAAACGATTCGCGGGCTCGAACGGTGATCGACCCATGACCGGACAGGAGGCAGGGGCATGGTGGTGGCAGTGACATTCGCCCACTTCGATGAGCAGATCGCCGACCAGCTGCTCAGATCGGCGAACACAGCGGGTGGACTGTCGACGTTTCTGAGCTTTCGGCACACCGAACTCGCCGCCGGTCGGCTGGTGGCAGAGATGGAAACCCGTGCCGAACTGCTCACACCCTTCGGCACCCTGCACGGCGGATGTCTATCGGCGATGGTCGACCACTGTCTCGGAGTCGTGTTCTACCCCGTCATTCCGGCCGGATCATGGGTCGCCACCACCGAATTCAAGCTGAACCTGCTGCGACCCGTGTCCACCGGTGTGTGTGTCGCCGTCACCGACATCGTGTCGCTGGGCAATCGCAGTGGAGTAGCGCGCATCGACATTAGCAACGGCGACAAAGCCGTCTGCGTAGCCCAGGGCACGGTCACGATCGTGAACGCCGCGGGCAACGCACAATGAAGGCGCTTGTAGCCGGTCGCACGCTTCGGGCGGACTCCGATCTCGCCAGGAAGGTGTCATGACCTCCGCCGTGCAGCATCGGGTCCGAACCCAGGACGGGATCACCCTGGCCGCCGACTGCTACGACCACGATGACGCCCGTCCCGTCGTGCTGCTCCTGCACGGCGGCGGCCAGAACCGGCACGCGTGGAGCACTTCAGCGCGTCGTCTCCACGCATGCGGATACACAGTCGTCGCCTACGACACCCGCGGTCACGGCGACAGCGACTGGGACCCAGCCGGCAGGTACGACATCGAGCGACTCGCGACCGATCTCCTCGCCGTGCGTGAGCACTTCAGCGCCGATACCGCCCCTGCCGTCGTAGGTGCATCCCTTGGGGGCATGACCGTGCTCGGCACGCATCTGTTGACATCCGGGGCGTCGTGGACGGCGGTCGTCCTGGTCGACGTCACCCCGCGGCTTGAATTCCAGGGCGCTCGTCGCGTGGTGACGTTCATGGCCGCACATCCCGATGGCTTTGGCACCCTCTCCGACGCCGCCGAGGTGATCGCCGCGTACAACCCCCATCGCTCGCGCCCGGCCAACGTCGACGGCCTGCGCAAGGTGCTACGGCAGCGTCACGACGGCCGCTGGATCTGGCGGTGGGACCCGGCATTCATTCACTCCAACTTCGACTTCCTCCGCGACGAATCGACCACGGGAACGGAGCAATTCGACGCAATCAGCCGCCTGCTGATCGACGGAGCCCGACGGGTCAGCGCCCCAACACTTCTCGTAAGGGGTCTGTTGTCCGACGTGGTCTCCCAAGCCACCGTCGACGAGTTCAAGCAACTGGTTCCCCACGCCGAGACCGTCGACGTATCCGGCACCGGACACATGATCGCCGGCGACGACAACGACGCCTTCGGCTCCGCCGTCACCGAGTTCCTCGGCCGGAGCTTCCTGTAGGTCGCGACGTGATCGAGCACCATCGAGCGGCCAGTAGAAAGGACTGGGCTTGACTTCACTGCGCGCGGAGCGAAGCCCATGAATTGTTCTTCGCTTAGGCCGACTTTGACCGCGACGGGCTCTGGTCGAGCTAGACGTTACTACGCATTTGTTGGCCACCATCGGCGTCGAAGAGTTCCTTGGTCCAGCGTTCGAGGATTTCTGCGCTGTCCCAGTCGTCGGGATGAAATCCGGCGCGGGTGTAGGAACGAAAGCGCTCAATTGCTGCTGGGCTGAATAGCGGGTTATGACGGAAACCTCGAAGGCTGCGCAGCAACCGCACCGGGTTGTAGGCGGCACGGTCACCGGCCAGAGAGCGGGTGGTCTGGATGACCAACTCGCTGAACAAGAGGAGGCTGGCGATCCGCATCCCCCAGACCCTGGTGCGTTCGCTTCCACCGACCGTCTCGTAGACATCGAAAGCGACGGCCTTGTGCTCGCATTCTTCCAGTGCGTGCCAGAGCAGAATAGGCCGCACTTCGGTGTCGCCGATCAATTCTTGAGCTTCGTCGCTGGTGAGAATGATCTCGGCGAATGTCGCTGTGTAGTGCTCGAGGGCGGCCGTCACAGCCAGGCGCATCTTGGGAGAAAAACGCTTCTCAAGTCGGCCAACCAACTTCTTGATATGGCGATCGATCCCCTCGGTGGGATAGCCCATCGCTTGGAGCCGATCGTTGAGCAGCCGATGCTGGTGTCGGTGCGTGGCCTCTTGTGCAATGAATCCCTTGACCGCCTCCTTGAGGTCAGCGTCGCTGATGTGGTCCCGATACTCGCGGACTGACCGGATGAAGAAGTCTTCGCCTTCGGGGAACGTGGCCGACAAGGTGGACACAAAGTGGCTCATCACCAAGTCGCCATCGACGAAGTGCTGCCGACTGGTCCCAGCAGGCATGTCGAATCGAACACGGCGGGGCTTCGGGACGACCCTCGTGGTGGGCCGAGTGAACGAATCGTCGCTCATGTTGTTCTCCCGTTCGTCAAGGGCACGCTGGCAATCTGACTCTAAGCCTTGTCAGAATTAGATGGCAAGCTATCCACGTGGTTTCGGCGCGGGTGTATAGCGGGATGTCCGCCGAGGAGCGTCACCGGAACCGGCGCACCCGTCTCATCGAGGCCGCAACCGAGTTGATCGGCACGCGCGGTGTTGCCGCCGCCACTGTGACTGCCGTCTGCGCTGAATCAGGTGTCACGTCACGCTACTTCTACCAGCACTTCTCCGGCCGAGACGCCCTCCTGCGGGCTGTCTACCAGCAGCTCTATGCCACCTTCCAGGAGGTGATAGTCGACGCGATCCCCGATGCCGGCGAGCCACCGGAGGTGCTGGCGTACGCGCCGATCCACAGGCTGGTCAGCATGATCGACGACGACCCTCGGCTGGGTCGGATCCTGTTCGTGGAATCTGCAACCGAGCCGCTGCTCCGAGAGCTACGCAGCGAACTGATGGCCGGTTTCACCGACCTCGTATTGCGCGAGGCCAGACTCCACCTCGACATCCCCGACTCCGCCGTGGGGGTTGCCCATTTGGCTTCGACCTTGGGCGTGGGAGGGCTATTCGAAGTCTTGCGCCGCCGACTCGACGGAGAACTGGAGTTCACCACCGATGAACTCGTTCAGCACTGCGCAGGTTTCCTGGGCAGCCTAGGCAATTACGTGCTGCTGCAGAACACGGGCCAGTCGGCCACAACCGAAGCGCAAACCTAGAGCTAGCGGCCCCGCTACGCGATGTGGCCGTCCGTGCGCTCGATGTCAACGTCCGAGACCAGCAACAGCAAGACCTGAACAACATCCAAGGCCAATGCCGTCGACTGAACAACGTCGGCCTGGCTTCAGAAGCCAACTGAGTGTTCGACCATTCCCTGCCGGCTGTGACCGGCGGCCGGCGCTGGACTCGATAGCGGCCGCCTGTCCTTCCCCAGTCGCGCATTGCGCGGCCTGGCGTCCTACGACGCCGTCACCACTTGCACTACATGCGGTAGCGTAGCGATACCGACAGTATCGATCGCTACCATTCGCTATCAGTGGAGGTCCAGTGACCGACGGCACTGCAGATTCCCCAAGCCAGGCCACGCGCCGTGACCGGCGGGCCAACGGATCACCCGACCCCGCCGACACCCGCGAGTACAGCGAACGGTTGGCGACGCTCGCCCGATTCACCCTCCGGCACAAAGCCCTGGTCATCGGGGTATGGCTCGGCGCCGCGGTGGTCCTCGCGCTGCTGTTCCCCCAGCTGGAAACCGTGGTGCGCCAACAGTCGGTGGACCTCATTCCTCGCGATGCGCCGTCCTTGCAGACGGTTGACCGCATGAGCGCCGCGTTCGGCGAAGAAGGCTCGAAAACCATGGTGTTCGTCGCCATGGAAGACCCCAATGGGTTGACTCCGACTGCACGGCAGCGCTACGGCGAACTCGTGAGCCGGTTGCAGGCCGAAGGCGACCACGTCCTTCTGGTGCAGGACCTACTGGCCGATCCGATTACCGAAGCCCAGGCGGTCAGCGCCGATCGCAAAGCCTGGTATCTGCCCGTCGGCGTCACCGGCACCCTCGGAGACCCCACGGCCGCCGAATCCGTCAACGCGGTGCGCGACATCGCGGCGGAGGTGTTCACCGGCTCGACCACGACTGTGCAGGTAACGGGACCACCGGCGACCTTCAGCGACATGATCGCCTCCGCCGAGCACGACCTGCTGCTGATCTCAATCGCTACCGCGGGCGTGATCGCCCTGATCCTGCTGATCGTCTACCGGTCGGTGTTCACCGCGCTGTTACCGCTGCTGGTAATCGGGTTGAGCCTGGCAGTCGGGCGCGGCGTGCTGTCCGCCCTCGGCGAGTTGGGCATGCCGGTCTCCCAGTTCACTGTCGCCTTCATGACGGCGATCCTGCTCGGCGCCGGAACCGACTACACCGTGTTCCTGATCAGCCGATACCACGAACAGCGCCGCGCCCAAGTACCCGCCGATCAGGCCATCATCCACGCCACCGCCAGCATCGGGCGCGTCATCCTCGCCTCCGCCGCCACCGTCGCACTCGCGTTCCTGGCCATGGTCTTCGCGCGGCTCAGCGTCTTCGCCGCCCTGGGCCCCGCGTGTGCCATCGCCGTGCTGTTCGGATTTCTGGCCACCGTCACCCTGCTGCCACCGGTGTTGTCGCTAGCCGCCAAACGCGGCATCGGTGAGCCCAAACCCGATCGCACCCGCCGCTACTGGAACAGCGTCGCCGTCGCCGTGGTCCGCCGTCCCGTGCCACTACTGATCGTCAGCCTGGTCATCCTGCTCGCCCTGTCGGCAGCCGCCGCAACCATCAAAATCAGCTACGACGACCGCAAGGGACAACCAGACACCACGGCCAGCAACCAGGGCTACCACCTGCTGGACCGCCACTTCCGCAAAGACGTCGTCATCAGCGAATTCCTCGTCGTGGAAAACCCGACCGACATGCGGACCGGGAAAGGACTGGCCGATCTCGACGAGATGGCCTCCCGCGTCTCCCAGATCCCCGGCGTCACCAAGGTTTCCGGAGTCACCCGCCCCACCGGAGAGCGCCTCGACCAAGCAGAACTGGCCTGGCAGAACGGCCAGATCGGCGACAAAATGGCCGGCGCGGTCGCCGAGGGCAACTCCCGCAAAGACGACCTCGCCAAACTCACCGGCGGCGCCGACCAGCTCGCCGACGGCCTCGCCCAACTCGACAGCACCGTGCGCACCGCCCTCACACCACTGGCCGGAATCCTCACCCAAGCCCAATCCGCAGGAACTCAGGTCAACCAGTTCCGGCCGCTGCTGCAACAACTTTCCGCCACTGCCCCCGCCGTCGACCAAGCCATCCAATCCGGCCCAGGACTACGACCGCTGGCCAACCAAGCCCAAAACGCGATCACCCAACTCGACCCACTCGTCGGCGCCCTCAACACCTCGCCGTGGTGTGCCACCACCCCGCAATGCGCCCAAATCCGCGACCAGGTGCAGATCCTGGTCACTCTGCGCGACAGCGGATTCTTCAACCAGATCGCCGACCTCGGGGACCGCTACGATCCCGCCACCAACGCCACCGTCGGTGGCACCCTCGCCAACGTCCAGAACGCAGTCGCCTCGCTGGACAAGGCATTCGGAGCCCTCGGTGACCCGGCCGACCTGGCCACCAATCTCCGCCGACTACAGGACGGAATCGGACAGCTCGCCTCCGGCGCCCAAGCACTCGCCACCGGCGTCCGCACCCTCGCCGACAGCAACATCGAAATGCTGTCCGGCATGAGCCAGATCGCCACCCAACTACAAAACTCTTCACGCGCAGCGGCCGACTCCGACTCCTCGAGCGGTTTCTACCTGCCCGCCAACGCATTCGAGAACCGGCAATTCACCGACGTCGCCGAACAATTCCTCTCACCGGACGGCAAAACAGCGCGGTTCATGATCGAAAGCAGCCACGACCCATACAGCGTTGAAGCCATGGACCTCGCCAGCCGCATCACCGACACCGCCAACACCGCACGACCCAACACGTCACTCGCCGACGCCACCGTGTCCGTCGCCGGCTTCCCCGCCGTAAACTCCGATATCCAACGACTCCTATGGGCCGACTTCGCACAACTGGCCATGGCCACCATAATCATCGTCGGCGTCATCCTGGTCCTACTGCTGCGAGCGCTCCTAGCACCGCTCTACCTACTAGGCACCGTCGTGCTCAATTACCTCGCCTCGCTCGGCATCGGCGTTGTGGTCTTCCAATGGGGACTGGGCCACGAAATCGCCTGGCCCGTACCGCTGCTGGCGTTCATCATCCTCGTCGCCGTCGGCGCCGACTACAACATGCTGCTCGTCTCACGGCTCCGCGAAGAATCCGGAACCAACATCCGCGTCGGCGTCCTGCGCACCGTGGCAAACACCGGAGCCGTCATCACCTCCGCTGGCCTGATATTCGCCGCCAGCATGTTCGGCCTCATGGTCGGCTCAGTCGCCATCATGATCCAAGCCGGCCTCATCATCGGCTTCGGGCTGCTGCTCGACACCTTCCTCGTGCGCACCCTCACCGTGCCCGCCATCGCCACACTCCTACGCGAAGCCAGCTGGTGGCCGACCAAAGCAACAAACCCGCGACGTGGTCAGACCAACGCAGGAGGCATGAAGGACGCACCTCACGTGCTGGTCCAGGAGAGGTGAGAAGCGAACAGAGCAATACCCGGCGCTACATGCCGACCAGCGTGAGGGCGTATTCACCCCGAATGAATACGACCCCTGCGCCAGTACCCGCCGTCTGAGACTTTTCTAAGAACCTCCGGTTTGGTGGTGGCTTCGCCAACCGCCGAGTTCGTAGCGTGCGGCGCATGCGGACGTCTGCGTGCGCGCCATGGTGATGACGCTGCACAAGCTGACCGCCGGAGACGGATACCTGTACCTGGTGCGGCAGGTCGCTGCCTCCGACAGCACCGAGCGTGGCCGCTCCACGCTGGCCGACTACTACTCGGCCAAAGGTGAATCGCCCGGTCGGTGGATGGGTCGGGGCTTGGCCGCACTGTCTGACACCGGCCGCTGCGAAACCAGTCCGCAAGCCCGCGAAGAGATTTGGACCGTCGATGAGGGATCGGGCGTCGGCGAGGCGCAGATGCGCGCCCTCTACGGATTGGGTCTGCACCCCAACGCCGAGCGCATCGAGACCTACGTCATCGGCCGCAGCATGGGCTCGGGGCGGGCGGCCAGCCGACTCGGACGTGAGTTCCTGGTACGCGACGGCGAACCGGAGTACACGCGGCGTCTGGCGGTGGCCTTCCGCGACCACAACGCCGAGAACGGCGCACACTGGAACGCCACCATCGCCCCGGAGATCCGCGCACAGATCCGCACCCGCGTGGCTGTGGAGCTGTTCGCCGAGGAGTACGGCCGCCCACCCGCCGATGACCGCGAACTGTCCGGATTCATCGCTCGCAACACCCGCGCCCGCACGACCGCCGTCGCCGGATACGACCTGACGTTCTCGCCGGTGAAATCAGTGTCGGCCTTGTGGGCCATCGCCCCGCTATCGGTGGCCGAGCAGATTGAAGCGGCCCATGATGCGGCCGTCGCCGACGTGCTCGAGTGGCTGCAGGATCAAGCCACCTTCACGCGCACCGGCGCCGGCGGTGTCGCCCAGGTCGACACCGAAGGACTTATCGCCGCAGCGTTCACCCACCGGGACTCTCGCGCCGGCGACCCCGACTTACACACCCACGTCGCGATCTCTAACAAGGTGTCCCACGTGGACGCCAACGGCGTGCGCCGATGGCTCGCCCTGGACGGTCAACCGCTGCACCGGGTGACGGTCGCGGCTTCGGAGTTGTACAACACCCGTCTCGAAGCGCACTTGATCGACAGACTCGCGGTGTCGTTCGTCGAGCAGTCCCGCGGACGCGGAAAACGACCGGTCCGCGAGATCGCCGGAATTTCGGTGGAATTGATGGCGCGGTGGTCGAGTCGGCGCGCGGCGATCGAGGCCCGCACCGCCGAGCTGGCCAAGGCATTTCAGGCCGATCACGGACGCGAACCAACCAACACCGAGATCATCGCTTTGGCCCAGCAGGCGACGCTGGAATCGCGCGAAGCCAAGCATGAGCCGCGCTCGCTGGCTGAGCAGCGCCACGTCTGGCGCACCCAAGCTGTGGAGGTCCTCGGACGAGACGGACTGCACCGCATGTTGGCCGGTGTCCTGGCCGGTCCCAACCGAGCCCGCACCGCACCCGTGGTCGACGAGGAATGGATCGCGTCGCGCGCTGGCGAACTCATCGCCACCGTGTCTGAATCCCGCTCCACCTGGCAGCGCCACCACGTGCGCGCCGAGGCGCTGCGAATCGCTCGCTCGCACGGCGTGGCGCACGATGTCGCATCAATCGAACGCCTCACCGATACCGCTCTCGGAGAGGCGTTTTCACTGCCGCACGCCCGCGTCGCCGATGCCGAGTTGGGCGAGCCTGTCGCCTTGCGTCGCCGCGACGGTGCCAGCGTCTATTCCCGCCACGGCGTGCAGGTCTACACCAGCCGCGAAACACTCGCCGCCGAGCGCCGCATTCTCGACGCGGTGCACCGGTGCGACGGCCGCGCCGCCACCGCCGCCGATGTCGAACTGGCACTCGCAGATTCGGCCGCCCGAGGACGCACCCTCAACCCCGGCCAGGCCGCACTGGTCTCGGAAATGGCGACCTCGGGGCGCCGTGTCGCACTGGCGCTGGCCCCAGCCGGAACGGGCAAGACCACAGCCATGGCGGCGCTGGCCCACGCGTGGCGCAACTCGGGCGGACACGTGATCGGCTTGGCCCCGACAGCCGACGCGGCGATCGTGCTCCGGGAGGACCTCGGCGCCACCACTGACACCCTCGACAAGTACGTCTGGTCAGCCGATCCAAACAAGGCCGCGATCTCCGGTCTCCCCGACTGGTTCGAGCAAGTCGGCCCCGACACCCTCATCGTCGTTGACGAGGCCGGCAAGGCCGCCACCGCCGGGCTGGACGCGATGATCACCGACGCACTACGCAAAGGCGCCAGCGTGCGACTGGTCGGCGACGACGGCCAGTTGTCATCCATCTCAGCCGGCGGCGTTCTCCGCGACATCGCCGAAGCCACCGACGCGCTCACCCTGAGCGAAGTCGTACGGTTCAAGTCACCGGCCGAAGCCGCCGCCGGGCTCGCGCTACACGACGCCGACCCGGCCGGCATCGGCTTCTACATCGACCACCACCGCATCCACGTCGGCACCGACGAGACCGCCGCCGACATGGCCTATCAGGCATGGCGGGCCGACCTGGCCGCCGGCGCAGACTCCATCCTGCTCGCGCCCACCAACGACGTCATCAACGAACTCAACGCCCGCGCCCGCGCCGACCGGCTGGCCGCCGATCCCGAAGCCGCCCAGGCGGCCACGGTGGTGCTGGCAGATCAGCTGCACGCCAGCGTCGGAGACACCATCCGCACCCGGAAAAACAATCGCCGAATCACCATTGGGCGCAGCGATTTCGTGCGCAACGGCTACCGCTACACCATCACCGAGGTCCTCACCGATGGCAGCGTGAAAGCCCGCCACCTGCGCAGCGGACGCATCGTCAAGCTGCCGGCCGACTACATCGCCGAACATGTCACGCTGGGCTACGCGGCCACTATCGACTCCGCCCAGGGACTGACGGCAGGACGGCGCGACACCAAGGGCACCTGCCACATCGTCGGCTCCGACATGCTGACCCGCCAGCACCTCTACGTCGCGATGACGCGCGCCACCGACGAAAACCACCTGTACCTGTCCACCGCCGAAGGCGATCCCCACCGGCTGCTCTCCCCCAAGGCCACCCACCCTGACACCGCCGTCGATGTCCTCACCCGCGCCCTGGCCCGCGACGGCGCGCAGGTGTCGGCGACCACCGAAGCCCGCTGCGCCGAGGATCCGGCAACGCGGCTGCAGGCTGCGGCCGACATGTTCTACGACGCCTTGGGCGTGGCAGCCGAAAACCAGCTGGGAGCCGGTGCGCGTGATCGGTTGGACGCCATCGCTGATGACGTAATCCCCCGGCTGAGCCAGCGCGAGGCCTGGCCGGTGCTGCGGCGCAACCTGTCTGTCCTGGCGATCGGTGGCGCTGATCCCCGCGAGCTGCTGACCGAAGCGTTGGCCAAGGGCAGTGTCGATGACGCCGCCGATCCCGCCGCGGTCCTCGATCACCGCATCGATCCCGCCGGCACCCACTCCGCGGGCATCGGGGTGCTGCGCTGGCTTCCCGGCATCCCGCCGGCGCTGGCCGACGATCCGCACTGGAGCGCCTACCTGGCCCGCCGCGAGCAACTGGTCCAAGGCCTGGCCGACCAGATCCGCGAGCGGGCGCGGGCCTGGACCAACGCGACCGCCCCCGCCTGGGCGCGGCCGCTGATCACCGTGAATCCGGCGCTGACCGCCGAGATCGCGGTGTTCCGTTCCGCCACTGGCGTGGAGGACGCCGACACCCGTCTCACCGGCGCGCGCCAGTACCCCGTGCGGACCCGCGACGTGCAGGCCACCCTGCAGCGCTACGCCGCCGCAGACATCGGGCGCCGCAGTGCCGACACCACCCGCTGGAACGACGTCATCGACGCCATCGACCCGCGCCTGCGCGCCGATGCCTACTGGCCACAGCTGGCCGCCCAGCTCGCCCGGGCCACCCGCACCACCCCCGACCTGCGGCAGATCATCACCACCGCTGCCCGCCAAGGGCCGCTGCCCGACGAGCTGCCCGCCGCCGCGCTGTGGTGGCGTATCGCGGGAGCCCTGTCCCCGACCGCCACGTTGGCCACCACGCATTCGCGGCTGCGGCCGGCCTGGATCACCGACGTCGACGCCGCGTTCGGGGCCGCGCTGACCGAGACCATCACCTCCGATCCGGCCTGGCCCGGGCTGGTCGCGGCTATCAGCGCGGCAGACCCGGCCACCTGGACCCCGCGCGATCTGCTCCATGTCGCTGCCGAACACCTCGCCGACGCCGCCGACGCCGACCACCCGATTCCTCCGGGCGATTACGCACGCTTGATTACCTACACCGTCGATGCGTTCACCCACCGGCTGCAAGCGCGTCTCGGCATTGACGTCGAGGACCTGCCCACCCCCGAGGAC
>NZ_LQIH01000037.1:0-20693 GCF_001499835.1 Mycolicibacterium novocastrense
GCATCAGGAGGACGTCTTCAACCTCTTCAAAATCCTCGAAAACACGCGACATAGCTCTCTTACTACGGTCGCTCGCGCCAGAGGAGGGGGGCCGCGGTCCGGCGTTGACATGCATGGAAGCGCATGTATTGTTGGCCGTAATGAAAATCGTTTCCACTTTGGCCGACGGGCGCGTCGCCGCCGAGGACGCCCACGACCACGGCGGCGCACCGTATCCCGAGCTACCGCCGCGCGATGTGCTCGACACCTCCGGCGACCTGCTGCGCGCGTTGGCCGCCCCGGTCCGGATCGCCATCGTGCTGCAGTTGCGGGAGTCGGCGCGCTGCGTGCACGAGCTCGTCGACGCGCTGGCCGTGCCGCAGCCGTTGGTCAGCCAGCACCTGCGCATTCTGAAGGCCGCGGGCGTCGTTGCCGGTGAACGGTCCGGGCGCGAGGTGATGTACCGCCTCGTCGATCATCACCTCGCCGACATCGTCGTCGCGGCGGTGACGCACGCGGCCGAGGGCGACGAGTGAACACATGCCGATGAGCACGGGAGTGCGCGCCACCCGACAACGCGCGGCCATCGCGGCCCTGCTGGAGAACGTCGAGGAGTTCCGTTCGGCCCAGGAATTGCACGACGAGCTCCGCCGACGCGGCGAGGGCATCGGGCTGACGACCGTGTACCGCACCCTGCAGCAGATGGCGGCCGCAGGCGTCGTCGACACGTTGCGCACCGACACCGGCGAGTCGGTGTACCGCCGCTGTTCGGAAGACCACCATCACCACCTGGTCTGCCGCGCGTGCGGTTCGACGGTGGAGATCCAGGGCGGCGACGTCGAGACCTGGACGGCCGACATCGCCCGACAGCACGGCTTTTCCGATGTCAGCCACACGATCGAGATCTTCGGCGTCTGCGGCCAGTGCGCGACGACGAACGGTTCAGCCGACTAACGCGCGGCGCACCTCGGCACCGGTGGCGAGCACCATCAGGATCAGCGTGCGCAGCGCGTCGTCGGTCAGCCCGGCGGCGGGAAAGTTGTAGCGCAACAACACATCCGCGGCCTTCTTCGAATTGCGCTTGGCTCCGGCCGCAACCTCTTTCGGTGCGCTCTTGGAGGCCAGCGACACCGTGCCAAGCAGCGTGTTGTGGGCGTGCTCGGCGACCGCGGCGCGCAGCTTGGCGTCCAGCGGCAGATCCCAGGCCAGAATCTGGGTGAGCGACACCAGCTCCAGACCCTCGGCGACCGGAACCGTGCGCAGGGAGGCGAAGGTCTCGTCGTGGTGGACGGTGACCGCCCCGTCGTCCTCGCGCGTCACGGGAAGCACGCCTTCGAGGATCTCGCCGAGCCGCTCCTGCAGTGCCATCAGGCTCTCCCGCTCAGGTACATCATTCGGCTCTGCCGAAGCGACGGTTGCGGTTGACGTACTCCTCGCAGGCGGCCCACAGATCACGCCGGTCGTAGTCCGGCCACAACTTGTCCTGGAAGACGAACTCCGCGTAGGCGGCCTGCCAGAGCAGGAAGTTGCTGGCGCGCTGCTCCCCCGAGGTCCGGATGAACAGGTCGACGTCGGGGATGTCGGAGCGGTGCAGGTGCTTGGCGAACGTCGCCTCGCTGATGCGGTCCGGCTTGATCTTGCCGTCGGCGGCCAACCGCGCGAGCTCACGGGTCGCCTCGACGATCTCGGTGCGGCCGCCGTAGTTGACGCAGTAGTTGATCGTGATGACGTCGTTGCCGACGGTCATCTGCTCGGCGATGTCGAATTCCTTGATCACGCTGCGCCACATGCGCGGCCGCGAGCCGACCCAGCGCATCCGCACGCCCATGTCGTTGAGGTTCTCGCGGCGGCGACGCACCACCTCCCGGTTGAAGCCCATCAGGAAGCGCACCTCTTCGGTGCTGCGTCTCCAGTTCTCGGTGGAGAACGCGTACACCGTCAGGTGTTTGATGCCGATTTCGATTGCGCCGCAGGTGATGTCGATGAGGACGGCCTCGCCCATCTTGTGCCCCTCGGTGCGGTGCAGGCCACGCTGGGTGGCCCAGCGCCCGTTGCCGTCCATGACGACAGCGACGTGGCTGGGCACCTGGTCGGCCGGGATCCGCGGCGCGGCCTCCTTCGACGTGTGCTGGGGCGGGCGCGCGAACCGGCCGTTGGTGCCCGCAGGGATGTCGGGGAAGACCACGGGCCAGGTCGACTTGTCCGGGAACGTGGGATAGTCGTCAGGCGCCGGGGGCAGCTGTGGGTAGGTCGGCGGAGCCTTCTTCCTCCGCCCATCCCGTTCGCTTGCCATGTGGCACATCCTGCCCGACCACCGACGCATGCTGGTCGCCGACACTCTTATCCACCCGGTACACCCGTTCCACCAGCGGCAACGTCCGCAATTGGCGCTCCAGATGCCACTGCAGATGCGCGGCCACCAGCCCGCTGGCCTGGCTGCGGTGCGACGCCGTCGACGTCTCGGCGTACTCCCAGTCCCCGTCGTGCAGCGCGGCCATCAGGTCCAGCACAGCCTGAGGCGGCGTCACCGACCCGGAGGGCCGGCAGTGCACGCACACGCTGCCCCCGGCCGCCACGTGGAACGCCCGGTGGGGACCCGGCGCAGCGCAGCGGGCACACTCGGTCAACGCCGGGGCCCAGCCCGCGATCCCCATGGCGCGCAACAGGTACGCATCCAACACCAGCTCACGGGGCCGGCCGCCGTCGGCCACCGCCCGCAACGCGGCCACCGTCAACCGGTGCAGCGCGGGCATCGGGGCGCGTTCCTCACCGGCCAGGCGTTCGGCGGTCTCCAACACCGCGCAGGCACAGGTGTAGCGGCCGTAGTCGCTGACGATGTCGGAGGCGAACGCGTCGATGGCCTGGACCTGGGTGACGATGTCGAGGTTGCGGCCCGGATGCAGCTGAACGTCGATGTGCGCGAACGGCTCCAGCCTGGCGCCGAACTTGCTGCGGGTGCGCCGCACCCCCTTGGCCACCGCCCGCACCAACCCGTGATCGCGGGTGAGAAGTGTCACGATGCGGTCGGCCTCGCCGAGCTTGTGCTGGCGCAGCACCACCGCCCGGTCCCGATACAGCCGCATCGGTTCAGTCTCCCACTGCGGTCCGTCAGATTCCGATCCGCACCGCCGATAAGCTTCTACTCGATGGTCAAAAATGCGCGATTCCCCACCCTCACTCAACAGCTCTTCCAGCTGGCGAGCGGCTCCGTCACGTCGGTGGAACTGGTTGCGCGTTCGCTCGACGCCATCGCGGCCAGCCAGCCGACGCTCAACGCGTTCCGCGTGGTGTTCACCGAGCAGGCGCTGGCCGACGCAGCCCGTGCGGACCGCAAACGCGCCGCGGGCCACGATCTTTCGAAGTATCCGCTCTGCGGCATCCCCATCGCGGTCAAGGACGACGTCGACGTCGCGGGCCACCCGACCAGGTTCGGCGCCGACGGCGACGTCCGCCCCGCCACCCGGGACGCCGAGGTGGTGCGGCGGTTGAAGGCCGCGGGCGCGGTCATCGTCGGCAAGACCAACACCTGCGAACTGGGTCAGTGGCCGTTCACCAGCGGGCCCGCGTTCGGCCACACCCGCAACCCGTGGTCGCGTGACCACACGCCCGGCGGTTCCTCCGGCGGCAGCGCCGCGGCGGTGGCGGCCGGGCTGGTGACCGCCGCGATCGGTTCCGACGGGGCGGGCAGCGTGCGCATCCCCGCCGCGTGGACACATCTGGTCGGCATCAAACCGCAGCGCGGCCGCATCTCGACATGGCCGCTGCCCGAGGCGTTCAACGGGATCACGGTCAACGGGGTGCTGGCGCGCACCGTCGCCGATGCGGCGCTGGTGCTCGACGCCGCGTCCGGCAACGTCGCAGGCGATCGCCATCAGCCGCCGCCGATCAACGTTTCGGAATACGTGGCTCAGGCGCCCGGTCCCCTGCGGATCGCGATGTCGACGAAGTTTCCGTTCACCGGTTTCCGGGCCAAACTGCACCCGGAGATCCAGGCAGCGATGTCCGTCGTCGCCGCTCAGCTCGAGGACCTCGGGCACAGCCTGTTCGCCGCCGATCCCGACTACAGCCTCGAGATGTCGTGGAACTTCCTGTCCCGCTCCACGTCCGGGCTGCTGGACTGGGCGGACCGGCTCGGTCACGGCGTCACACTGGACAAACGGACCAAAGCCAACCTGCGCACCGGCCGGCTGCTGTCGGAGCACGTGCTGCGCAAGGCCCGCGCCCGCGAGGCTCGCGCGCACCGCCGCATCGGATACATCTTCAACATCGCCGATGTGGTGCTGGCGCCGACGACCGCGCAGCCACCGCCGAAGGTGCACGAGTTCGACGAGCTCGGCGGGCTGGCCACCGACCGCACGATGATCAAGGCGTGCCCGGTGACCTGGCCGTGGAATCTGCTGGGCTGGCCGTCGATCAACGTGCCGGCCGGGTTCACCTCCGAGGGTCTGCCGATCGGCGTTCAGCTGATGGGCCCGGCCAACAGCGAGCCGTTGTTGATCTCGCTGGCCGCGGAGCTTGAAGCGATCAACGGCTGGACGGTGCGCCAGCCCGAGCCGTGGTGGTTTCCCGCACCCGCGCCCGACCCCGAGCCCGCCGCGGCCTCCGACGAGCCGGTAGCGGCCTGCGATCGGCGCGAACCCGACGACGTCTCCGAGGAGGTCGCGTAGAGTCTGCGGGCATGAGAGCGCTGGGTTACGCGTGCGCATTTCCGGTTCTGGGGCTGGTGGGCGGCTTGGTGACTGGAGTTCCGACCGCGGCCGCTGACAACAAGCGGTTCAACGACGGTGTGGTGGCCAACGTCTACACCGTGCAGCGGCAGGCCGGCTGCGACACCGACATCAAGATCAACCCGAAGCTGCGCCTGGCCGCCGAATGGCACACCAACGACGTGCTCAACAACCGCGCGCTGGGCGGCGACATCGGGTCGGACGGGAGCACGGTGGCCGACCGGGCGCGCAATGCCGGCTACGCGGGCGCGGTCACCGAGACGGTGGCCATCAATCCCGCGCTGGCGATGAGCGGCATCGAGTTGATCAACCAGTGGTACCACCGGCCCGACTACAAGGCGATCATGGCCGACTGTTCGAACGTCGACATCGGGGTGTGGTCGGCGA
Source organism: Mycolicibacterium novocastrense (assembly GCF_001499835.1). Lineage (NCBI taxonomy): Bacteria > Bacillati > Actinomycetota > Actinomycetes > Mycobacteriales > Mycobacteriaceae > Mycobacterium > Mycolicibacterium novocastrense. The sequence goes on from NZ_LQIH01000037.1 coordinate 5,094, forward strand.
ACGCGCTCGACCGCACGGTGGTGGTGGCGGTCTACGGCAAGGGCGACGCCGCCCCACCGGCGCACGGCCCGGGACGGCCGTTCGGGGAGCCGGGCTCGGGCGCCCAGAGCTGAGCTAGAAGCCCAGGCGGCCCAGTTGTTTCGGGTCGCGTTGCCAGTTCTTGGCGATCTTGACCCTCAGGTCGAGGTAGACCTTGGTGCCCAGCAGCTTTTCGATCTGCTGGCGCGCGGCGGTGCCGACCTCGCGCAACCTGGCCCCGCCCTTGCCGATGACGATGCCTTTCTGGCTTTCGCGTTCGACGAACAGGATGGCGTGCACGTCTATCAGTTCACCCTGCTCCGGTGTGCGGCCCTCCCGCGGGGAGACCTCCTCGATGACGACGGCCAGCGAGTGCGGCAGTTCGTCGCGCACACCTTCGAGCGCGGCCTCGCGGATCAGCTCGGCCATCAGGGTCTCCTCGGGCTCGTCGGTGAGCTCCCCGTCGGGGTAGAACGCTGGCCCCGGCGGCAGTTCGGAGGCCAGCACGTCGACGAGCACATCGAGGTTGTCGGCCGCGGTCGCCGACACCGGAACGATCTCGGTGTCGGGACCGACCAGTTCGCTCACGGCGACCAATTGCGCCGCGACGCGGTCCTTGGACACCTTGTCGATCTTGGTGACGATCGCGACCAGCGTGGTCCTGGGGGCGACCGCGCGGATCTGGTCGTGGATCCAGCGGTCGCCGGGGCCGATCTTCTCGTCGGCGGGGATGCACCATCCGATGACGTCGACCTCGGAGTAGGTGTCCTTGACCAGGTCGTTGAGCCGCTGGCCGAGCAGCGTGCGCGGACGGTGCAGCCCCGGGGTGTCGACGAGCACGATCTGGAAGTTCTCCCGGTGCACGATCCCGCGGATGGTGTGCCGGGTCGTCTGCGGGCGGTTCGACGTGATCGCGACCTTGGTGCCGACCAGCGCGTTGGTCAACGTCGACTTACCGGTGTTGGGCCGGCCGACGAAACAGACGAAGCCCGAACGGAATTCGTCGCTCACGGGTTTGACACCGGACGCCCGGATCGATCGGCGACGATCACCACCGCATCCGCCGACAGCTCGCGCACCGCCGCCACCCCCGCGTCGTCGGAGGATCCGCCGAGCACCACCGCGGCCTCCAGACCGGTCGCACCGCTGGACACCGCTGCGGCCACGGCGGCCTGTAAGGCGGTCAGTTCCAACGCCGTCAGCGCCACCGGAGCAGCCGCGTAGGTGCGCCCGTCGCGGTCCCGCACGGCGGCGCCGCTGCCCGCCTCGGCCCTCGCCATCGCCCCGCGCGCCAGCGTCACGAGCTTGGCATCCTCACTGTCGAGGTCAGTCATCGTGCCTCACCGCTCTTCGCCCAGGCGCTCATTGTTGTCCTCGTCGTCTCCTTGGGCAGGCTCGGTGCGGCTGACCAGCACCGTGCCGATGCGCACCCGCCCACGGTGGTCCGGTCCGCCTTCGGCCTGCAGTCGCAGCCCGTCCCACGTCACCTCCGCGCCCGGGAGCGGGACGCGACCGAGTTCCAGCGCGACGAGACCGCCGACGGTGTCCACGTCGAGATCGTCGTCGAACTCGATGTCGTAGAGCTCGCCGAGATCCTCGATCGGCAGCCGCGCCGAGACGCGATACCGGTTGTCCCCCAAGTCTTCTACGGGAACCACTTCGCCGGCGTCGTACTCGTCGACGATCTCGCCGACGATCTCCTCGAGCACATCCTCGATGGTGACCAGGCCGGCGATCGCACCGTACTCGTCGACCAGCAGCACCATGTGAACGCGGTCGCGTTGCATCTCGCGCAGCAGCTCGTCGAGCGGTTTGGAATCGGGTACGAACACCGGGCGCCGCATGACATCGGAAACCTTGGTGCCGCGACCGCCGTCGGTCGAGTAGTACGTCCGCTGCACGAGGTCCTTGAGGTACACGACACCCACGATGTCGTCGACGTTCTCCCCGATCACCGGGATACGGCTGTGGCCGCTGCGCACGGCGAGCGACGTCGCCTGCCCGGCCGTCTTGTCGCTTTCGATCCACACCATCTCGGTGCGCGGCACCATCACCTCGCGTGCGGGGGTGTCACCGAGTTCGAACACCGACTGGATCATTCGCCGCTCGTCGTCGGCCACGACCCCGCGCTGCTGCGCCAGGTCGACCACCTCGCGCAGTTCGATCTCGGAGGCGAACGGGCCGTTGCGGAATCCGCGACCCGGTGTCAGCGCGTTACCGATCAGCACCAGCAGCCGGCTGATCGGTGTCAGCAACACCGAAAGCGCTTGCAGCGGAAGGGCGGCGAGCAGGGCGATCGTGTAGGCGTGTTGTCTGCCGATTGTGCGGGGGCCGACGCCGATCACGACGAAGCTCACCACCACCATGATCGCGGCGGCGACGAACAACCCCCATGTGACGCCGAGATGGCCGTCGAGGTAGGCGGCCAGCAGCACCGTCGGCCCGACCTCGCAGGCGATGCGCAGCAGCACGATCAGGTTGATGTAGCGAGGGCGCTCGGCCATCACCCTGGCCAACCGCACCGCTCCCGGTCGCTCCTCGCGAACGAGTTCCTCGACCCGCGCCATCGACACCGTGCTCAGCGCCGCGTCGATCGCCGCGAAAAGCCCGCCGAAGAAGACCAGGACGATCGCGAAGATCAGCTGTCCGGCGCCGGTCACAGCTCGTCGAAGTATCGGGAGTTGTCGAGAAGCCGGCGTTCCTTCTCGGACTGGCGGTCCTGATGGTAGGCCTCGACCTGGTCGGCGACCCACTCCTCGAGCAGTTGACGCTGCAAGGTGAACATCTCTTTTTCCTCGGCGGGCTCGGCGTGGTCGTAGCCCAGCAGGTGCAACACCCCGTGCACGGTGAGCAGCGCCAGCTCCTGGCCCAGCGAATGCCCGGCGGCGGCGGCCTGGTCGGCGGCGAACTGGGGGCACAGCGCGATGTCGCCCAACATGGCCGGACCGGGTTCGGGCGCGTCGGGCCTCCCGCCGGGCTCCAGCTCGTCCATGGGGAAGCTCATGACGTCGGTGGGACCGGGCAGGTCCATCCACCGCATGTGCAGATCGGCCATCGCCGCGGTGTCGAGCAGCACCATCGACAATTCGGCGGCGGGGTTGACCTTCATCTTGCGGATGACGAAGCGGGCGACGCTGATCAGTTCCTCTTCGGAGACGTCGATGCCCGACTCGTTGGACACCTCGATGCTCATATCGACCGCTACCGTCGGGACCGGGAGCCGGAGGCGCGGCGCTGTGCCCGGTTCAGCTGCGTGGGTTCGTCGTGTCGCGCGTACGCGTCGACGATCTCCGACACCAGCCGGTGCCGCACGACGTCGGCGCTGGTGAGCTCGGCGAAGTGGATGTCGTCAATGCCGTCGAGGATCCGCATCGCCGCGTGCAGGCCCGAAGCGGCCCCGCCGGGCAGGTCGACCTGCGTGATATCGCCTGTCACAACGATTTTGGAGTTGAAGCCGAGCCGGGTCAAAAACATCTTCATCTGCTCAGCGGTGGTGTTCTGCGCCTCGTCGAGGATGATGAACGCATCATTCAAAGTGCGCCCACGCATGTACGCCAGCGGCGCGACCTCGATCACCCCGGCGCTCATCAGCTTCGGGATCAGCTCCGGGTCCATCATGTCGTGCAGTGCGTCGTAGAGCGGACGCAGGTACGGGTCGATCTTCTCGCTCAGCGTGCCCGGCAGGAAGCCGAGCCGCTCACCGGCCTCCACGGCCGGCCGCGTGAGGATGATGCGCGACACCTGCTTGGACTGTAAGGCGTTGACGGCCTTAGCCATCGCCAGATACGTCTTGCCGGTGCCCGCCGGCCCGATGCCGAACACGATGGTGTGCGCATCGATGGCGTCGACGTAGCGCTTCTGGTTCAGCGTCTTGGGCCGGATGGTCTTGCCGCGCCGCGACAGGATGTCGAGGGTGAGCACCTCGGCGGGCGACTCGTTGCCGGTTCCGGTGAGCATCCCGACGCTGTGCCGCACGACGTCGGGGTTGAGGACCTGCCCGTTGCTCACGATCGCGATCAGCTCGGAGATCACCCGTTCGGCCAGCGCGACGTCGGCGGGTTCGCCGGACAGGGTCAGCGCGTTGCCGCGCACATGGATGTCGGCCGCCAGGACGCGTTCGAGCGCGCGCAGATTCTCGTCGGCGGAACCCAGTAGGCCCACGACGAGGTCGGGCGGAATGTTGATGCTGCTGCGTACCGACTCAGAAGACTGATCAGAGTCAGCGGTCGTCTCGCGGGGCGTCAAGAGGGTTCAGTGCCTGCTTTCTGGTTCTGACCTGGCCGTTGCAGATGTCTGTTCACAGTTTACCGCTGGTCAGCGACACCACCCAATGCTCAAGCCAATGCTCAAGGCGGCGGTGTATCACGACCACCGGCCGGTCAGCACGCCCAACGCCCCCAGCGCGACGGCCGCGGCCGTCGAGGTCCGCAGCACTGTGGGCCCCAGTCGCACCGCCGTCGCACCCGCGTCTGTCAGCGCTGCGAGCTCGTCGTCGGCGATGCCGCCTTCGGGTCCCACCACCAGGACCACCGCATCCGCCGCGGCCACCGGCACATCGGCGAGCCGCTGCGTCGCCGATTCGTGCAGCGCGAGCACGACGGCGTCCCGGTCGCCGAGCCCGTCGACCAACTGGGCCGTCGAGACGGGGCCGCTGACCTCGGGGATGCGGGCCCGCCGTGACTGCCGGGCCGCCGAGCGGGCCACCGCACTCCACCGGCGCAGACCCTTTTCGGCCTTGGCCGCCGAGTCCCATCGGGCCACGCAGCGCGCGGCCTGCCAGGCCACGAACGCGTCGGCGCCCGCCTCGGTCGCCAATTCGATCGCCAGTTCCGAGCGATCCGACTTGGGCAGCGCCTGCACGACGGTCACGGTCGGCGACGGGGGCGGTACGGAGCGCCGGTCCAGCACCTGCGCGGTCAATCTGCCCTTTGTGACCTCGCTGGCCTCGCAGTGCGCCAACTCTCCGGCGCCGTCGCTGAGTTGCAACCGCTCGCCGGGGCGGATGCGGCGCACATTGGCGGCGTGAAAGCCCTCGTCACCCTCGACGACCGCGAGCTCACCGACCGCAGGCAGCGAGTCGACGTAGAACAGGCCCTGCGTCACGGCGGGTAGGCCCGTGACTGCACCGATGGTTGCGGCTCGCGGTTCGGCACGTGCCGCAGCGCAATCTCGCGCATAGGCTTCGGCATACCACTGCCCCGGTCAGCGGCCGCTGAAGGTCTCACGCAGCCGGCTGAACAGCCCACCCCCGCTCGTGGTCGTCGGCTGCGCCGATCGCACCTCGGCGACGTCGCGGGCCCGCTTCGCCTTGAGCTTGCGCAGCAGTTCGGCGTCCTCGTTGTCCAGCCGCGACGGCACCACCACATCGATGTGCGCATGCAGGTCGCCGCGCACTCCGGAGCGCAGGTGCGGCATGCCGTGACCGCGCAGCGTGACGACGGCGCCGGGCTGTGTGCCGGACGGGATCGCGATCTCGGTCGGTCCGTCGAGGATCGCGTCGACGGTGACGCTGGTGCCCAGCGCCGCGTCGACCATCGGCACCGAGACCGTGCAGTGCAGATCGTCGCCGTCGCGCAGGAACGTGGCGTGCGGCTGCTCGTGCACCTCCACGTACAGGTCGCCCGCCGGTCCCCCGCCCGGTCCGACCTCGCCTTGAGCCGCCAACCGCACCCGCATACCGTCGCCGACGCCTGCCGGGATCTTCACGCTGATCTCCCGGCGGGCCCGCACGCGGCCGTCGCCGCCGCAGCGGTGGCACGGATCGGGGATGACCTCGCCGACGCCGCCGCACACCGGGCAGGGCCGCGATGTCATGACCTGGCCCAGCAGCGAGCGCTGCACCGTCTGGATCTCGCCGCGACCGCCGCAGGTGTCGCAGGCCACCGGGCTGGAGTTGCCGTGTGTGCCTTTGCCGTGGCACAGGTCGCACAGCACCGCGGTGTCGACGGTGACCTGCTTGGTCACGCCAGTCGCGCACTCCAACAGGTCCAGGCGCATCCGCAGCAGCGAATCCGACCCCGGCCGCACCCGGCCGATCGGCCCGCGGGTGGCGCCGCCGCCGCCGAAGAACGCCTCGAAAACGTCGCCCAGGCCCCCGAAGCCACCGGAGAACCCGGCTCCGTTCGACGCCGATTCCAGCGGGTCACCGCCGAGATCGACGATGCGGCGCTTCTCCGGATCGCTGAGCACCTCGTAGGCGGCGCTGATGTCCTTGAACCGGGCCTGGGCCTCTTCGTCCGGGTTGACGTCGGGATGCAGTTCGCGCGCCAACCTGCGATAGGCGCGCTTGATCTCCGCATCCGATGCGCCCTTGCTCACGCCGAGCAGCCCGTAATAGTCGCGTGCCACGCTGACTTGCCTGACCTTCCGCCTGTGCCGGTGTCTACCGGCTGCCTAAGACTTCCCCGATATAGAGAGCAACCGCAGCGACATTAGCGATAGTTCCCGGATAGTCCATTCGGGTGGGGCCCAACACACCCATACCGCCGTACACCTTGCCCGAACTGCCGTACGCGGTGGTCACCACGGAAGTGCCCGCCATCTCCTCGGCCTGGGTTTCGTGGCCGATGCGCACGGTCACCTTGCCGGCCTCCTGCTGCGCCGCCAGCAGCCGCAGCACCACCACCTGCTCCTCGAGCGCCTCGAGCACCGAGCGCAGGGAGCCGCCGAAGTCGGCGGTGTTGCGAGTGAGGTTGGCGGTGCCGCCCAGCAGCAGGCGCTCCTCGCGGTGCTCGACGAGCGTCTCGACCAGCACGGTGGCCGAGCGGCCGACCGCGTCGGCGAGCCCGCCGTGCCCGTCGAGGTGTGAGGCCAGGTCCGCGACGGCGACCGATGCCGCCGCCAGCGGTTTGCCCTCGAGTGCCTGGCCGAGCAGGTCGCGCAGCTTGGTGACGTCGTGCTCGTCGAGCGTGTCGCCCAACTCGACCATGCGTTGGTCCACCCGGCCGGTGTCGGTGATCACCACCAGCAGCAGCTTGGCCGGGGTGAGCGCGACCACCTCGAGATGACGGACCGTGGAGGTCGACAGCGTCGGGTACTGCACGATCGCGACCTGGCGTGTCAGCTGCGCGAGCAGCCGCACGGCGCGGCGCAACACGTCGTCCAGGTCGACACCGGATTCGAGGAACGACAGGATCGCGCGGCGTTCCGACGACGACAGGGGTTTGATGTCGTCGATCCGGTCAACGAACTCGCGGTACCCCTTCTCCGTGGGCACCCGCCCGGAGCTGGTGTGGGGCTGGGTGATGTAGCCCTCGGCCTCCAGCACGGCCATGTCGTTGCGCACGGTCGCACTGGAGACACCCAGGTTGTGCCGCTCGACGAGCGTCTTCGACCCGATCGGCTCCTGGGTGGCCACGAAGTCGGCGACGATCGCACGCAGCACCTCGAACCTGCGGTCGTCGGCGCTACCCATGTCTGCTCACCTACCCCTCGAATCGCGTTGTCACCCATTTTAGGGGCACCAACAGCGCCGATAGCGCGCGAGCGGTCCTTCGACACGGGCGACGTGCTCAACTGCGGTGCACTAACCTTGCTTGTTGTTGTCATCGTGAAATCACAGTCCGGGGAGGACTCGGGGGACGACTCGAAGGACGCTGGCCCGATGATCTTCAAGGGAGTCAGGGAGGGTAGGCCCTACCCCGACCACGGGTTGTCACATCGCCAATGGGCGCAGATCCCGCCGCGCCAGATCCGGCTCGACGAGTTGGTCACCACCACCACGGTGCTCGCGCTCGACCGACTGCTCTCCGAGGATTCGACGTTCTACGGCGACCTGTTCCCGCACGCGGTGCGCTGGAAGGGCATCATCTACCTCGAAGACGGGCTGCACCGCGCGGTGCGGGCCGCGCTGCGCAACCGCACGGTGCTGCACGCGCGGGTGTTCGACATGGACGTGTCCTCCTCAGCTCACGGATGGGCGCAGGCGTAACCGGTTCAGCGCCGCCGCTCACCGAACGGATTGCCGCTCATGTCCTTTCAGTGACTGCGCGCCGGCGGCCGCGCCCAGGTCGGCGCCCAGGATGCGGTCCGACAACAGCCCCAGGCACGACAGGTTGGGGAAGCCCGGTCCCTGGGTGAGCCCGGACAGACCCGGCAGGAAGAGCTTGGGCCGCAACCCGCCGACGGCGAGGTCGTCGCCGATGGCCTCCTGCAGCACGTCCGGGGTCAGCGGCGCACCGAGGCCGAGTTCCAGCAGATCCAACGCGTCCTGACCGAGCAGCGGCACGAACCACATCGCATCGGCACCCGAGCCGTCGATGACCAGATCGAATCCGTGCACCGTCTCCAGCGACTCACCGCCCGCAGTCGTGCTCAGCGTCAACCGGATCCGGCCCTCGCGGGCGACCGCGTGCGCGACCCTGCCCCGCAGGTGGCGGATCCGGTCGTCGGCGAGCAGCGCCTCCTGCACGCGCGCGGAGAACACCCCGCGGTCGGTCCGCAACAGCGCGTCGCGTCGCTCCGCCATGGTCAGGCTGGTCCAGCCGGTGGGATCGGAGAACAGCGTGTTCTCGAAGAAGCCCTCGCCCCTGGTGAACAGGGTCACCTGCGGCGAGATCACCGTGATGGTCGAAACCCGGTGCCGGAACAGCTCATTGAGCATCGACGCCGCGGTCTCTCCCCCGCCGATGACGGCCACGCGTTCGGCACGGATCAGCTCGTGTTGCGCTGCGCGATGCCAGAACTGCGCGATCGACAGGACCCGCGGGTTGCCGGGCAGGATCGAGCGCTCCGGCTGACCGGGGCCGGTGATCATCAGGCCCTCGGCCGTCACGGTGCGGTCGGGTGTGTGCAGCGCCCACCGCGGCTCACCGGATCCGGTGTCGGTTGTGTCGATCGAGATGCCGCGCACCTCGCCCCTGACCACGTTCATCTCGACGTTGCCCGCGACCCAGCGCAGGTACTGGCTCCACCGGCGGTGGGTGGGGGCGGGTCTTCCGCGGTCGACCCACTCGGCGAACTGGCCGGTCGAGATCAGGTACTGCTGCCAGCTGTGCCGGGTCATGCGTTCGTCGAGTTCGGCGTTGCGCCGCGGGACCAGGGCCGACCGGTACGGGAACCCGACGTCCTTCTCCGGGCTCGTGCTCAACCGGTGTTGCCCGTCGGTCCATCCGCCCTCGGCCTGCCAGTTGGCCGCCACGCCGGTCTTCTCGACGGCCACGACTTCGGGCACGTCGATGCCCATGTCGCGAAGTTCGGCGGCCTTGGCGGCGACGGCGACGGCCTTCGCGCCCGCGCCCACCACCGCAAGTGTCCGGCTCATGAAACGACCTCTCGTAGCGATTCCTGCCACATCGCCTGCAGTGCGGCGACGTCGTCGGCGGACAGAATTTCGGGAAGCGTGCGCCATTGCGTGCCGAGCAGCGGCGCGTCGCTGTCACCGAGCACCGCAGCCAGCACCGTCAGTTCGTGCCGTACCGCCAGCCGCGGCTCGGGCAGCGGCGACACCCCCGCCAGCAGCGCCCGGTCCGGGCGCAGCGCACCGCCGTCGAAGCCCGCGTGCACCCGGCCCAGGAAGTTGAACAGCACCTGCGGTTCGGGCAGCGCCGCGAGGCGCTCGGCGGTATCGGGCCGCAGATAACGCAACAGCCCGTAATCGATTCCGTCGCCGGGGATCTCGCCGACACTGCGGGCGGTTTGCACACGCAGCGGATAGATCGCGGTGAGCAGGCCCACGGTGTCGGAGGTGTCGACGGTGTCGATGAGGGCGTCGGCGCGGCCGTGGGTCTCCAACGCCAACAGCGGCGTTGGTGTGTCCTGGCCCCGGTGCAGCCGCCATCGGGTGACGGTGCGCGCGGCGGCCGCGGCCAACAGATGCGGTGCGGGTTCGGAGGCGTTGAGCAACCGCAAGGTGACGTCGCTGTCGGTCACCGCCATGGAGACGACGACATCGCCGGCCCGATCGGTCTGCGGCCGCAGCCTGCGGGCGCCCAGCACCGGGTCCTCGCCCTCGAGTTGGGCCGCCCAGAAGTCGGCCGTGTCAAGCGTGTACGCCCGTTCGCTGAGCAGCCTCGACCAGCGCCGGTAGCTGGTGTGCTCCCGGGTGGGCACCGGCTCGCGGCCCGACGCGATGGTGTGCCACGCCGCGTCGAGTTCGGCCAGCAGGATCCGCCACGACGCCGGGTCCGCGGCCAGCACGTGCGCGGTCAGCAGCAGGATGCCGGGAGCGGCGGGCGGGTGCAGCCACACCGCGGCGAGCATCGAACCCTGTTCCGGGTCGAGGCGTTCCACCGACCGGTGGGCGTGTTCGGCCACGGCCGCGACGAGCGCTTCGTCCGTGTCGTCGTCCACGAGCACCTCGGTCAGCAGATTTCGTGCCTCGCTCTCGACGAGCGTCATCGTCTGCCGGTCGATGCGGCTTCGCAGCACCGGATGACCGCCGATCACCGCGCGCAGGATCTGCTCGAGTCGCTCTGCGGTGATGCCGTCGGGCAGGCGGATGGCCTCGGTCTGCGCCAGCCGTCGCTGTTCGCCGTGTTCGTAGAGCCAGTGCGCGCTGGGCAGCACGGGCGTCGGGCCGTCTGGGTCGTCATCATGTTCGGCGGCCGCCGACTCGTTCTCGACGGCCTCGGCGAGCTCCCGCAGTGTCGCGCACTCCAGCATCAGCCTGGCGCGCAACGGGATTCCGCGCCTGCGGGCCGCCTGCACCACCGACAGCGCCACGATGCTGTCCAGGCCCAGGGCCAGAAGGTCGGCGTTGACGTCGATGGAGAGACCGGTGGCGTCGGGGCCTTCGAGCAGTTCGCCGAGCACGGCGGCCAGCGCCTTCTCGGTCTCGGTCTCCGGGGCTGTCGAGGGACCTTCGGCGACGGCGATCGCGTTCAGCGCGGCCTCGTCGACCTTGCCATGGGTGGTCAGCGGCATCTGCTCGATGACCACGATCGAGTGCGGAACCATGTAGCGCGGCAGGCGTTTTGACACCAGGGCGCGTAGCTCGGAGACCGCGGGTGCGGGTTCGGCGGCGACGAACGCGACCAGTTGCGCGCCCCACCGTTGCCGGCGCACCGCCACGTGGGCGTGGCGCACCGCGGGATGGGTGTGCAGAACGGCCGAGATCTCGCTCGGCTCCACCCGGAAGCCGCGGATCTTCACCTGCGCGTCGGAGCGCCCGAGGAATTCCAGCGCCCCGTCGGGCAGGCGCCGCACCACGTCGCCGGTGCGGTACATGCGCTCGCCGTTCCCGAACGGGTCGGCGACGAACCGGGAGGCGGTCTCGCCGAACCGACCCAGATAGCCACGGGTCAATTGACCGCCCGACAGGTACAACTCGCCCGGTACTCCGTCGGGAACCGGTCGCAGCCACGAGTCCAACACGTAGGCCCTGCTGGGCGACGTGGGACGCCCGATGGTCGGCTGGTCGTGTTCGGCGATCGTGGCGACGACGGCTTCGACCGTGGTTTCGGTTGGGCCGTAACAGTTGTAGGCCGCCATGCCGGTGCGCGCGCATTCGTCGCGGATCAGGTTCCACGCCGGGATCCCGACGGCCTCGCCGCCCAGGGCCAGCACCCCGAGCGGCACCGTGGTGAGCAGTCCGACCGCGTGCAGTTGGGCGAACATCGACGGGGTCGTGTCGATCAGGTCGATCCCGTACCGGCCGATCGTTTCGACCAGGGCCTCGGCGTCGCGCTGGATGTGGTCGTCGACGATGTGCACCGCGTGCCCGTCGAGCAGGGCGGCCAGCGGCTGCCATGCGGCGTCGAAGGTGAACGACCAGGCGTGCGCGACCCGCAGCGGGTGGCGCAGTCGAGCCGCCGCCGGGCGCAGCACGTTTCGGGAGTGGTCCTCGGCATAGGCCAGCAGCGCCTGGTGGGTTCCGATCACGCCCTTGGGCCTGCCGGTGGTGCCGGAGGTGAACACCATGTAGGCGGCCTGGCCCGGCGACACGGTCGCCGGTCGGAAGTCCTCGGCGGGCTGCGCCTGGGCCTGGGCCTGGGCCTGGGCCTCGGCCTGGGCGAGCATCTCGACGTCGACGACGACCGTCGCGCCGCACTGGTCGAGGATGTCGGCGATCCGCTCGGCGGGCATCCCGGGATCCAGCGGCACGATCACACCGCCGGCCTTGAGCACCGCCAGCATCGCCACCACATACTGCGGTCCTCGCGAAAGGTGGATCGCGACAGGCGTTTCGGTGTGTACACCCTTGGCCCCCAGCGCGGCGGCGAGCTGGTCGGCCGCCTCGTCGAGTTGTCGGTAGGTGAGTTCACCGCCGGGCCAACTCAGCGCCGGTGAGCCCAACCGTGCGCTCGCGGCTTGGGCGAACGCGGTGTGCACACCGAGATGTTCGCTGGCCGGCGCGGGCTCGGCAGTCGCGATCGCGGCCTCACCGTCGAGCAGGACACTGACGTCGCGCAGCGGGCGATCCCACCCGGTGATCAGTCGCTGGGTGGTGGTGAGCAACCGGCGCCCGAGCGACTCGGGACTCATCTGGCCGAGCGCCCCCTCGACGACCTCGACCAGGACGGTGAGCTCGTCGTCGATCATGTGCGCGGCGATGGTGACCGGGAAGTGCGACACGCTCTCCAGCGCCGCCGGCCGGAACGTCGCACCGTTGGCGACGAAATCGCCGCCGCCGACAAGACCGCCGGGCGGGAAGTTCTCGTAGACCAACAAGGTGTCGTACATCTCGCCGATACCGCCCAGGGCCCGCAGTTCGTTGTGGGGCAGGTATCCATGGTCGCGCAGTTTGGCCGCTTCGCGTTGCAGCGCAACGCATTGCGCACCCACCCGGGCCGCCGGGTCCAGTCGCACCCGCAGCGGCACCGTGTTGATGAAGAGCCCGACCATGGTCTCCACGCCTGCCAGCTCGCCGGGGCGTCCGGACACCGTCACGCCGAACACCACATCGGAGCGGTCGGTGAACGCCGACAGCACGGCGGCCCAGGCCATCTGGACCAAGGTGTTGACCGTGACGCCGCGCGACCGCGCGGCCTCCGCCAACTGCCGGGTGGCGTCGCGATCCAGGCTCAGCTCGGTGCGGTGCGGTTCACCGGTGGGCGGTTCGCCGGAGGTGAGGGCGGGTGTGACGAGCGTGGGGCCGTCGAGGTCGGCGAGGTGCTCACGCCACAGGGTGCGGCTGGTCTCCTGATCGCGGCCGGCCAGCCAGCCGATGTAGTCGCGGTACGGGCGCGGCGGCGGGGGAAGCACGGCCGGGTCGCCGCCCGAGCGGTACAGCGAGATCAGCTCGCCGACGAACAGCGGCAGAGACCAACCGTCGATGATGATGTGGTGGGCGACGACGACAAATCGCCAATGCGATTGCCGAACCTCGATCAGCAGGAACCGGATCGCCGGTCCGCGTGCAAGGTTGAACGGCCTGCGGCACTCCTCGGCCTCGAGCGCCTCGACCTCGTCGGCCGTCGCGGTGATGTGGCGCCACGGCACCTCGACGTGGTTGGGCACCACCTGAACGGGTTTGCTCTGCGCCCGAACGAAACTGGCCCTCAGGTTGGGGTGGCGGGCGAGCATCGTCGCCGCGCACTCGCGCAGCAGCACCGCGTCCAGTGATCCGGTGACATCGGCCGCCATGGTGATGACGTAGGGGTCCTCGCCGCCGTCCTCGGCGGTGCTCAGCTGGGCGAGCGAGAACAGCCCCTGCTGCAGCGGGCTGAGCGCCATCACGTCCTCGATGGCGACCTTCGCTTCGGCCTGCGTGGAGGTCATGGTGCGCCCTCTTGCGACTCCGACCACATCGACGTGACCGCTGCCAGCTCGTCGGCCGACAGCCCGGAGGCCGCCATCGGCTCGTGATGGAGGTCGGGTGTCTCCGTCTCCGCGCCGGCGTCGACCTTGGTCGCCAGTTCGTGAATCGTGGGGTGCTCGAACACCATTCGCGCAGTGACCGCCAGCCCGGCGTCGCGGGCGCGGGCGGCGAGCTGAACCGCGAGGATGGAATCGCCACCGAGCTCGAAGAAGTCGTCGGTGCGGTTCACCTCGGGCACGTTCACGATGTCGGCGAGCAGCGTTGCCAGCACACGTTCGGTTTCGGTGCGCACGGGTTCGGCCGGTCCCGGCGCCGACGGGCGGCGCCGCTCGACGGTCTCGATGTACTCCAGTTCACCGTCGGCGGTCCAGCGCCCACGTCTACCCGTGGCACGCAGGTCGGCGCCGGTCTCGTCGACGACATGCTCGTAGACGTCGCCGACCACGCCGATCGCCACCGGATCGCGCCAGAGGTCGAGCACGCTGGCCGATGCCGCCGCACTGAACCGCGCTATGCGCCGGCGCTCCTCGGCGTCGGCGATCTGCACGTCGCGCACCCGTTGACCGGGATCGTCGGCGAAGGCGGCCAGCACGCGGTTCAGCCACCGGACGAACCGTTCGGCGGTGCTGCGCCGGTATAGGTCGGTGCGGTAGATGACGTGGCCGCGGTAGCCGTCCTCGGCGCCGAAGAAGTTCACCGACAGGTCGGCGTGCGCGACGTCGAACGGCGGCTCGAGCGCGGTGAACGTGGTGTCGCCGTCGGGCCGCGATTCGATCACCTGGTCGGCGGGCAGCGCCTCGCGCACGTGCACGACGACACCGAACAACGGGTTGCGCGACAACGACCGCGCCGGGCTGACCGCGTCGACCACCTGGTCGAACGGCAGGTCCTGGTGGGCGTAGGCCCCCAGAGCGGTGTCGCGGGCCCGGCGCAGCACCTCTCGCAGCGTCGGGTTGTCGGTCAGATCGTTGCGCAGCACCACGATGTTGATGAAGAAGCCGACGAGTTGGTCGAGTTCGGCCTCGGTGCGGCCGGCGACCGGGGTGCCCAGCGGAATGTCCGGACGCTCACCGGCTTTGTGCAGCGCGACCGCCACGGCGGCCTGCAGCAGCATGAACTCGGTGACACCGAGCTCCTGACTCAGTTCGGTGAGCTTGGCGCGGGTGGTGGCGTCGATGGCGAACTCGACGGCGTCGCCTTCCCCGCTGAGCACGGGCGGGCGCGGGAAATCCGGTGTCAGACCCGGATCCTCGTGCAGACCGGCCAACTGCTCGCGCCAGTAGTCGTGCTGCGCCGCGACGGGCCCGTCGGTTTCGCCGAGCAGGGCCGCCTGCCACGCCGCGTAGTCCGCGTACTGGATCGGCAGGGGCGCGAATCCCGGTGTCTCACCGGCGCGCCTGGCCCGGTAGGCCGTCAGCAGGTCGGTGAACAACACCATCGCCGACCAGTGGTCGGCGGCGATGTGATGCACCACCAGCGACACCACGTGGGCGTCCGGTGTCGCGAGCACGGCGGCGCGTACGGGCGGGTCGGCTTCCAGGTCGAACACGTGCCTGCGTTCCTTGGCAAGCTCGGCGTCCAGCCAGTCGTCGCCGGCGCCGTGGGCGCGGCGCACCGCGACCTCCAGATCGCCGTTGACGATCTGGTATGGCGCACCGTCGATTTCGCGGTAGGTCGTGCGCAGCACCTCGTGCCGGGCCACCACGTCGCGCACCGCGGTCACGAACGCGTCGGTGTCGCAGGGCCCGCTGATGCGGGCCGCGAACGGAATGTTGTTGACCGGGCTCGGACCGTCGATGCGGTACTGAAACCACATCCGCAGCTGCGAGGCCGACATGAGCAGCGGCCCGTCATGCGGGACGGGGACCAGCTTGGGGCGGGCG
>NZ_LQIH01000038.1:0-18151 GCF_001499835.1 Mycolicibacterium novocastrense
CCTCCAACCCGCGAGCGACCCCTCCAACCCCCGCGAGCGACCGTGTTTGTGCACCGACACGCCGCGTTCGGCCGTACAACGGCGGCCGCTCGCGCCGATTGAGTGCCCGCGACGGCTTGAGTGCCGCGACGGAGAGCGCCAACGTTAGGAGCGACGGTTCGCCGTCCCGCCGTCGTCGGCGAGGCTGGCGATCTCGCGGTCCCATGCCGCGTAACGCATCCGCCGCAGGCACGGCCGGCCGACGAGGACGAACATCGCCGCCACCGCAGTCACCGCGAGCCAGAACGAGATGGCTGCGACCGATGCGTCGACCCCGGCGCGCCACCACGGATCCAGCGGCTGCGCCCGTCGACCGTCCGGATAGACCGAGACGTCGATGGTCTGCCCCGCTTTCACTGGCCGGTCCCACCGGAAACGCTCGGTGTGCTGAACGCCGGCAAACCGCCAATTCGCCTGTACGACGGAGACATCGGTGCCTCGAAGCGTCGCGCTCGTGGCGGTGACCGTAGCGGTGACCGGGTAGCGGTGCTGGGCTTCTGCAACGTAGGCGCGGCCGCGTTCCTCGTGGATGGCCGTCGCCATGGCCCCGGCGACCGGTATGGCGATCAGCGAGGCCGTCACCGCCACCACCATCACGAGGGTCTCGACGCGATCGGTCCTCCGCACGAGCGGATTTCGACCGATGGCGTGGATCATCCGCCAGTGCCACCACCCGTGTTGGACCGTCTGCATCGTGCCTCCCTCAGACGTCAGGGGAATTGACCGAGGCCGCCCATCCAAACCTCTTTTCGCCCCTCCGCGAGCGGGCGCGTCCGCACACGACGCGCCGCCGAAAAGCAACACTTCGCGCACGCTCACCCGAAAGCGAAAGACCGGCATCGCTCCGCGCCGCCAGCAACCTGTTGCACCGGACCCCGTGAGCACGTCAGGAGCAGCACCGCGGCTGGCCCGAGGCCGCCGGCCATAAACGGCGCAGATTATTAAGAGATCCTGGCAAACATGATGTAACTTCAATCGACACACGATGCGGGGTTGGCCGCTGTCGAGGGGTTAATAGAGACGGTGGACGCGACACCATTCGGGCACTACCAGCTGCAGGAGTTGATCGGCCGCGGCGGTATGGGCGAGGTCTATCGCGCCTACGACACCAAGACCGACCGCATCGTCGCGCTGAAGGTGTTGCCGCCGTCCATGGCCGCCGACGAGGTCTTCCAACAGCGCTTCCGGCGCGAGTCGCAGGCCGCCGCCGGGCTCAACGACCCGCACGTCGTGCCGATCCACGGATTCGGCGAGATCGACGGCCGCCTCTACCTCGACATGCGCCTCATCGAGGGCCGCAACCTGGGCGCCATCCTCAAGGACGCCGGTAAACGCCCGCTCGATACGACGCTGGCGGTCAAGATCGTCGAACAGGTGGCGACGGCGCTCGACGCCGCGCACGCCCGCGGCCTGATTCACCGCGACATCAAGCCGTCGAACATCTTGGTCACCGAACGCCAATTCGTGTACCTCATCGACTTCGGCTTGGCCCGCAGCGCGGGTGAGAAGGGCTTGACCACCGCGGGCAGCACGCTCGGGACGATGGCCTATATGGCCCCCGAACGCTTCGAGGGCAAACCGGTCGATCAGACCGCCGACATCTACGCACTGGCCT
Organism: Mycolicibacterium novocastrense; assembly: GCF_001499835.1. Lineage (NCBI taxonomy): Bacteria > Bacillati > Actinomycetota > Actinomycetes > Mycobacteriales > Mycobacteriaceae > Mycobacterium > Mycolicibacterium novocastrense. Next base: position 1,655 of record NZ_LQIH01000038.1, read on the forward strand.
GCGTGCTCTATGAGTGCCTGACCGGCGTTCGCCCGTATCCCGCCGACAGCCTCGAGCAGCAGATCGCCGGCCACATGAACAAGGACGTTCCGAAGCCGTCGGCGGTCGATCCGCGGTTGGCGGCCTTCGACGAGGTCATCGCCAAAGGCATGGCCAAGACGCCGGCCAAGCGCTACCAGAAGGCCGGCGACCTGGCCGACGCCGCCCGCCGAGCGCTCACCGCACCGGTGCGCACCGCGGGCAGCGGCAGACACCAGGCGCGACGGGCGCCGGCCAACGTCAGACGCGTGCCGCGCCGGGCGTTGGCGGTGGCGGCGTCGGTCGTGCTGGTCGCCGCGCTGGGCACGTTCGGCGTACTGCAGTGGCGGGGAGACGGTAGCGCCCGACCGGCCAGCATCGAGGAGACCACAGCCCCGCCGCCCGCCGCCGACGGCGCGGTGGCATCGATCGCGGCGACGGTGCCCGAGGACATCCGGTCGACGGGCAAGCTCGTCATCGGCGTCAACACCCCTTATGCGCCAAACGAATTCAAGGATGCCGACGGCCAGATCGTCGGCTTCGACGTCGATCTGATGAATGCGGTAGCCCGAACCCTTGGCCTGGTTCCCGAATACCGCGAAACCGCGTTCGAGGCGATCCTGCCGTCGGTGCGGGCCGGCGACTTCAACGTCGGCATGTCATCGGTCACCGACACCAAGGAGCGCGAGGAGGCGGTCGACTTCGTCACCTATTTCCAGGCGGGCACGCTGTGGGCGCAGCGGACCGGGTCCGGGTTCACTCCGGCCGACGCATGCGGGCTCCGTATCGGCGTGGCGTACGCGACCCTTCAGGAGACCGAGGAGGTTCCGGCGAAGAGCAAGGAGTGCGCGGCCGCCGGCTCGGCGCCGATCGACGAAGTCGTCTACGTGACGCAGGACGACCTCACCAAGGCGCTGATCAACGGTGAGGTCGACGTCATGGCCACGGACTCACCGGTCGCGGGATTCGCGATCAAGACCTCGGGCGGTGCGCTGGAGGCCGCCGGGGATGTGTTCAACTCCGCGCCCTACGGCTGGCCGGTGGCCAAGGGCTCCGGGCTGGCGGAGTCGCTGCGTCAGGCATTGGCGCATCTGATCTCCACCGGCGAGTACCGCACCATCGCCCTGATGTGGGGCGTCGAGAAGGGCATGATCTCCACGCCGCAGATCAACGGTGCGACCCGCTGACCTTTGGCCCTCGCAAGCCGGCGTGTAACCTGGAGATAGCCGTCTCCGGTCAGCAGCCATCTTTTCCACACGATGGATCTGCGTCTTGATACCGCGCGCCAGTCGACATCGGCCGCTGCGGAACGTAACGAAGGACTTGCTACATGCAGTCGAACGACCTGTTCTCACACCCTCAGAAGCCCGAGTTCACCTCGAACGAAGACCACTCCACCGAACCCGTCACCAATCCGGTGTTCTCCGACCGCCCTGAACGCGGTCCGTCCACACCCTCGGCATGAACGGCCTCACGGGGACGCGGCGGCTGGCCCGACCCGTCCGCCTCGTGCTCGCACGCAAACTCGGCTCCGACATCGACGGCGCGTGGTGGCCCCACACCGGATCGGTCGCCGGTGAACTACCCGAGCTGATCGAAACCCTGCACAAGACGCTCGGCGAGATCATCGACATCCGGGTGAACTGGGCGGCCACCGAAGGCACGCTTGACTACAACTCGATCCTGTCGAGCACCAGGACCAAGAGTCCCGGCCCGCGCCGGGCGCATCGACTGATGGTCGTCGCCGGACGCTCGGCGTCGGTGAAACTTCTTGTGATACCGCACATGACGACGCCCGCGCTCGGTGCGATGGTCATGCGGTGCGCGGCCGGCAGATCTTACGACGGCTCACCCGAATGTGCGCAGTGGAGCGAAGCCGCCGACACCGTCATCCGTGACGCGCAGTCCGACAGCGTGGCCTGGACGGCCAACGCCTGATCTTTCAGCGCACGACGATCGTGTGCTCGCCACGCGGCACGAGTTCGCCGATCACGGGCGCGCCCGGAATCTCCCCGGCGATCAGCAGACCACCCGACGTCTGCGCATCGGCGAGCAGCAATGCCTCATCTTCGTCGACGGCGGACAGGTCGACATGCGGTGCCACCCAGTCCAGATTGCGCCGGGTTCCGCCGCTGACATAGCCCTGCGCCAACGCATCTCGCGCGCCGTCGATGTAGGGCACCGCCGCGCTGTCGATGACCGCGGTGACGCCGCTGGCGCGGGCCAGCTTGTGCAGGTGGCCGAGCAATCCGAAACCCGTTATGTCGGTGGCGCATTCGGCACCGGCATCGACGGCGGCCCGCGCGGCGTCGGCGTTCAGCGTGGTCATCACCGCGATCGCTTCCGGGAACGTCTCACCGGTGTTCTTGTGCCGGCTGTTGAGAACCCCGACGCCCAGCGGCTTGGTCAACGACAGGGGGACACCGGGTTTGCCTGCGTCGTTGCGCAGCAACCGGTTCGGATCGGCGACACCGGTGACGGCCAGCCCGTACTTCGGTTCCGGATCGTCGACGCTGTGCCCGCCCGCCAAGTGGCAGCCCGCGGTCCCACACACATCCAGGCCGCCGCGCAACACCTCGCTGACCAACTCGAACGGCAACACATCGCGCGGCCAGCCCAGCAGATTCACCGCGACGACCGGACGCCCGCCCATCGCGTACACATCCGACAGCGCGTTGGTGGCCGCGATCCGGCCCCAGTCGTACGGGTCGTCGACCACCGGGGTGAAGAAGTCCGTCGTCGCGATCAGCGCCAGGCCACCGCCTGAACCGACGCCGCCGATGCGCACCGCCGCCGCGTCGTCGCCGTCGTCGAGGCCCACCAGCAGCTCGCCGACCGGATCGCGCGGCGCGGCGCCGGTCAGGCCACGGACGACGTCCTCGAGTTCACCGGGCGGGATCTTGCATGCGCAGCCACCGCCGTGGGCGTACTGGGTCAGTCGGTAGGTCATCTGCTCCGTCACAGCCTCCATGCTGCCTGGCATGATCGGGCGGTGGGTCAGGGAGGCGTATCCGGTCTGGTGACAGGCGCGGTCTTCAAAATCGCTGAGCGGCAGATTCTGTCGCTGGCGGGTTCGATTCCCGTCCGCCTCCGCCACCCATTCCGGTGATCAGCCGTCCCACACCACCAGGCCGTCGTCGCGGATCCGCGCGCCTTCGGACGGCTCGTGCGGCACCAACCGACCGTCGTGCATGAGGTGTTCGACCGGCACCGAGAACCGCAGCACCGCCACGTCGGCGACGATCCGCCGGTGGCAACGCCACCACACCGACTCGCTGCACATCATCGCGGTGCGCCCCTGTTTCGACTGCTCGATGAGCTCGGCCAACGCGTCGTGGAATTCCTCGGTGCGCGTATACGCGGCGTAGGCGGCGAACTGTTTGACCCGCCACCACGGATCCTCGGGTTCGGAGCCCGCGGGCAAGCTGCGGCGCCCGCCCAGGCGCTGCTCCCAGCGGTAGGCCAATCCGGCTTTCCCGGCCCACTCGGTGATCGCGGTCCTCTCGACGTCGGGGTTGTGTCTGCTGTTCGGATAGCGGCGAATGTCGACGAGCGCCTCGACCTCGGCCTCGCCCAGCAACCGCGCGAGGGCCGACCTGTCGAGCGCACCGTGACCCACCGACATCAACACACCACCGGTGTACCCGATCGAGGCCGTTGGGCCATGATGGCTTCATGCGAATTCGGTGCGCTTTGGTGCGCTGGCCGCAACAAAGTGCACACAAATCACGGGGGCGACGGTGACCGATCCGCGACGACGGGTGCCGCGCACCGACGCGCTGCTCGCCGATCCGCGCCTGGCCGAGGCCTCGCGGGTGCTGGGTCGAACGCTGGTGAAAACCGTTGTGGGACAGTCCCAACAACGCGCGCGGGCCGGTGAGATCGAGCCGGAGCAGGTCGCCGACGACGCGGTCGCCTCGCTGCCGACCAGCGCGGCCACGCTGCGGCCGGTCATCAACGCCACCGGGGTCGTCGTGCACACGAACCTGGGGCGGGCGCCGTTGTCACAGGCGGCGGTCGACGCGGTCGTCACCGCGAGCGGTGCCACCGACGTGGAGTTCGATCTGGAGACCGGGCGCCGGGCCCGGCGCGGACGCGGCGCGCTCGCGGCGTTGGCCCGTGCGGTTCCGACCGCCGGCGGCGTGCACGTGGTCAACAACAACGCCGCCGCCCTGCTGCTCACCGCGATGACGCTGGCCCCAGGCAAGGAGATCGTCGTCAGCCGCGGCGAGCTCATCGAGATCGGCGACGGCTTCCGCCTGCCCGAACTGATGGAGTCGACCGGTTCGCGCATCCGCGAGGTCGGCACCACCAACCGCACCCATCTGCGCGATTACGCCGACGCGCTGGAGCCCGACACGGGTTTCATCCTCAAGGTGCACCCGTCGAATTACTCGGTCAGTGGCTTCACCTCGACGGTCGGCGTACCCGAGCTCGCCGAACTCGTCCGGGGCGAGCGAAGCGACGGGAAGAAAGTCGTTCCGCTCGTCGCCGACATCGGCTCGGGCCTGCTCACCCCGCACCCGCTGCTGCCCGACGAGCCCGACGCCACCACGATGCTGCGCGACGGCGCCGACGTCGTCACCGCCAGCGGGGACAAGCTGCTCGGCGGGCCCCAGGCCGGCCTGCTGTTCGGCTCGGCGGACCTGATCGAGAGGCTGCGGCGCCATCCCGCGGCGCGGGCGCTGCGGGTCGACAAGCTGACCCTCGCCGCGCTGGAGGCCACGCTTGTCGGCCCGCCCCCGCCGGTCATGCAGGCGCTCGACGCCGACGTCTCCGACTTACGGATCCGCGCACAGAAACTCGCCGCACAGCTCCCGGGAGCCGAGGCCGTCGACTGCACGGCCGCGGTCGGCGGTGGCGGCGCACCCGACGTCGCGCTGCCCAGCGCCGCGATCAGCCTTCCGGAGTCCTACGCCGCCCCCCTGCGAACCGGCACACCCTCGGTGGTCGGACGGCTGGAGGGCGGTCGGTGCCTGCTGGACCTGCGCACGGTGGCACCCGACGACGACAGCCTGCTCGCCCAGGCGGTGCTGGCGTGTACGTCGTAGCGACCGCGGGCCACGTCGACCACGGCAAGTCCACGCTCGTCGAACGCCTCACCGGCATGTGGCCCGATCGGCTGGCCGAGGAGCAGCGGCGCGGCCTGACCATCGATCTGGGCTTCGCGTGGACCACGCTCGACGGGCGTGAGGTCGCGTTCGTCGACGTGCCCGGCCACGAGCGGTTCGTCGCGAACATGCTCGCCGGCGTCGGCCCCGTGCCCGCGATCATGTTCGTCGTCGCCGCGACGGAGGGCTGGATGCCCCAGTCCGACGAACATCTCGACGCGCTGCGGGCGCTCGGCGTCCGGCATCTGCTCGTGGTGATCAGCAAGTCCGACCTCGCCGACCCGGCGCCTGCTCTGGCGCAGGTGCGCGAGCGGCTGCCCGACGTTCCGGTGGTGCTCGGCGCGGACCTGGAAGCCGTTCGCGCCGCGGTGGTTTCGCTTGTCGACGGGCTGCCCCCACCCGACCGCGATGCCGACGTGCGGCTGTGGGTGGACCGGTCGTTCACCGTCCGCGGCGCGGGCACCGTGGTGACGGGGACGCTGGCGGCGGGCACGTTGCGTGTCGGCGACGAGCTCGAGCACGCGGGACGACGGGTGACGATTCGGGGCCTGCAGTCGCTCGGTCGGGATCGGCGAGAGGTCGGTGCCATCGCGCGGGTCGCGGTGAATGTGCGCGGTGTCGACCGCAGGCACATCGGTCGCGGCCACACCATCCGCACCCCGGGCGCATGGTTGGACACGGCCGAAATCGACGTTCTGCTAAGGGAATCCGGCGGATTACATCGGCAGCTCGTGCTGCACGTCGGGTCGGCGGCCGTCCCAGTGCACGTGCGGCCGCTCGGGGAGGCGGGTGCGCGGCTTCGGCTGACGCGTCCGCTGCCGCTGCGAGTGGGTGACATCGGGTTGTTACGTGACCCCGGCGAGCATCGGATCGCCGCGGGTGTCGAGGTGCTCGACGTGCGGCCACCCGCACTGCGCCGTCGCGGTGCGGCACGCGAGCGCGGTGAGGAACTGGCCACCGGACATGTGCGTCCACCACCTTGTGTCCGGATAACGGAGTTGCGCGCCATGGGATTTGACGCCGACGGCACCCGCATCGGGGAGTGGGTGGTCGACAACGACTGGTGGACTCGGCGTCGCCACCAGATGACCGCGGCGCTCGACGACTGGACGGCCGGGCACGATATCGCGGCGGGAATGCCGTTGGAAGCTCTTCGGCAGCAGGCCGGTCTGCCCGCCGCCGAACTGCTGCTCGCGCTGTTGGAGGGCACCGGGCTTCAGGTGGCCGACGGGATGGTGCGACGCCCGGACGCGGAGTTGCCCGCGCGCGTCGACAAGGCGGTGCGCACGGTGGAGGAGTGGTTGGCGGCCGAGCCGTTTCAAGCACCGGAGGCCGACGAACTCGCCGACCTGAACCTGGGACCGCGCGAACTCGCGGCGGCGATCCGCGCCGGACGGCTCACCAGGATCGCCGACGGCGTGGTCCTCGGCCCCGATGCCGTCGACCGCGCGGGCGAGATCCTCGCGGCGCTGCCGCAACCGTTCACCGTCGCCGAAGCCAAGCGCGCGCTGAGCACCACCCGGCGGGTCGCGGTGCCGCTGCTCGAACACCTCGACGCTCGAAAGATCACCCGGCGGGGCGCCGACGGCACCCGAACGCTGCTTCCGCAGCAGCGCTGAATCAGCAACCCCACTGGCTCCACCAGCCCCACTGGCCTCTGGTGGGTTCAACATCGCAAGTGCCCGCCTCAGAGCGAATTATTCGCTCCCAGCGAATAATTCGCTGAGAGCCGGGCACTCGCCAAAGGCTCCCTGCCAGGGACTGATGAGGCAACTGTGACTACGGGGACTTGCGGGACGACCGCACGCGTCGTACAGGCCAAGCGCTCGTTCGCGTCACAACCCCAGTTCGCTCAGACCCGGATGGTCGGCAGGCCGCGGGCCGGAGCGGTCCCAGTGGAACAACCGCTGCTCTTCGCTGATCGGCACATCGTTGATGCTGGCGTGGCGGGTCTTCATCAGCCCGTCGGCGGCGAACTCCCAGTTCTCGTTGCCGTACGCCCGGAACCACCGACCCTGGGCATCGTGGTATTCGTAGGCGAACCGGACCGCGATGCGGTCGTCGCCGTAGGCCCAGAGTTCCTTGATCAGCCGATACTCGAGTTCTTTCTGCCATTTGTCGGTCAGGAACTCGATGATCTGTTCGCGGCCCTGAAGAAAGGTCGACCGGTTGCGCCACTGACTGTCCGGTGTGTACCCCTTCGCGACGCGTGCGGGATCGCGGGTATTCCAGTTGTCCTCTGCGCCACGGACTTTAGCGACAGCGGTCACGTGGCTGAACGGCGGCACCAGCGGCGTCGTGCTCATTCGCGTGTCCTTTCCTGCGCCCGTCCCGTGGCTTTACGTACAGAACCGTACGCTCGGCCCGACATTCCCGCGATCGGCTAGCGTTCGGCCTTGATCGCCTGCGCCAAACTGAACTGCCACCGCTCGACCAGCCGGAAGCCCATATCGTGGCTGACCGCGAACGCTCGCGTCCCGCCGAACAACGGGCCCGGGGGAATCGCCACGCCCTCTTCGTGTTCGGGGGCGCCGGGGTCGGCCTGTGTGATGATCCAGACGACGGCGCAGTGTTCGAGCGGTCCGACCGAGGCCTCGGGAATCAGGTTCGTGTCGAACACGTCGCGGCGGTCGGCGGCGCGCTGCCACAGGCTGACGTCGACCAGGCCGGCGTAGGCGTCGGGACGCGCGGCCATCAGCGGTCGCATCGGCGCGGGGTGGAAGGTGACGGTGTCATTGACCAGCAGGCAGTCACCGGCGGCGGCCTTGGTCGAGATCAGGTCGGCAACCGGGCTGTAGTCCATGTCGTACTTCGCGTACGGACCGCGTTGTACGGCAACGAAAGTGGGCGCCGCAACCACGGCGAACACCACCACGACGGCCGTCGCCACCCACCCCGGACGTGCCACCGCCATGACGCAGACGCCCAGCAGCAGTGCCATCGCGGGTGCGGTGAAACACAGATACCGCGGGGTGTAGAGCGGTTCGCGAACCGCCGAGTACGCCACGATCAACGTCGTCGGGATCACCAGCCAGGCGACGGCCAGCACGACAGCCTCCCGTTCCCCGACACTGGGTCGCCTCGCGAAAAACCACACCCCGATCGCCGCGAGCACCACCGCCGCCGACAGCGCCGCGAAGTACGGGTTACGGTCGAAATACTGTTGGACGGCAACGTCTTCGAACGTGCGCGTACCGATCGGCGTGATCCAGCTGATCTGCTGGGCCTGCCCGGCGACCACGGCGACAAACGGAGCCATCACCGCGACGCCCGCACCCGACGCGATCGTAAACGGCAGCACCACCGCCCGGCGGCGCCGGAACGCCAGCACGAACACCGCGTGTGCGGGAACCAGCAGCGCCAGGTAGACGTCGAACAGAATCGACACGGCCAGCACAGCACCGTATGCCGCCCACACCCAACGTGATTCGCGTCCCGCGGCCCACACCAGCAGCACTGCCAGCCAGACCGCGAGCATCATCGTCAGCGCGTACGGACGCGCCTCGATGCCCGCCCACGTCGCCCGGGGCAGGATGGCGCACAGGACACCGGCCACCACCCCGACCGCCCGCGACGACAGCTGCCGGCCCAGCACCACCACACCCGCCGCGGCGGCGCCGACAGCCAGGCCACTGGGCACCCGCGACCAGAACTCGGTCGGCGGCACGACAGAGAACCAGCCGTGCATCAGCACGTAGTACAGGCCGTGGACGGCGTCGACGTCGCCGAGCATCTGCCACAGCGCAGGCAGCGGCCGGCTGTAGGACGCCGAGATCGTGGCGGCCTCGTCGTACCAGAACGACGGTCTTCCGGCGCCCGCGAGGCTCACCGCGGCGCCGAGAATGCCGACGAGCAGCGGTTCCAGCCGCGCGAGCCGGCCGCGGGCGGAGACGTCTACCAGACGCGGATCCAGTCGATGAGCATCACCGACGGATACGGCGCCCGACGCGGATCGCCGCCGCCCGAACCGCCGACCGCCAGATTGAAGATGGCCTGCAGCCAGTAGCCGGGTTTACCGAACGGCCACCGCAGGTCGCCGGGACGGCCGTGGACCGGGATCGGCTTGGCCGGAACGGTGAAGTAGGGCTCGGCGCCATCGACGTAGTCACGCCAGAAGCGGAAACCGTCCTCGCTCCACTCGGTGCGCCAGCTGTGCCATGCGGGATCCACCAGCTGCGGAATCGACATCCCCTCCCACGTCTTGCCGTTGGAGGCGGCGTGGACGGTGGTTCCGGGTGGCCAGGACTCGTTGCCGTAGTACTCGACGATGTCGACCTCGCCGTCCGGCAGCGGATCCTGGTTCAGCAACCAGTAGGCCGGCCACAGACCCGGGTGCATGCAGTCCAACTTGATCCGCGCTTCCCAGGTCGTGCCGATCTGGCCCCGGAAGTGGCTGAGCACCTTGCCGCTGAAGTACTGGTCGCCTTCCTGGGTGGCGCACAACACGAGGTTGGAGTTGCCGTCGACGAACACGTTGCGTCGGTCGTCGCGGTAGTGGCCCGCGATCGGCGGGTTCACCGGGTCGTCCCAGGACTGGATGATCCACTTGGACGGGTCAGGTGCGGAACCGGCGGGTCCGTCGAACTCGTCGACGAACAGATAGCCGCCTGTCGCCGCGTCCGGTGGCGGCTGCGCCGGCGGCGACGGCCGTACCGGCGAGGCGTTGGCCAGCGGCGAGGGTAGTGCGGCCGCGCCCACGGCGGCGGCTCCGGTCATCATCATCAGGGTGCGACGGTCGATTTCGGCCACAGCAGCACCATAGAGGGTGCAAACCATGATCGGGTCGAGTTGCCGCCACCGTGGTGCCCGACGCGGACGTCAATTGAGGACGCCCACGGGTGACATATCCATCTGACTAGGCGCAACGCCGACGTAAGTCGGCTTCGTGGCAACTGCACCCGCAACGCGGTTTGATGGGAGTCGCGTCGGGTAAGGAGGCACTGTGGACCTCAAGGGGTTGTTCCAGTCGTGGCCGGTGTACCGCCAGCTCACGGGTCCGGACCGGTTGGGGCGCGGCCACGCCGCCCAGTCCAAGCGCTCGGTCGAGTTGACCCCGCGCACCGTCGACGCCGACCGGGTCGCGTACTCCGTATGCCCGTACTGCGCGGTCGGGTGCGCGCAGAAGGTGTACGTCAAGGATGAGAAGGTCATCCAGATCGAGGGCAACCCCGACAGTCCGGTCTCGCGAGGCCGCCTGTGCCCCAAGGGATCTGCGAGCAAGCAGCTCGTCACCGGCCCGCAACGGCTGACCAAGGTGCGCTACCGCCCGCCGTACGCCACCGAGTGGCAGGAGATCGATCTCGACACCGCGATGGACATGGTCGCCGACCGGGTCCTCGACGCGCGGGAGAAGGGCTGGCAGCAGTTCGACGCCGACCGCAACACGCTGCGCCGCACCATGGGCATCGCGAGCCTGGGCGGAGCGACGCTGGACAACGAAGAGAACTACCTGATCAAGAAGCTGTTCACCGCCTTGGGAGCGTTACAGATCGAGAACCAGGCGCGTATTTGACACAGCGCCACGGTTCCCGGTCTGGGAGCCTCCTTCGGTCGCGGCGGGGCGACGGATTACCAGCAGGATCTCGCCAACTCGGACTTCATCGTGATCATGGGGTCGAACATGGCCGAAGCCCATCCCGTCGGTTTCCAGTGGGTGGTCGAGGCCAAGGCGCGCGGCGCCAAGGTCGTGCACATCGACCCGCGGTTCACCCGTACCAGCGCGCTGGCCGATCGGCACCTCACGCTGCGGGCGGGCAGTGACATCGCCTTCCTCGGCGGCGTCATCAACTACATCCTGAGCAACGACCTCGACTTCCGCGAATACGTCACCGCCTACACCAACGCCTCGTTCATCGTCGACGAGCGGTTCCGCGACGCCGAGGATCTCGACGGGTTGTTCTCCGGCTACGACGACGAAACCGCCTCCTACAACCCGTCGACGTGGCAGTACGAGCGGACGGACCGCGAAGGCGGCGGGTCCGGAGCCAAGGAGCAGGCCGCGTCGGAGCAGCAGGGATCGGGCGGCGCGCCGATCGACGACACCGCGCAGATGCTCCCGAGCGATCCGACGTTGCAGCATCCGCGCTGCGTGTTCCAGATCCTCAAACGGCACTACGCCCGCTACACCCCGGAGATGGTGGAGCGGATCTGCGGTGTGTCCGCCGAGGACTTCCTGGACATCGCGCGGGCGTGGGCCGAGAACTCCGGGCGCGACCGGACCGGCGCGCTGGTGTACAGCGTCGGGTGGACCCAGCACACGATGGGCTCGCAGTTCATCCGTGCCGGCGCGATCATCCAACTGCTGCTGGGCAACATCGGCAGACCGGGCGGGGGCGTGTTCGCGCTGCGCGGGCACGCCAGCATCCAGGGCTCGACCGACGTGCCGACGCTGTTCAACCTGCTGCCCGGGTACCTCGCGATGCCGCACGCCGGTCAGGAAACCTTGCAGCAGTACGTCGACGACATCCGCGGCCGCAACCAGAAAGGCTTCTGGCACAACGCCGATACCTACATGGTGTCGCTGCTCAAGGAGTACTGGGGCGAACACGCGACCGCCGACAACGACTTCTGCTTCGACTACCTGCCCCGCATCAACGGCGACCACGGCACCTACCGCACGGTGATGGACATGGTCGACGGCAACGTGTTCGGCTACTTCCTGCTGGGGCAGAACCCGGCGGTCGGGTCGGCGCACGGACGGTTGCAGCGCCTCGGCATGGCCAACCTGGACTGGCTGGTCGTGCGCGACCTGGTCGAGATCGAGAGCGCGACGTTCTGGAAGAACGCCCCGGAGATCGAGACCGGCGAGATCGACCCGGAAACCTGCCGCACCGAGGTGTTCCTGTTCCCCGCCGCCTCGCACGTCGAGAAGTCCGGAACATTCACCCAGACGCAGCGCAAGCTGCAGTGGCGCGAACAGGCGGTCGAACCGTCCGGCGACGCCCGATCCGAGCTGTGGTTCTTCTACCACCTGGGTCGGATTCTGCGCGAAAAGCTTGCCGGCTCAACCGATGAACGGGACCGGCCGGTGCTGGACCTGTCGTGGGACTACCGACTGGACGGTGACGAGCCGTCAGCCGACGACGTGCTCCGGCGCATCAGCGGCGTCGACCTGACGACGGGTCGCGCCGTCGACAACTATCTCTCGTTGAAGGCCGACGGCTCGACGATGTGTGGATGTTGGATCTACAGCGGCGTCTACGCCGACGAGGTCAACCAGGCGGCCCGGCGGGAGCCGCACGACGACTCCCAATGGGGTTGGGTGTGGCCGATGAACCGCCGCGTGCTCTACAACCGCGCCTCTGCCGACCCACAGGGCAGGCCGTGGAGTGAGCGCAAGAAGCTGGTCTGGTGGGATGCCGACAAAGAGGAGTGGACGGGCTACGACGTCCCGGACTTCGAGAAGAACAAGCCGCCGGATTACGAACCGCCCTCTGACGCAGTGGGTGTCGACGCGCTGAGTGGTGTCGACGCGTTCGTCATGCAGGCCGACGGCAAGGGATGGCTGTTCGCGCCCAACGGGGTGCTCGACGGTCCGTTGCCGACGCACTACGAACCGCACGAGTCGCCGATGGCCAATGCGCTCTACAGGCAGCAGGGCAACCCGGCGCGCAAGGTGTACGGGCGCGCGGACAACCCGTCGAACCCGTCACCGCCGGAGTTGCACGGCGACGTGTTCCCCTACGTCTTCACCGCCGCACGGCTCACCGAGCACCACACGGCCGGCGGGATGAGCCGCCAACTGCCGTACCTGTCCGAGCTGCAGCCGGGCCTGTTCGTCGAGGTGTCACCGGAACTGGCGGCCGAACGCGGTCTGGCACATATGGAATGGGCGCACGTGGTGACCAGCCGCTCGGCGGTCGACGCGCGGGTGTTCGTGACCGATCGGATGCGGCCGCTGCGGGTCGAGGACCGGGTGGTGCATCAGGTGTGGATGCCGTACCACTGGGGCAGCGTCGGGCTGATCGACGGAGACGTCGTCAACGACCTGCTCGGTGTGGTGGCCGATCCCAACGTGTTCATTCAGGAGAGCAAGGTCGCCACGTGTGACATCCAGCCGGGGCGGCGGCCGCGGGGACCGGCGCTGCTGCAATACATCGCGATGTACCGCGAGCGTGCGCGCATCACGCCCGAGACGGGTACCAACCTGGACACCACTGGGCCCTCGGAAGACCACACCGAGGAGCAGCCATGAGCCACAACAGCTTCTACGGCCCCCTCGACGACGTGGCCGCCGATGCGGGGTACGGCCAACACCCGCCGCGGATGGGCTTTTTCACCGACACGTCGGTGTGCATCGGCTGTAAGGCGTGCGAGGTCGCGTGCAAGGAGTGGAACGAGGTTCCGGTCTCCGGGGATGGGGACGGTTACAACTTGCTGGGCATGTCGTTCGACAACACCGGTGAGCTGGGCGCGAATTCGTGGCGGCACGTCGCGTTCATCGAGCAGCCCTCGCGGGAACGCGTCGACCTGGGCATGCCCGGCTTCGAGCGGCCCGGTGACACGATGAGCGCCGAGACCCGCCAGGACTTCCGTTGGTTGATGAGCAGCGATGTTTGCAAGCACTGCACCCACGCCGGGTGCCTCGATGTGTGCCCGACCGGCGCGCTGTTTCGCACCGAGTTCGGGACCGTCGTTGTGCAGCAGGACATCTGCAACGGCTGCGGATACTGCGTGTCGGGCTGCCCGTACGGGGTGATCGAGCGGCGGGAGGGCGACGGCCGTGCCTGGAAGTGCACGCTGTGCTACGACCGGCTGCGCGACGGGCTGGAGCCGGCCTGCGCGAAGGCGTGCCCGACGGACTCCATCCAGTTCGGCGTGCTCGACGAACTGCGTGAACGAGCGGCCCTGCGTGTCAACGAGTTACACGAACGCGGCATCACCGAGGCGCGGCTGTACGGCGAGGATCCCAACGACGGTGTCGGCGGCGACGGCGCGTTCTTCCTACTGCTCGACGAACCCGAGGTGTACGGGCTGCCACCGGACCCGGTGGTGCCGACACGCGACATGGGCGCGATGTGGCGCTACGCGGGAATGGCGGCGACGGCGATGGTCGGTATCGCGGTGTCCTCGTTCTTCGGAAGGCGGAACTGATGCCCCGCGAACAACTCGCCGTGCCGAAGGCCGAGTTCCGCTCCTACTACGGCAAACAGATCCTCAAGAGCCCGGTATGGGACTGGCGGATCGCGGCGTACCTGTTCTGCGGCGGGCTGTCCGGCGGCTCGGCGATGCTCGCGGCGGGAGCGGACCTGACGGGGCGGACCGAGCTGCGCAAGGTGACCCGAATCGGTTCGCTGGTCAGCATTTTGGCGAGCCTGTACTTCCTGATCGCCGACTTGGGGCGACCGGAGCGGTTCCATCACATGCTGCGGGTGGCCAAGCCGAGCTCGCCGATGAGCATGGGGACATGGATCCTCTCGGCGTACGGCCCGGGCTCGGGCGTGATTGCGGTAGCCGAGCTGATGCCGCGTCGGCTGCGCCGCACAGCGGTGGGCCGCCTGGTGGAACGGGCCGCGCGACCAGCTGGGCTGTGGGCGGCGGGAACGGCCCCTGCAGTGGCGTCGTACACGGCAGTTCTGTTGTCGCAGACGGCGGTTCCGGCATGGCGGGAGGCCCACCCGTATCTGCCGTTCGTGTTCACGGGTTCGGCGGCGGCCAGCGGCGCCGGGCTCGGGATGTTGCTGGCGCCATACGACGAGACCGGTCCGGCGCGGCGGATGGCAGTGCTGGGCGCGGGTATGGAGGTGGCGGCGTCGCGGGTGATGGAGCGGCGGCTGGGCGTGGAAGGCGAGGCGTACACCACGGGACGGCCGCACCGGTTGCGTCAGGCAGCGGAGGTGCTGACCGTAGGGGGAGCCGTCGGTGCGGCGCTCGGGCGCAACCGGGCGGCGATGGTCGCGTCGGGGGCGGCGCTGCTCGTGGGCAGTGCGCTGCAGCGGTTCGGGGTGTTCGAGGCGGGCGTGGCGTCGACGCGTGACCCGAGGTACGTCGTCGTCCCGCAGCGGGAGCGGGTGGATGCCCGCGAGCGCCTACGCACGAGATAGCACTGAGGGCTGTTCGCGACCGACCACGACCCTGAGTGCAATCTCGCCCCTTGCACCATGAACAACATCCATCCGACCGGCTGCTCCGTCGGATACCGTGTCCGTCCATGACCGTACCGACCACCGAAGCGCAACCGCCGCGGTCGACTCCTTGCCCAGACCAGGCGGGCGGTGTGGAACACGATCCGTGGCTCGTCGGGCAACCTCGTCGAGTGGTACGACGTCTACATCTACACGGTGTTCGCCTCGTACTTCGAAGCGCAGTTCTTCGACGAGTCCGAGAAGAACTCGACGGTGTACGTGTATGCGATCTTCGCGGTCACCTTCGTGATGCGCCCCGTCGGGTCGTGGTTCTTCGGACGGTTCGCCGACCGGCGGGGCCGGCGCGCAGCGCTGACGGTCAGTGTGTCGCTGATGGCGTTCTGTTCGATGGTGATCGCGTTGGTGCCATCGCAGGCGACGATCGGGGTCGCCGCGCCGATCGTCCTCGTGCTCGCCCGCCTCGTACAGGGATTCGCGACCGGGGGTGAGTACGGCACGTCGGCGACCTACATGTCCGAGGCCGCGACCCGCGAGCGCCGCGGCTTCTTCTCGAGCTTCCAGTACGTCACGCTGGTGGGCGGACATGTGCTGGCGCAGTTCACGTTATTGGTGCTCGACGCGTTCCTCAGTGAGGACCAGCTGCACGACTTCGGCTGGCGCATCGGGTTCGCGATCGGTGGGGTCGCGGCGGTGGTGGTGTTCTGGCTGCGCCGCACCATGGACGAGTCGCTGTCCGAGGACGTCATCGAGGCGACCAAAGCCGGCGAGGACAAGGGCGCCGGCTCCATGCGCGAGTTGTTCACCCGCTACTGGCAACCGCTGCTGCTGTGCTTCCTGATCACCATGGGCGGCACCGTCGCGTTCTACACCTACAGCGTCAACGCGCCGGCGATCGTGAAGACCGCTTACAAGGGCGAAGGTATGACGGGCACGTGGATCAATCTGGTCGGCCTGATCTTCCTGATGTTGCTGCAGCCGGTCGGCGGGATGATCAGCGACAAGGTCGGACGCAAACCGTTGCTGCTGTGGTTCGGCTTCGGCGGGCTGGTCTACACCTACATCCTGATCACGTACCTGCCCGAAACACGTTCGCCGCTAACCTCTTTCCTGTTGGTGGCGGTCGGATACATCATCCTCACCGGCTACACCTCGATCAACGCGCTGGTCAAGTCGGAGCTGTTCCCGGTGCACGTTCGGGCGCTCGGAGTGGGTGTGGGCTACGCGTTGGCGAACTCGATGTTCGGTGGCACGGCGCCGTTGATCTACCAGGCGCTCAAGGAACG